>CAYTCB010000012.1:0-20767 GCA_964436195.1 uncultured Elusimicrobiaceae bacterium
ACGAATGCCGAAGTAACAAGCAGCTTATCGGCAAGCGGATCAAGAAATATTCCGAATGTCGTAATGGTATTTTGCTGTCTTGCTATAACTCCGTCGTAATAGTCGGTGATTGACGCAAAAATAAAAACAAACAAAGCAAAAATATTGCACCAAAAACTGTTTATAGCCATAAACACGACAAAAACAGGAACAAGTATTATCCTTAAAACCGTTAACTTATTTGCTAAATTCATAAAAAACCCTTTTATCTTTTTACAGACTGCCCTATTATATCATAATCTTTAACATCTGAAGCTATTACTTCTTTAAATTCTCCCGGTCTGAAAGATTTATCTTTAATATCAATTATAAATTTACTGTCTATCTCTGGAGCCTGAAACCAGGACCTGCCGTAAGCCTTACCGGAATTAATTTCATCAATAAGAATTTCAAAAACCTTTCCCTTTCTTGCCTTATTGTTTTTTAATACGTTTTCAAACTGGAGAGAAGCTAAAATCTGTTTTCTTTCCTCGGCAGTTTCATGTTTTATTTTTTCTTTTAATTTAAACGACTTCGCCCTTTCCTGATCGGAGTAAGAAAAGATCCCGACATGTTCGAAATAGTTTTGTTTTATAAATCCGGCAAGTTCTTTAAAATCGTTTTTCGTTTCGCCCGGGAATCCCGTTATGACCGACGTTCTTAATATTATTTCCGGATATGTTTTTTTTATATTTTCAACAACAGCACCGGTATTTAAAGGTCTTGCCATATTTTTTAAAACGCCGCGCGAAATATGCTGTACGGGCATATCGATATATTTGCAGATATTTGAGTTTTCATTTATGACGTCAAGGAGTTTTCTGTTTATTGTAGACGGATATGCATACAAAAGCCTTATCCATTTTAAATCTTTTATTTTTGACAATTCCTTGAGAAGTCTGTCAAGAGCCGGACGTCCGTAAATATCAATACCGTAATTAGTCGTATCCTGTGCGATAATATTAACTTCTTTTATTCCGCAGCCTGCAAGCGCTTTCGCCTCTTCAGTTATCGACTTTACGGTTCTGCTTACATAAGAACCTCTTAAAGACGGTATTATGCAGAAACTGCATTTATGATTGCATCCTTCCGATATTTTTATATATGTCGTGGGAAGATTTGCCGACAAAACTCTTTTTCTGGGATCATTCATACCGCCTGCAACAGACGTATCACAAAAAAAAGAATCTTTTTTTATAAGTTTTACTATTTCCCCGAAATTTCCGGTTCCGACATATCCGTCGGTAAAAGGATATTTTTTTATAAATTCATCTTTTAAAAGCTGAGGCAGACATCCCGATACAAAAACTTTCAAACCGGGACTTTTCTTTTTAAGAGAACATGCGAATTCTATCTGTTTTTCAGATTCGAGCTGGGCGTCTTTTATAAAAGAACATGTATGAATAACTATTATGGAACTTTTTGAAATATCGCCGGTAAGCTCAAAGCCTTCTTTTAAAAAAAGGCCCGCCACCGATTCAGATTCAACTGTGTTTTTAGAACATCCGAGAGTAATAATTGATACTTTTTTATTTGCCAATTGCAGATGCTTCCGGTTTTTTTAGTGTTATTATATTTACGTTGTTTTTGCCTGCTCCTGCGGTTATATCGATTTTTTTATCGTTAAAATAAACAACGGCATTTAATACGTTTCCCATTTTAAGAGTAAAAACGCCATCAGCCATAAATTCTTTTGATTCTCCGGAAGTTATCGTTCCCTCAAAAGCTTTTTTATTGTCGGCAAAAACGCTTATCCATGTTTTCCCGCCTGCTTTTATTACAAGTTTCTGTTTTACAGGAACAGCCGGCGTCTGCAAAACAACCTGCGAACTTGAAACTGCAACCTCAGCCGCATTAACGGTATAAGTCGAAACTGCAACTGCAGCGGCGGCAGTATATTTTTCATTTTCTTTTTTTGACTGCTGTTTTAATAAAAACTCAAACGCTATAAGAAACACAAACATAACGGCGGCGAAAATAAGAGTAAGCACCATTTTTTTTTGCAGTCTGTATTTGACGACAGCCGTTTCTTCCTGCTGCTTTATTTCTTTTTTCTGTTCTTCTATTCTTGCCTGCTCGTAGTCTTTTATAAATTCTTCAGGCTTCAGATTTAAAAATTTCGCATAACTTCTTAAAAAATTCTTATAATAAAGCTCTGCCGGAAAAGCGCTTACGTCATCGTTTTCCAGAGCGATTATATACGCCTCTTTTATTTTTAACTTTTTGTGAATTTCTTCAAACGTGATTTTCTTGTTTTCTCTTGCCTGCTTTAAAATTTTACCTATTTCTTTCATTCTGTCTTTTCCTTACATTTCCACAACTTCGACGTCTTTTGGAGCATTAAATTCAAAAATGCTGTCACTGAGCCCCGTATTCAGTTTGTAATTGTGCATTTTCACTTCGACTTTAAAATTATTATTTTCATAAATTGCGCTGTTTACAAGAAATGTTGTCGAATCTACATTGAGATAAAGTTTCCAATTTTCATTTATATTTACGGATTTTATCATAAGACAGTATTCTTTATCCGTCTGTACAACCATAGTAACGTTATAATCTATTTTGGCATTCTTATAATTTTTATTAAAATTCAAAGCGGCGGCAAGAACAACGTTATTTTCCAAAACATCTTTCCAGCTTTCTACTATGGCCTGTTTATTTTCAGGAACGTAAGTAATCATCTTTTTGCCGTCTATATATGTATGCTGGTATTTAGGCTGTCTCTGGTAAATATATATATTCGGCTCCTTCATCTTTATATCGCCTCTGCTTACCTGTCTTTCGCCTGTTGAAAAATAGGTTATCGTCTGGACATACTCAAGAGCGGCATCAACTATGGACGCCTGCGCTTCTTCCATTGATTTAATAACTTTTGTCGCAACTGCGCTGCCCTCGCGCGCAAATACAGGCGCGGCTGACATAAAGCAGATTAAAACTAAAGAAATTATTTTTTTCATAAAGCACCTCTTTCATTTTGCATTATATATTCCTCTATTTTAGCAAAATTTATTTCCCATCTGTTTGTCCCTTCAGGTTTAGATATAAATTCTCTCATTTCCAGAACGCTTAAAATATTTGTTGCTCTTGCAGATGATCCGAAATTTGCCTTTAAAAGATCCTGCGACACTCTTCTTCTTTCAAGAATAAGTTTAAGAGCCGGTATTAAATCTTTGTTTGCCTTGTCTTCCGTTGTTGCGACGGCGCTTGCGCTTACTTCAACTATCAAAGGTTCATATATTCTCGGAAATTCCTGATCGGAGATAAATTTTACTACGCTGGAAGCTTCTTTTGTCGAAACAAAAGCTCCCTGAAGCCTGACGGGTCTTGATTCTGCCGGAGTTAAAAAGAGCATATCTCCTTTACCGATCAAATCTTCCGCGCCTATCGTATCAAGAATAACTCTTGAATCTATATTGGATGTCGTCTGAAAAGAAATTCTTGCCGGAAAATTTGCCTTAATAACGCCAGTTATTACGTTTGTTGAGGGCCTCTGAGTGGCAAGAATCAAATGAATTCCGACGGCTCTTGCCATCTGGGCAAGGCGCTGTATAGAATCTTCAATTTCTTTTGCCGCGACAAGCATCAAATCGGCCAGTTCATCTATTATAACCACAATAAAATAATCTTTTTCTTCTTCGCCTGTTTCTGACATTTTCTTATTAAAATCATCTATGTTTCTGACTACATGTTTTGCATATTTTTCATATCTTGCTTCCATTATCGAAACAAGTCTTTTTAAAGCGGATGCGGCGTTTTTAGGCTGGGTAATAACTTTAGCGTCTTCCGCCATGCAGCACGGGTCATACAAGTGCGGGATATCCTGATAAACAGTCATTTCAACTCTTTTCGGATCTATAAGCATAAACTTGACTTCATCGGGCCTTGCTTTATAAAGAATCGATAAAATAATGCTGTGTATTCCTACTGATTTTCCCGATCCGGTAGCGCCTGCAACAAGAAGATGAGGCATTTTAGCAAGATCTGTAACATAGCCTTTTCCTTCTGTCGTTGTTCCAAGAGCAAGCGTAAGCAGAGATTTCGCAGACGTGAACTCTTCAGTTTCAAGTATGCTTTTCAAACTTACAAGAGATGCTTTAGGATTTGGTATTTCTATTCCGACCGCCGATTTTTCGGGAACCGGAACTATTCTTATGGCGGATGTTTTCATCGCCAGAGAAATATTGTCGGACAGATTTAAAACCGATTGTATTTTTATGCCGGGAGCAAGAATAATATCATATCTGGTAATTACGGGCCCGGGAATAATGTCCTTTACGGAACATTCTATATTAAAATCTGCCAGAGTCTGTCTTAATCTTTCGGCGCGTTCCTGCAGAGCGTCTTCGCTTAAAACAACGTTTAAATCGCCGCCTTCTCTTAGAAGATTGAGCACCGGCAGCTTATAAGGGAACCCTTTAACGTCTATTTTTTCCTTTGCCTCTTTTACTATCTTTTGTTCTTGATTCTGCTGTTTTATTTTTTCCTGTTTATCAGGCTCGATAATTTTCGGTTTTTCCTGCACGGCAGGCTCTTCTTTCTTTATTTCTTTCGGCTTTTCGGCTTTTATTATTCTTGCTTTTTCCTGCTGTTTTGCAAGCCTTGCGGCTCTCCAGTTTTTTATATCTTCAATTAAGGAAAACCAAAAATACGATATCATTTTTCTTGTTGAAAGCCTCAATATTCTCGTTATCAAAAAAACAAGAAGCAGAAAAACTACGATTACTGCTATATAGAAACCGAAAAGTTCCATAAAAAAAGGAACAAGATTTTCGCCGGTCCATCCGCCTGTAACTCCAGCGAATTTTTTAAACAATTCAAATTGAACTGAAAATAAAATCACCGTAAATACCGCAAAAACTATATCAAGCCTCGTTCTAAGCTGAAGAGAAATACGGAAATATAATATTGAAAACCACAATAAAACAGGCGGTATGGCATAAGATGCGGTGCCGAAAAGCTTTCTGAGTATATTGTTAAATGAGGCGCCTATAAGACCCGTAGTTTGCGGAGATATAAGGCAATACAGCAAAAAAAATGATAAGAACGCGCATGCTGTTCCTATCAATAAACGGTTTGTATTCTGTGATTTTGCACTTGCCATAATTTAACCCTCAAAACAACAAAGTTTAGACGGGTTTAAAACTCAGAAGTTAAAAAATTTTCATGCCGTAATTTTAAGACATTCCACAGTTTTTTGCCATCTTAACTTCCTGCACCAAGTCAGTCTCTTATGAGACTTATTTTATATGAATATTCGTAAGGTATTATCGCTACTTTATTTTCTCTGGACAGCCATCCTATAGCCAGATAAAGCATCGTATTCGACAGACCAAGCTGGGCTTTTATCTGTATCGGAGTAGATTCTCCGCCGACAGAATCAAGATATCTCCAGATCTGGCCTGCCACATTGCCTATTACATCTACCATTTGTTTCCTCTCAAAAATTATAACTTTTCTATTACAAATAAATCCTGGTCTTTTTCAACCGTTTTTCCGTTTTCTGCAATAATGCTTACAATTTTCATTTTTTCGGTAGCTTTAATTTCATTCATAACTTTCATAGCTTCGACTATGCAGAGAGTTTTGCCTGTATCTACAACATCTCCTTCTTTAACAAACATCGGAGACGACGGAGACGGAGATCTGTAAAAAGTGCCGTTAATAGGCGATTTCATAGTGTCTCCGGCAACCGACTGCTGAGCTTTCGGCTGTTCTGCTATTTGTTCCGGTTCAACCGGCGCGCCGTGGGAATGCTGAACTGTATGACGAACCGGATTTGCACCTTTTCTCCTGATATGAACTCTCAAATCAGGGGATTTTATTTCAATTTCTTCTACTTTTTCTTCCTGCATCATCTCGTAAAGAGACTGTATCTGCTGCTGCAAATTGGTATCTTTTTCCGCGCTTGGCATAAAGGATTTCCTCAATTATATATTTTTGCTTAAATTGATACGACCCTGTTTGTCAATTTCGTCAACTTTTACTACTATTTCTTCGCCTTCTGAAACTACATCTTCGACTTTCTTAACATGTCCTTTTCCAAACTTCGAAATATGAACCAAACCTTCTTTGCCGGGCAATATTTCAACGAATGCTCCAAAAGCCATTATCTTTGTTACTTTACCTTTGTATATTTTACCAACTTCAACTTCGGCAGTCAAAGATTCAACCATATTTTTCGCAGTTGCAAGAGATTCCGCGCTGTCCGAAGATATAAATACCGTACCGTCTTCTTCTATATCAATTTTTGCGCCTGTAGTTTCCTGGATATTTCTTATATTCTTGCCGCCGGGACCGATCAATCCGCCGATTTTGCTCTGAGGTATAACGACTGTTACCATTCTCGGAGCATACTGCGAAAGATCTTTTCTCGGTTCGGAAATAGCAGCTTCCATTTTACCGAGTATTTCAAGTCTTCCGATTCTTGCCTGTTCAAGCGCTTTTGCCATAATTTCGGTTGTAAGACCTGTTATTTTAATATCCATCTGTAATGCAGTGATTCCTTTTTTTGTACCGACAACTTTAAAATCCATATCGCCGAGATGGTCTTCCATTCCCATGATATCGGTCAGTATAACGTAATTGTCGCCTTCTTTCATAAGACCCATCGCAATACCTGCGCATGCGGATTTTACAGGTACGCCCGCATCAAACAATGCAAGACATCCGCCGCAAACAGAAGCCATTGAAGACGATCCGTTTGATTCCAATATATCTGATACTATTCTTATTGTGTAAGAAAAATCCTTCTCTGCAGGAAGGACAGCGCTCAAACCTCTTCTTGCCAAAGCTCCGTGTCCTATTTCTCTTCTTCCGGGACCTCTGTCAGGTTTAGGTTCGCCTGTCGCAAAACCTGGAAAATTATAATTAAGCATAAATCTTTCTTTATATTCGCCTGTCAACTCATCCATAATCTGCATATCACCAGGAGTTCCCAAAGTTACGGAAGCCAATGCCTGCGTCTGGCCTCTTGTAAATACTGCAGAACCGTGCGCTCTCGGCAGATAGCCGACTTCGCATGTTATAGGTCTGATTTCCGTAAGAGCTCTTCCGTCTGTTCTTACTTTCTGGCCGAGAACAAGTTCTCTTGCCTGTTTATAAAATACATTTTCCATTACGGAATCGATGGCTTTTGAACTTTCAGGATATTTTTCCGCAAATCTTTTCTGAAGATCAGCTTTAAAAGCCGACCATGCAGAATCTCTCTGAGTTTTTTCTTTTATAGTTACGCATTCTTTAGCTTTAGGGACTGCTTCGGCTTCAACTGCGGCAACCAAAGCGGCATCTATTACAGGTTCCGTTACAACCATTTTTACTTTTGAAGGAAGCGCTTTAATAAAATTACATATTTTTGCTATTTCTTCTTTAGCTATGTTTAAAGCTTCTAGCATTTCGGATTCCGACAATTCGCCTGCTCCGGCTTCAACCATAGTTATGGCTTCATCCGTTCCGCCGACTATCAAATCCAAATCTCCGAGTTTCTGTTCTTCAAGCGTAGGGTTTACGATAAACTTACCTTCAACTCTTCCTATTCTTACTGCTCCTACCGGTTTGGCAAGAGGCAAATCGGAAACATGAAGCGCTACCGAAGTAGCTATTATGCTTATAACATCGGTATCGTTTACACCGTCATGCGATAAAACAATGTTTGATATCTGTGTATCGTTTCTCCAGTATTCCGGAAAAAGAGGTCTGATTGTTCTGTCGACAAGTCTGCTGACAAGAATTTCACTGTCTCTTGCCTTTGTTTCTCTTTTGAAAAATCCGCCGGGTATTTTACCTGCTGCATATCCTCTTTCCCTATAGTCAACGGTAAGAGGCATAAAGTCTGTTCCTTCTTTCGGCACTGCTGAAGCAACGGCATTTGCCATTACCATAGTATCGCCTACTCTTACTACGCAAGATCCGTTTGCCTGTTTTGCAAGCTTGCCTGATTCAATAAAAATCTCTTTGCCTGCAACATTCAATGATGTTTTGATTAATTCCATTTTAACTCCTGTAGTCCGTCTATAAACATCACACAAAAGATCCAAAAAATCACATGCACGTGCATGTAACTTTTCGCATCCTTTGTGTTTATGACGAACCTGTTTTTTATTTTCTCAAATCAAGTTTTTTCAATATATCTTGATATGATTCTTTTTTGGTTCTTTTCAAATAATCTAAAAGACTTCTTCTCTGGCCGATCATCTTTAAAAAGCCGATTCTTGATGCGAAATCTTTAGGGAACTTTTTGAAATGGTCTGCCAAATAGTTAATTCTTGTAGTCAACAGCGCAATCTGAACTTCAGGCGAACCCGTGTCAGTAGCGTGTGTTTTAAATTTTTCTACTACTTCTTTTTTCTGTGATACCATCGTACAACTCCCCCGTATTTTATACTTAAAATATAGTTTTTCCAAACTGAACGATTATTCTATCAAATTATTTTGCGGAAGTAAACATCTGCGGGAACAGCATTTATTTTTTGTATAATGCTCATATTATGAAAACAACCCTGAAAATTTTAGCAGCCGTATTATGCGCAGTTTTGCTTGTTATTTCATTACTGCATTTTGCTTTGGTGTACATTTTACCTCTTGATGACGCAAAAAGCAAAATAACGCGCCTTATTAAGGAAAAAACCGGCGCCGACGTTACCATAAACGGCATATCGGCAAACCTTTTTGACCTTACTCTTGAAGGCGTAGGCGTTGAATCAAACGGTGAATTTCTGCTTGCGTCCGATAAAGCTTACGTATATTTTGCACCGCTGCTTTTATTAAAAGGTGAAATAAAAGTAATGGGAATAGACTTTGACGGCATTAAAATAAATATAACAAAAGACAAAAACGGCCGTTTTAATTTTGAAAATCTTATCGCAACTTCCGACAGTTCTCAAACGGCTCAGGATACAAAAGAGACAAA
Source organism: uncultured Elusimicrobiaceae bacterium (assembly GCA_964436195.1). Classification (GTDB taxonomy): domain Bacteria; phylum Elusimicrobiota; class Endomicrobiia; order Endomicrobiales; family Endomicrobiaceae; genus Proruminimicrobium. The sequence continues at coordinate 8,924 of CAYTCB010000012.1, forward strand.
AAAACTTATGAAAATGTTATTTTGCAAAACAAATATACAGAACGCATCCGTGAGATACCGTGATTTAAAAAACAAAACGGATATAAAAATAGACGGCATATCTTTTTATGTGGAAAATTTTTCTTTTGACAGTCCTTTTAAATTCAACGCCGCTTTAAAAACAGATATTGTCTTAAAAGACAAAAAATTTAGCGGCATTTATACAGCCTTTAATTCAACTTTAAATCTTAACGATCTTGATCTTGCAAAGGCCGGCATTAATATTTCAAATTTCGTTATAAAGTATAAAGACGCATCCGTTTTATTAAAGGGAACAGTTGAAAATTTTAATAATCCGTCAGTCACGGCCGACATTTCAATAAATAATCTGTCTTCGGGGATTTTCACAAATATAACCGAAATGCCGGATTTTTTTGTGCCTTACATAAATATACGTTCAAAATTGTCGGCTGATACCGTTAAGCGTATTGTTAACGTTGAATCTGTTGCATTAAAAACCGAAAATTCTTTTATAAACGCTTCGGGTTTTTTTAATTACGGAGGCAAAGAATCTGTTTATTCTTTTAAAACAGATTCCGATATTTCTCTTAAAGAAATCGGCGGTTTTATGGATATGCTGAAACCTTATAAGCTAACCGGAACCTTTAAAAGCGATCTTACAACTGCAGACAAAAATCCGCTCAAAGGAATCTGCCGTTTTATAAATGCCGGTTTTGTAAGCGTAAATACGGGCATTTTTACGGACATAAATTCCGAAATAGGAATAAAGAATTTAAAAAACATTAAAATACCGAAACTTAACGGCAATCTTAACGACAATCCTTTCACTGCAAACGCATCGTATATAATTACAAAAAAGTCAGGAGATATATCTTTCTTTTTCCGAGCAGATAAAATAACTTACAGAAAAATTGAACCTGATAATTCCATAAAACAGCAGCCTGAACCTGATGCTCCGGAAAAAATGACGGAACAAAAACAGCCCCAGTCCAAAGAAGAACCGTCAATTCCCTTAAATGTAAAAATTGATTTTGCCGTTAAAGATCTTGATACTGTATTTTTCAGAGGGCATGATATTTCGTTCAATACCGATATTGCCGGATTTACGCCTGCAATGGACGGAGTAAACGGTTCAATGAATTTTTATGCAGGAAAAGGAACTATAAAAGATTTGTATAAACTTACAAACGCAAACACGCTTACAAAAAGCTTATTTTTATCTTTATTTGTAGTAAGCAAAGTAATAAATGCGTTAAATGTAATAGAAATACTGGACAATATAGGCAAATCTGTTTTTTCATCCGAAAAAAAAGAGGCGGAACAGACGGGTGAACCGCAGAAAAAGATGGACGGCAAAATAGATTTTGACTCTTTTACGACAAAAATTAACGTTACAGACGGTGTCGCAAATTTTGAAAAATGCTCTTTTGTTTCAAGTCTTCTTTCTTTTAAAATAGCCGGCAATATAAATTTTAAAGACAACAATATAAACTTAAAAGTCCACACCGCGCCCGGCAGACACGAAGACAACGGGATAATGCCGTTAATGATAAAAGTCAAAGGCACCGTTGATAATCCTCAGGGAAGTTTAAGCCTGCTCGGCAGCGTTTCGTCTGTTGTCAGCCAGTCTATTTTAAACAATGTAGTTTCAGACGGATTAAAAAAAGGACTTTCAGGCCTGCTCGGTTTAAAGAAACATGATGAAAACGACAATGAAATCCAGGAACCTGCCGTTTCCACAAATACGATAACAGTCCCTCAGCAAACTGAATAAAAAGTGATATAATAAATCATGGAAAAAACTAACGCTATGCGCATTTTAGACAGAAGCAAAATAATTTACAAAACATATTCCTATGTTGACAGCGGCGCCGTAAACGGCGTTGAGGTAGCAAAAGCATTGAACCAAAATCCCGATTTAGTTTTTAAAACTCTTGTCACAGTTGCAAAATCAAAACAGCATTACGTATTTATGATACCGGTTGAAAAGGAGCTTGATTTAAAAAAAGCGGCAGCAAGCGTTAACGAAAAATCAATCGATATGTTAAAAAGCAAAGACCTGTTTGCCCTTACGGGTTATGTGCACGGAGGCTGCTCCCCTTTGGGAATGAAAAAAACTTTTACGACCGTACTAGATAAAAGCGCGCAGCTAAATCCCGTTATAATTTTCAGCGCAGGCAAAATAGGCTATCAAATTGAAACAAACCTCGGCGAGCTCGAAAAAGTTTTAAAATTCACGTTATCCGATATTACGCTTTAAAATAAAAACCGCAGGGATAAAATATTTTTTATTCCTTGCGGCTTTTAATATTTTTATGCAGCGCCCAAAATGCTTCTTACGGCTGCCGATGACGATATTCCTGCGGCTTTGACTGTAGATTTTTCTCTTATCTGATCCTGCATCAGCAGATTGAAATCTTTGAAATCGGCTATCGCTTCATCAGTTGATTTCTCATCGCCCAAAACGTTTACAGTATATTCATTTGCTTTAACAATGTCTTTTATCTGTCCGTTAAGACGAACAATAACCGAATCAAAATACTGCTGCGCGGTCATATCCGAATCTATAAAAGCATCTTCGAGAATAGGCTCGATATCTTTCCCTTCCGCCAAAAGACGGATGCCGGTTATTATCAATGCGTTTCTTAAAAGTCCTCCGGCATATTTGCCGAGTTTATCGCGCATTATATCAATTCCGCCGGCTTTAAGTTTTGAAATAATCATCGACTCAACTGTTTTTTCAACGCAGCCTCTTATACAGCCGAGAGCTTCATAATATCTGCCTTCTTTCATAAATTTTTCAACTCTGGTTTTTGCAAATCCGTTAATAATATTTTCAGACAAAAGAGCATTTATCGCTCCTTTAAGTTTTGCTTCATTGGCTTTTTCATCTTCTCCGTCAAACCATTCTCTGCCCGCAATCAGCTTAAACAATACTCCGTTTTTGTTTTTCAGCGCTTCTTTTATATTAACAGCTGTAAAATCATATTTGCTTGACTGAACATTTCTGAGTTCAGTTATAAATTTCTGTTTGGGCGTGACCGGTTTTAGTATGTCTGATATTATATCGGCAAGGATTCCGGCCGATTTTTTTACCGTGCTTATTTTATCGGCAATAACGCTTAAGACATTGCTTCTTTCAAAAAGTCCTGCGGTATTGCCGTCTTTTTCGTTTATTCTTACGCTGCATTTTTGGCCCGTCTGCGGATAGAGCGAGCCGGCCGCAACTATAGGAAGAATTGAATATTTTTCATAAATATCGCCGAACGAATTCAAAACTTCATCGGAAATTCCTTCAACATACATCTGCGTTTTTATTATTTCAGAACCTCTTACGTTTGAATCTGAAATCTGTTTTATTTTAATAAGCTCGGTTTGCGTTATATTTCCGTCTGTTTTAAGCACCGCTCCGTTTATATGAAGACGGCTTATTATATCTTCGGCTTGGGATATTTTTGAAACGATAACCAGAACTTCGTATCCTTTTGCCTGCAAAGTCCTTATATCGGTTTCACTCATGACTGAAATCTGTTCGGCGCTGAATATGATAGTACTGGAATCAAGACCGTTATTAGTTTCGCCGTTTGTTATTTTTTCAATATTTTTTGAAGAAACGTCTTTCCTGCCGGAAAAATCAAGGTTAATGCTTACAGGCGGCTTTGTCAATCCGTCTGTTACGGCATTTTTCATTGCATTTATTACGGTTTCAAGAGCCGTATCATTTTCGACAACTATAATTTGTTTTAGACCTTTAAAAGCTTTATTGTTTATACCTTCGGCAAGAACAGACTTAAGCATATTTTTTAAATCTTCAGTTCTTACTTTGCCCATATCAAAACCGGAATCATTTGAATAAAAAACAATTTCTCCTTTTACATTATCAAGATACGCCCTTATTTGTACGCCTTCAGATTCTCCTATTATCAAACCTTTTCTGCCTTTCATTTCTTTTGAGGAAGCAATTCTCATATTGACCGCATTAAACCCCTGTCCTCTGAGATTTTGAGCCTGTTCAATATTATCAGTAACTATAAGATTTGTTTTTATATCGGTACTAACGCCGTTTTTCTGCAATTCTTCATTAATATTTTCGGCAGAAACTATCAGCACAGCCGTTTTAGTTATAACGGTTACGGGATTAATTACGTCTTTAATCATTTCGGAAGGCATAATATCTGTTTCTTGAGAATCCCCGGCAGTTATTCTGTCTGCTATAGGCTGCAATTGCGCCAATATTTCGTCAGCCATTTTTTGAATTTCCAAATCGCTTATATTTTTAACCTGTTCCAAGGTATATCCTTTATATTTATGGCGTATAACAGCAGCATCCATAGCCGCTAATGTTTCATCTGGAATTATATCTATGATATTACCTAGTTTGCCGTCAATTCTGCCTATAAGTTTATCTTCAGCTTTTTCAAGCTTATCGTTTACTTCTCCTACAAAATCATTAAAATCAGTCAAAACGAATGTCGGATCTTCCTCGATCATATCGATTATAAGCTTGCTTATTTCAGGCGATCTCCCGTATTTCCCCGATACTTTCTGCTCGACTAATGCAAGGTATTTTTTTACAACCTGTGTTTTTTCATTATTAACGACTTCGCCGTTTTTTTCTTTAATCAAAGGCTTCATTTTTGAACCGTATGATTTGCTGTTTGTCAGATACGTAAAAAACATACCGCTGCCGTTAACACCAGAACCTGAATACAAATCTTTTTGAAACTTCACGCCTTCTTCAAGACTCAATGCCCCAAGATGAGAACCTGACAAACGGGCCGCCGCCGATATTGAAAGTATTTTTTCGCTTGTTTTTTCATCATTTTGATTATAGAAATTTACATAATATTCGCCCGTAATCTCATCATATCCGCATATTACATATATCGGCTTATTTACGTCGCCGCCGTTGCCGTGTATCAAAGCATTTTTTAAAGCTTCCCTTATAAAAAAAGATTCCGTCTCTTCAATAAATTCCAGCTGCCTGCCAAGCAATTTTTCAAATAAAACATCTCCCAAATCAACAAATATACTTAAATTTTTTAAAAACAAATTATATCTGTCTTTATCGCTTAACGAATCATTTTCAAGACCGTATCCTGCAGGATAAATCAACAACGGGATATTTCTTACGTCCGGCAGTTTGGTTATGTCGACTTTTCCTTCGGGAGTCAAAACATCATCAAGCGTAATTATCTCGTATGCGCGCCTGTCGTCAATATTTATATTTAAAGCGTCCAGCTCCTTTTTATGATTTAATTTTAAATCCGATACAGTTGCATCAATTAAAGGCGCTGTATATTTCGGCAAACTATTATCATCAATAATTGTTATTTTAGTTCCGGGAACATACCTGCCGCCTTTTTTGACTACAATTGCCCATTTACCGTTCTGACGAACCGTCTCTATCTCAATACCCAAATCAACATCTTTCATTCCTAAAATTTGATGAATAGAAGTATCCATAACGTCTTTATTTTTTGATACCAGTTTGGCCAGGCCCATACAATCTGTTTCTATACACAAAATTTCATTTTTGGTTTCATATAAAATACTGATACTCTGATCTTTATCTACAAATCCGCTTTTGGCAATAATTTCTTTTTCATCATAAAGGACTGGCAGATTATCAACGGCAAATTCACTAAAATATTTATCCATTATCATTTGTATCTGCATCAATCTTAATTTGAAAATACGGTCGTAGATTTCATATTCCAAAACTTCTCCGGAATATATTTTGTCGTAAAAACTTTTCATTTCGGTTTCTGTTTTAACGGCTTCGGCTTCCAACAATCCGTAAATAATTTTTTTTGCTTCCGCTATTTTATCGGATTTTATTAAATCGGAAACATTCCCTGCCTCGGGTGAATATTTAACAAGCCGATATACATATTCAAAAGATTCTTTATCTAAATTTAATTTATTCAGATATTGGGAATAATCATCGTCCGTTACCGTCAATAAAACAGAACCTGTTATCAGCGCCTGAATATTTAGAGCCGCATGAACCGCGACATTTGCAATACGCATCAATAAAGGGAATCCGGCAAACTTTCCAATTGCTTTCAACAATTTAGAAAGCCTTGATTCATATAGCTGACGAGTTTCATTCCCTCCTTCTCTATAACCCTTATGTTTCATTAAGAAATCGACTGTTTCTATTTCGCCCTTATATATTCTGTCTATTTCTTTTCTTTCTCTGAACGGCGCCGCTAAGACAGAGAAGGCTGCTTTAAATGCCGGATTTATTATTATTCGTTTGCCGAAAACAGACGAATCATAATCGGCTGCAAACGCCACTTCGCCGTTTTTGCAAGACGCAACAAGTTCGCCATGGAGATTTTCTATGTTTAATACGCCTTTGTTAAAGACATATTTATATTGTCTGTTTAGTATCTTTGCATCCTGGTAAAAATGTCCGATACAAAATATGCCTTTTTCCATGCCGTCACAATACATAACAACAATTTTTTTATCGATCATTCTAAATCTTATGTCTTTATAAGACTGCAAATTTGGTATCTGATACCATTTATTCGCATAAAAAACTCTGTCATTATCAAGCATAACTATATTTTTTTCGTCATCCGAATCGGCAATTGTGTAAATACGGGCATTGCTTTTTATTTGATTTATTTGCAAAACAATCATATCTGTCAATTTAGACTCTTCTATGCCGCTGTTAAAAACTGATAATATTACAAACAGACCCTCTTGGTCTAAAACAATATTCTTGCCGTCTTTGCCTTTGCATACTTTCCATTCGCCTTCAAATTTAAAAAGCTGTTTATGTTCTATTTTATATAATTGTTTGGGTGCTAGATTTGAAATGTCGCCGAATTTATAAAGCATATTGTTTTTTATATTTTGAGTAATTTCTATTATCTCACCTGTTTGATCCGTTAAACCGCCGTTATAAATATATTTATGCAAATCAGATTGGACTACCGGTCTGTATTCAAGTTGCAGATTACCGTCTTTCAACCTTACAATAAAAGCACCGTTTTTATAAATAAAACCTGCTATTCCTTCGTTAACAATTTGAAGTTCCCGTTCTCTGATCTCCCCGACTAAATTTCCTTCCATATCAAAAAATTTATATTTTTGTCCGTATTTAAAACCGAAAATTCCGTCTTTGCCGGCCGGCAAAATAATGTCCTCAAGCTGCAGTCTAGACAAAAACCTTTTGCTTTCTGTTTTTATTTTATTTTTAAAATATTTTAATATCTCAATTTTAACAGGGCTTTTTTCTGAAAGACTTTCCAAAATCTTTTTAATCGGCATTACTTCCCACTTAAAAGACTTTCTGTCATATCTCATGCATTCGCTGTCAGCAAAATAATAATCAAACTGCTCATCCTTTTCAAATACTACTTCCGATATCCCTAATTCATCAGAACTTGCAGCAGCTGTAACTTTGGAGAATTTATAACCGGCATCCTGATTATCGTCTATTTTAATATCGCCGCCGCGGAGGATTTGCTGTCCGCCGGCATTATTTTTAACCAATACAGTAAGCTGTTTTAAAAATTCTGCATCTACTTCTTTTGCCTTTTCATTACCTGTTATTTGTTGAATAATATGCGATATCGGATTTGCTTTATATTTGCTTTCACTTATTACAAAAAAAGTTTTTACTCTGCCGGTTGAACCGGAAACGCCTATATTCTCAACATATACATATACTTTCCCTGAAATATTTTTAACATATACTATGCTGTCTTGCCCGAACCCGTCTTGTTTACCGTAAATAATAATATCCGGATCTTTTTTTATGGTCATTATATTGGAAAGATCTTCCCATCTTATTGCATCATGCAGAGCTTCTTCAACCGTCAGATATCTGTCAGGATGTTTTATGTCATTCCCATTCATAAAAGGAGAATGTCCGTCGCATATATGCAGCCATTCAGCAAGAGATATTGATTGTCCCTCAGCTATTTCAATCTCAGAATCAGAACTCGGAATTTTTCCGGCATTTGACGGATTGGCAAAAAATTCCTTTTCAAAAACCATATAGCCGTACAGTCTGGAAAAATCTTTAGCCTCTTTTTCTCTGTTTTTATCACCGTTAACATAATCTTTTACTGCTTTATTCATTATCTCCGAATCAAAAACTTTCAATAAAAAATCCCTGTCAATTATATTAGGTATTCCAAGTCCTACAGCTGCCATTTCCATAGCCTTTTTAATTTTGGAATCTTTTAAAAATGCATCAATATTTGTTTCAATTTCTCTCTTTTTAGACTTTATCTTATCATCAGACTGCAATAATTCATTAGGCATTAATAAATCTCTGCTTTTAATTCCGAGTTCTTTTAAAATATCATTCGGAATAAAGAGACTTAAAAGAAAATCTTTAATTGTTGTTGTAATATTTTTAGTTTTATTGATTGAATCTGTAAAAAAAGTTTTTAAAATTGAATTTTTGTTTAAGTCAAAAGATGACCAGTCTTCTAATGTTTCATCACTTTTATTGAAAGATGAGGTGTCTTTTATTTTTTCTGTTAATAAATCTATTATTATTTCTTCAGCTTCATAAACATAATAATTTACAACTGATTCATCATCATAGAAGCATCTCACATATTTTTCTATATCTTTCCGGGAGCTTATGCCTTTGCCTAATTTAATGGCTTGTTCGTTGTTAAATTTAGTCGGGAACTGCACATCCACACTCCCGTCATCATTTACTATAACATTCATATCAGCAAACCCTGGTTTTTGTATTGCTATATGTATACTTTTCTGTTTAAATGATCCGGCCTCAATATTTGTTACTTCATATTCTCTTTTGTCTCTTGTGTATTGTCCGACTTTTTTTTCGCCAAGTCCGTCTATCGCCTCTTTTACCACACTGGCTAATTTTATTTTGGCAGCGATGCTTTTATAGCCCGTTTCTTCTTTCAGACTTATTTCAGGAACTTTAAAAGCATTTTCCCACTTATCTGTTATTTTCAATAAACTTTCCGGGATCTTCAATGAATTGAAATCAGACAACGTATAATCTTCGGATTTACCGTTATAATCTGATAACAAATCATGCAATAATCTTGCTATTATTCTGTCTATGAAAGAATCTTTAGTGTCACCGTCAAACAGAGTTTCCATTAAAATCAATTTTCGAATTTTTTCTTTAAATTGATCAGAAAATTCATACCCCTCATAAAATGCCGGAGCGAGTTTATTTAAAACATCTTCAACAGAAACGACATTGGCGGAACCGTTTATGATATTCCAAAAAGCATGGGCTTTTGACAGAGATTTTCTTGCAGTTTTGTTTGTAAGCATTTTGATTAAACCCATTGTTGGAACGCAATCTGCCGCTATCAAGCCTGCCTGTTTCAATATTTCATTGATTCCCTGTTGAACCACTTCCGGCGATTGGCCTTTATGCTGTTTGATAAACCATCTTTTTACTATTGGAGAAAACAATCCCAAAATTATTATCGGGTTTTCTATAGCATTTATCCATTGCTGTCTTTTTTCAAAATCGGTTATTTTTAGAAAATCCAACAATTTTGACAGCCAGGTCATAGTAAGCTGCGGAGTAAGCAGTTTTACGATATTATCGTACAATTCCGATGTCTGTTCGCTTGACGCTTCAACGCCTTCAACAGTCCGGCCCGTTTCTATTTCCGAATATTTTTCCAACACTGACGCAAAAACTTTATTAAAATTATTTGAGTTTATAAGATTTACAAAATCGGCGTTTTGCAGACACTGCGATATCGCCGACATCATATTATTCCAGTTGACGTTTCTGCCGGCATCAGCCGAAACTTCCATTATCAGTCCGATTATGCCTCTTGCCAGATAATGTTCTTCAAGAGGAACAGCTCCGGCTTTAATATATGCCGCATATTCTTTATATCTGTCTTTTAAATCCGACGGAATATCTATCCCGAGCTGTTGGCATAAAACTATTTTTGCAATATCAGACGAAAATTCAGCAAACGCGCTGCTTGTGAGATTTTTTTCCGCTCCAAGATATACATCGGTAATATTATGCAGCAGTTCGTGCGCCATAATATCCGAAGTAAGAGAGTCCGGCTGAAATGAAAAACTTGAATCTGCTCCTCCGGAATTTGAAAAGGCGACTTTGGCTTTTTCATAAATATCTTTCCAAATTTCATCCAATACGGTTTGTTCTATATTAAACTCGTTTATATACGAATTGAGCATAATATAATAAACCGCAGCAAGCGCGGATTTTAATCTGTCATCTGCGGTTTTATATTTATTGTTTTTTATTTCTTCAGCGGTTATTATTGTAATTTTGCCGCTTTCTATATCCCTGAGATACTGTTTGCCTGCCGCAAGCATTTCTTCCGGTATCTGTATATTTATCCCTTTATTTTTCAATATAAGAAACGCCAAAAATCTTTCGCTTATGCCGTTATTTTCGTTTTGAACAAACGCTTTCAATTTGTTTACGGATAATTTATATATTTTTGAATAAGCCGATTTTTCAGGACGAGAACTTTCAATTGTTACCGAAGTTCCTAGCGTTCCGGTTCTTTGTCCAGACTGTTGGGAAGTTTCAGGCGCGATAATATCTTTTGACAAACCTTCTTTGGCTTTCCAAACCTCTTCTCCGGTGGCGTTATTTGTAATTTTTATAATTCCAACATCTTTTTTTATGTCTATGCCGTAAAATATTCCGTTTTCGTCGCGGACGATAAACCTTATTATATCCGAATCGGCGTCATCCTCTCTTTCATACGGAAAATAAAAAGATATAAACTGTAAAGTTTCTAAATTTATATTTTTAGATTTCAAAAGAGCTTCCGAAACGCTTAATATGTCAAGGCTTTTAATAACGTCTTCCGCGCCGAAAACAGGATTTGGACTATAATACAGGCTTATTTTCTCCGATATTTGTACTTTATCCGCCTGCACGTATAAATTATCTGAAAAAACTTCAATTTTGGATAAAGAATAGCCGCTCCCGTCAACTTTTACAATATACATTATTGACGTATTTCCGTAATACAGCCGTATGGCGACCTCATTTTCTCCTAAACTGTCAAGCTTAACTTCCGCCGGCAATTGCGCTTTGTTTTGATAACCGAAGAAAACACCGGAATAGTAAATATCGTTAAACGTTATATTTTTGTCGCCTGTAATTTCTATAAATTTCTTTACTACGGTTTCTTGATTTTCAAGTATTGAATAAAATCCGAATAAAGGCATTGCAGTTACATTGTTAACTGAAGCCGTTCCGTTAAACATACTTTCTATTACAAGATTTTTTTCATACGTTTCATCGGCGACAACGCCCGCTTCGGTCGCCATTGTTTCGTCTTCCAATTGGGACATTTCGCCCGAAATAACTTTTTTATGATTTTTTATATGGGTATTTTCATGGGCGACTTTGGTTGCCATTTCGCCGGCCGAAGGAAGTTTTAAATCCGCGCCGACGGGAATAATTATAACGTTAATATCCGAACATGCGCAAGCCGAATACAAAGGGGCATTTGAACCGGTCAAAAATAAAATTTCAGGGACTGAACCTGTTTCGGCGCCGATTCCCAACTTTTCATATATCTGTTTTACCAATTCTTTCGCTTCACTGCCGTTTGAAAGTTCAACAGAAGCGTTAAGAAATGCAACATCAGACGGCGCAAATAAAGACTGATTGTTGCGAAGATAATTGAATAAAAATCTATTGTTTTCATATAACTGCGTATCGGTAACCGCCGGCGAAACTGTTTCCGATACGGCGACAGTCTGAGTTTCGGCAGTTGCGGACAGCTGACTGCCGTATCTGCCAATATTTAAAAAACCCGTAAATAAAATTGTTATCGCCAAAATAAACGGAAGTATTTTTTTAGTTAT
>CAYTCB010000013.1:0-20721 GCA_964436195.1 uncultured Elusimicrobiaceae bacterium
TTCACCGAGAAGCGGCAAAAAAAGCTTGTTCTGGATGCACGGGCACGGTTCAAAAGACGGTTTCTATATTACAGATACAGAAAATATATCATTTCAGGAGTTTGCAAACGCCTTGTATACGGCAAGCAAACTCGGAGTTGATCTTAAAGCAATGACTTTTGTTTTTAATTCGTGCCATTCCGGGGATTTTAAAGATAAAATACTAAAAGAATTGGAATCAAAAGGCGTTAAAGATGCTCCGGTAATAATTACGATTGCGGGACATGAAACCGAATTGGGTTATACGGAAATGGTAAAGCATGAAGGGGAAGTGCTTCTTGCTTCAAACCTTGAATTTAGTATTTTTAATCTTTTTGAAAGCTCTTCAAACAGTGATCTGCAAAATAAAAATCTTCTGCTCGGCGATTTTGTTCTTGCCCAAAATGATGTTCTTTATTCAAATCCGACAATTTCAATACCTGTAACTTCGGACGTAAAAAATATAATAGAAAATGCAAAAACGTCGATCCTTTCAATTGTTTATGCAAATAAAACAGCAGGCGCAGTTCAATCTGGACTTGTAAAAACAGGAATAAGCGTAACGCTTGACGCAACCAGGGCAGATAATAATAGACTGCCGTCCCAGTCCGTAGAACTTTCATTGTTAAAACATTTGAAATCAAAATCAAAAACATTAAATGTTTTGTCAAAAACTGCTCCCGTATGGGAAGAATTGATATTCAGGATGATTCCTTCGATAATTACTGTATTTAATCCGGTTTTGGGGATATCGTTGTTTGCGGTTTCCCAGATTATATTTTTATTTTCGCATACGATAGTAAAGTGGATTGTAAATAAAGATTCTGCAGGCGGCTTAAAATTTATTGATATATTTAAAGACGATTTAAGAAATTTATCTCTTCCGACTCTTGCAGTATCACTGCCTTATATTTTTGTGATGTCAGCAGCTCCGCTTTTATGGCCGTTGTCAACGATCGCCGCAATTATAATACATTCATTCTTTAACAATATGTCAATTTTAAAGGCCGCTTTAAATGCCGGTTTTGAAATTAAGTTGCCTATTGCTCAAATGGGCGGTATTAAAGAAGGTGATAACATACTTGTTACTTATATTTCAAATGATACAATTTTAGTTTCAAGAAACGGTTTTGAACTTCAAAAATTCTGCCGGACTTTGGCGGAGAAATATACAAATAATGAAGAGCAGAAAATAGTTGATATTATTTATCCTAAAACATTTGAATTTAAAGTCGGGGCCAACGGCATAATAAATATAAATAAACTGGCCAAATCTCTTAGAAATCCGCTGGCGCTTATTCCTCAGAAAAATCTTAATATAGGATATAAGCCCATTCTTGAAAATACGAATCAAAATAATGCAGATAATACCGAATCAAATAATCTTCCGATTACCGCTGCCGCCAACCCGAACAGTACGGAAGAACAAATTTTGCCACAGCAGAATGATTTTTCTGCAAAAGGAAAAGAATACGATTCTGTTGATGCTGTTATTGAGAATGAATTGGCGGCAAGACTTTCTCCTAAAGATGTTGTTGAACTTAATTTTTCAGAATTTATTAACGGCAAAGAATCATATGATATTGAAGAAGTTAAACAATATGTAAATGATGTCTTAGAAGACAGAGATCTTTCAGACTCTTTGCTTGTAATAAAGTTTTCAGATTCTTATGCGGATATTTCGAATGAAATAAAAATAAAAAAAGCTGCCGAGATATTGTATGTTACAGCCGATATAATAGATGAAAAATTTGCCGACAGAATGGGCAGTTCAAGAGGCTATACGTTTTTCCCGGAATTGCTTGAAAATTCATTTGTACACGGCAATTATCTGTCTTTAAATAAAAAGATATTTATCTATTTCGGATCGGATAAGGATGTTGTTGTTATAAATGCGCACACTCCCGAGGACAGGACAATAGCGGCGCTTGCCGAAGCAGGCAAACTTGATCTCTACGGCGACGGAAGCGGAATGTTAAATGCCGAAGGCGTAAACGGAGCGAAATATGCGGTTACAGATTTAAGTATGGCTGACGGCAGTACCATAAATTTGTTTGCGGCATATATGACATTTAAGAAATATACCTCAAGACCGTCTAAATTTTTAAAGAAAATACTGAATAAGATAAATGTTAAAGCAATTTGGAATACGGCCGAAACCGGAAAGATGGAAAGAGAATATTCTTATGTTGAAATTCCCGATATCAGAGAAGGCCAGACAATTAAGGCCGGCAACTTTATCTCGGATCAAATGTGGTATTTCTGCGACTGGATCGAATTTTCTCTGTCAAAAATAAACGGACAGTTTGTAATAACAGGAGTAAAAAAGACATTAAATCAGAATAAAATACCGGTTGAAAAAATTAAACTTGAAGAAAAACTTGATGTGGTTTCCGAAAACGGGAAATTTTATATACGTTCAGATTATACCGGTATCAAATTTTTTAACGATGACAGCGGTATTCAGTACGCCGATAACCAAGATGATTCTTCTGATGGCGCAGTTGAAGAAAAAACAGAAGAAGAATCTTCATTGCCTGATTTTTTAAAGAGCAGAACAACGGCAGACGTTGGATTTGAAATTGTTGCCGGTCAGGTTAATACTCCTTATGTCAGAGGGCAGGAAATAGGAAACGTCAGGAATTTGGATTACAGAAGGTATTTAAAGAGATTATATGACAGAATGGCCGAAACATTTAACTTTGACCAGCTTGAACTTATATATCAAACCGATTCGGACAGGCTTGGTCTTATAAAATATCTTAAACTTCTTAAATTAAACAATTCAGGCGATACGGCGGCTTTGAGAGATATTTTGTACGATAAGACAATAGATGTTAAGTACAGGCTTACGGCGCTGATGTATTTGAAGATGAACGGTTTTTCAAAATTCAATTATTTGCTTTTGGAAAATATAAAAGGCGATTTTTTAAAATCATTAAAGGATAAAACTCTTGATGTAAAAAATAATTTTGATCTCAGCGCTGTCGGTGCCGGCATACTGCTTGTTTTAAGCGATTATCTTAAGGCTGAAAAATATATAGATGATAATAAAGAACGCGAATTATATGAAAAAATATCATATTCGATATTTGTAAGCAAAAATAACATAAGAAATTTTGCAGCCAATGCGGGAATGTTTTTTACAAACGCCGATCCTCTTACAATAGCCCATGAAATAGGACATAGAGTTCTTATGTCCTACTCAGATGCAGGCGGCAACGTTTCTTATTCCACTTTACATGAAATATTTGCAAATGCAATTTCTGCTGTTTTTGCGCAAAAAGCAGGAATAGAAAATAAAATTTATTCTGATTCTCTGTATGAATTGTTTAACGACAGAATAATTTATGATTATGTCATTCAGGAAGAACACAAGGCTTCAAGCGGCTTATTTTATCTTGCCGGAAAAATTGCCGGGATACTAGGCAAACAGTTTAAATTTGAATTATTGGCTGATGCCGTAGTTAAGATGTTGTCAAAAAATAAAGCGCTTCCGGAAAGACAATCAGATGCATTAAAAGAGCTTTTGAAGGAGTATCAAAATATTCTTAAATCAAAAGACGGTTATACCGAAGAGGAAATCAGTCAATTTGAACAATTATTGAAAGAAGAATCATGGAAAACAAAAGTTTTTGAAATCTTTATATTTCTTAAGAATGCGAACGGCACAAGATGGGATTATTACGGTTACAGATTTGAAAGCATTATGAACCAGATCAGAGTCAGCGTAGAAAATCCAGAATCGTACCTTCACGGTCCATTGGGATTGGATTATTCAAAAGATTTGGTTGTCATAAACAATATAATCGTATCCCAGCCTGAAAAAATAAACGAAGCTCTTGAAATAGTAAAAACAGAGTTTTTGAACAGCGGAACATTGTTAAGATCGGAAATGATAAAGTTCATTTTTATAGAGCTTATAATGTCAATGCCTCAGCTTAAAGAACTTACCAAACAGCAGCTGGATATAATTATGCAGCATATTGCCGATGAATTTTTTACAGGCGGCGCCGATTATGATCCGTCAAAAATAAATTATGCCGAAATCAAGAAATCTGCGTTGGTCGAATATCATCTTTTTAAAATGTTTCAGCCGCGCAAATCCGGCGGAAAAAGTTTGGCAAATATAAATTCCATAACCAGCGGGCAATACCTTGATAGAATCAATGATAATAGAAAAGACTATTCATATGCGGAGTCTCTCCCGCCTGTAGTCCCGTCCATGGATACATTCTTTGTCCATTTGGGGCTTGTTAGATTATACAGATATTTTTTTGAATTGCTTATCAGAAAAATGGTGAAATCAAAAAAGAGCCTAAAGGTTAACAAAAGTGTAGAAACTTATCTTGATATATACCAAAGAAACGACAATAACAGATTCCTTACTAAAATTATATATAACGATGCTTTATCAGTAAAACACAGATTATTTGCGTTTATGTATTTGAGAATTAACGGCGGGAATATTGAAGACAAAATTATTATAGGCAATATAAAAAGGGAATTTGCACAGGCAATGCATCAAAACAAATTGCGAATCAGAAACAACTTTGACTTAAGAGCTGTTGTTGCCGGTGTATATCTTCTGCTGGAAGATTTTGCAAAAGAGTATGTAAGTAAAGAAAACGCTACTCAAACTTATAAAGCCATATCAAAAGCTGTTGTTCTTAGGAGAGGAAAAGAATCAGTAGGAGCAAGATCCAATATGACTTTTGTTTCCGTTAATCCTTTAACAATAGCACATGAATTAGGGCACAGAATACTCAGTTCTTCATCAGACAGCTTTGTTGATGATGTAACTGTTCATGAATTATTTGCATATACTATTTCAAATATGTTTGAGAAAATTGTTGATATAAATGTAAAAGGATATGAATATGCGTTATACAGCTTATTTAATAAATCGGCAAATTATGATGACGTTTTTCAGAATGAACACCAGGCATCACAAGGATTAATTTCATTATTAAAATCTGTCAGTAAGCATATAGGCAAAGATGTAAGATGGGATATTCTTGCAGATGCTATTATTGAATATGTTTTAAGTTCTCCTGAAAGAATTAAAGAAAACAACCAGGGAACAAATTTAAGAAATATATTTGTTGAATATCTAACACAGTTAGATGCCGGAAAACATTACTCCAGATATGATTTGCGTGAAATGCTTTCTTTTGCCGAAAATGTTACAAGCGGAGAAACAGTATTGGTTGATATTTTGGGAGATATAAAAAATACAGACAGAAAACAATACGATGAAATTCTAAGGCATATACAGGTAAAAATAAAACCACATAAATCTTATATGAAAGGATTCTTATTAAGAATGGTTCACAGCAAATCAAAACTAAAAGAATTTTCTGATATTATAAAAGAATTTTTAGGAATAAAGCCGGAATATAGGGATGATTCCGAAATTATAAACAGAATTATCTTCAGCCAACCGATACAGGTAAGAAATATTTCACAGATTTTGCGTGCACAGATTTTACGAAAACAAGAGTATACAAAACAAGATTTTGAAAATTTAATTAAAGCAGAATTTTTATTCCAATATAACGGCAGATATTATTCAAAAGAAGAATTGGATGCTTTTATGCAGAATGTAGTACAAAATATTTTAAGCATTGTCAGACATGATGCTTCCAGCAGTCACCATAATACGTACGGTTACGGTGATTATCTTGAGGCTAAATCTTATATCGCAAAACAAAAAGAGAAAACTCTTCAGACGAAAAAAACAGTTGAAATACTTAACAGACTTGGAAACAGTTTTTATAACGAAAAAGCTAAAGCCGATAATTTCAGATACAGCATATTTGGAATTGTA
This sequence comes from uncultured Elusimicrobiaceae bacterium, assembly GCA_964436195.1. Classification (GTDB taxonomy): domain Bacteria; phylum Elusimicrobiota; class Endomicrobiia; order Endomicrobiales; family Endomicrobiaceae; genus Proruminimicrobium. The sequence goes on from CAYTCB010000013.1 coordinate 5,849, forward strand.
ATAGGCGTTATACTTGAAACTTTTTCACTTTGGACGCCGGGTTTTATAAATCAACATGAAAATCCTACAAAAACAATGATAATAACAACTTGGGGAATAAGAATTTTATCGGTAGTATTGGCAATAGCAGGCGGTTTTATATTTATTCCTGCAGCAGTTCCTGTTGTTTTGACGGTTGTTGAATGGATATCTCATTTTGCATACAATCTGTTTGAAATAAAGAAAACTTATAAAAATATTTCTGTTCAATTCAAAACCGTAGACACACCGGATAGACCGCAGATTATAACCGATGATTCGGTGATACCGGTATTAATACTGAAAGATCTAAAGAGCGCAGACACAAACCGGCTTATCAATACGGGATTAAAAGTAAACGGAGAAACAATATGGCAAATAGACGTTAAAGATTCTGTTGTTTTTGTAGCATCGGATACAGATGTAAAAGATTTGGCATTAGTTCTTAACGGAAGCAAAACTTTAGAAAAAAGATTAAGAAAAGTTTTAAAATTGAATAATATTAGTTTAAATGTGGAAAATTCTGTTGTTGTAGATGGAAAAACCGATGATATGTATTTTAATGGTAAAATGGCAGTTGTCGGCACCGACCAATATGCAAAAACAGCCGTTAAAATATTAAATTCAATATCATTTATGTATGCCCGGAAAACTATATTATCTCTTGAAAATATTTCAAACGGTAATTTATATTCGGTATTATCAAACGGAGCCGTCCGAAAGGTAATCAGCGTTTCTCAATTTGAATATTTAAAAAACAAATTTAGTTCTGAAAATAAAGATATTGCATCGGAATTCTTAAAGTTAAGAAAACAGGGTATAGAAATATATGTATCCGGCGAATCTGAGGTAAGAGAGCAGTATCGCGAATTTTCAATATCAGGGCAGATATTGGAAAATAAAATTTATGACTATTATTCCGGAGATTTTAACGAAGTAGAATCTGTAAAAGAATTAATTGCTCCGGGTTTATTAAAGAGCAAAATAATAAATTCTGACAAACCTCTGCTGATAGATATTAATATATTGACAAAAATATTCAGAGGCTCAAATGACATAATGGAAACATACGACGGATTTAGCGCTCTTTTAGGCAGCATTAAGATAAAATTCGGACTTAAAGACGTGAACGCAAAAGATATGGCTAATTTTGCATATTTCCTGGATGTATCGGAAATCCCCGTTCTTGATGATATAACAGACGTATATATGGTTAATGCCGGAATCGATAACTTTGCCGATGCGATGAAATTGGATTCCGACAATGCGGTCCGCATTATACTGCAGGATGCAAAAATAAATCAGGATTCCAAAAACGCTTTTCTTGCTGTTATAAAAGAAAGAGTTTTGGTAAAAACAAAATTAGCCGGACAAAACAAGGAAAACGGGCTTAAAGATAAAAAATTGGAAATACTGCTCGGTAAAGTTTTGATTATGCAGGTCAATAACCAAGATAAAATTTCACTTCTCCCTGAAATTGAAGTTTTTAAAGGCAGTGAACATGATATGACGGTTAAAGTAAATGAACTGTACAGATCTGCCTCATCGGATAAGAATCCTGAAATTTTAAACACAATAATAGAATTAATTCTTGTTTACGGCGAAGAGTATAAAACCAGAGAAATAATAAAAACAAACGAAGATAATATGATAAATTACAAAACAATGTTGGCTGCTGCTTAGTTTGGAGATTAAAAATGATATCGGTAAACTCACTTTCAAAATCTTATGGTGCGCGAATTTTATTTGACGGTCTTAGTTTTAATGTCGGTAAAAACGAAAAGATCGGTCTTGTAGGCCGAAACGGCCACGGTAAAACCACGCTTTTAAAAATGATAATGGGACAGGAAGAATATGATTCTGGCGACATACAAATACCGAAAGAATATAAAATAGGTTATCTTGAGCAGCATATAAATTTCAAATATCAGACTGTTATAGACGAGGTTTCCGCAAGTATGCCGAAAAGCGAACAGGATACAAGGTGGAAAGCCGAAAAAATACTTTCCGGACTCGGATTTTCCCAGGATGATTTTTTGAGAAGTCCTCTTGAATTTTCAGGTGGATATAAGATAAGAATGAATCTTGCCAAAATACTTTTATCGGATTCCGATATGCTTCTTTTGGACGAACCGAACAATTATCTGGACATAGTTGCGATGAGATGGCTTGTAAAATTTTTAAAATCGTGGAAGGGTGAAATTATACTGATAACCCATGACAGATATTTTATGGACCAGGTTATAACGCATACTGTCGCAATACACAGAAATAAAGCCAAGAAAATAGAAGGCAACACCTCAAAATTATACGATCAGATATCTAAAGAAGAAGAAATTTATGAAAAAACAAGGCTTAATCAGGAAAAGAAAAGAAAAAAGACAGAGTTGTTTATAAGACGTTTCAGAGCTAAAGCAAGGCTTGCCGGAATGGTCCAATCCAGAATAAAGTGTCTTGAAAAACAGGAAAATATGGAAGGGTTAACGGAAATAGAAACTCTTGATTTTTCTTTTACGGACGCTCAGTTTGAAGCCAATAAAATGATGGGCGTTTATTCTCTGAAGTTCGGCTATGACGAGAATAAAATTCTTATAGACAATCTTGATCTTGAAATATTGAAAAATGAAAGAATATGCGTAATAGGCAAAAACGGAAAAGGCAAATCAACTCTTTTAAAACTGTTATCGGGCAGAATAAAGCCGCTTGAAGGCAATATAAAAGCGCATCCTGAACTGAAAATATCTTATTTTGTACAGTCAGATGCCGCAGATTTAAATCCGTCTCAAACTATTTACGAAGCAATATTGTCTTCGTCTCCCGATTGTCTGCCTCAGCGGGCCAGAAATATAAGCGGAGCCATGATGTTTACGGGCGATGACTCCATGAAAAAAATATCGGTTCTTTCAGGAGGAGAAAAAAGCAGAGTTTTGCTCGGGAAAATTCTTGTAAAGCCGGCACATCTTCTTCTGCTTGATGAACCGACAAATCATCTGGATCTTGAATCTACCGAAGCTTTGATTGACGCCATTGACGGCTTTAAAGGTTCTGTTATAGTTGTAACCCATAATGAGGAATTGCTTCATGCCGTTGCAAAAAAACTTATAATTTTTGACAGGGACAAAGCAACTTTTTTTAACGGGACATATTCTGAATTTTTAGAAATGCAGGGCTGGGAAGACGAAAGTTCCGAGATAAAAGAAAAATCGCCAAATATAAAAAAAACATACACAAAAGAAGACATTAAAAAGATAAGAGCAGCAATTATACAGGAAAAATCAAAAGCTTTGAAACCTCTTGAAATCAAAATAAAGCAGCTTGAAGAAGAAATATTAAAAAAAGAACACATGATAGAAGAAATAACAAAACTTCTTGTTAAAGCTTGCGAGGAAAAAAATGTTGCCTTTCTTGCAGACGGTCCCAAACAAAGTAAACTTATAAAGGAACAGCTTGAACGGTTATATATTGAATTATTTAAACATACGGAACAGTTTGAACAAAAAGAAAAATATTTTAAAGACGAAATTGAAAATATAAAGAATTGAAAATATAAATATTTTGCGGAGGCTTCATGAAAAAACTAACGGCATTTTTAACATCACTATTTTTACTTTATTCTTTTGTTGCTGCTGATTTTGTGCAGGCTTTAAATATAGCCGGCGATGATAATTTTGCTGTTCATGAAACAACAATTAAGGTCAATCCTTCATTGGGAAGTATATCGGATGAGTTTTTAGTTCCGCAGAGTAATAATATCGTTGTCTATATCCGTGATTTGCATGTGAATTATGCCGTTCAGAAAAATATAGCCAAAATAATAGAAGAGCTTGAAAGAAATTACGGCGTTGATAAAATTCTTATAGAAGGAGCACCGTATTCCAAACTTAATCTTGCCGCTATTGATACCGTAAAACAATACAAACTTTCAAATATCATGCTGGAAAGCGGTTTGTTGTCCGGTACGGAATATTTCCTGGCAAATTATAATAAAAATAATGCGATCGGCGTGTATGGTCTTGAAAACTGGGATGTTTACAGTGCAAACCTGAAAAGGGCTTCTTATCTGATTAAAGAAAAAGAGCGCAATCTTGAGGTTTTTAACGCGTTTGAGAAAAAAATTATTTCAAAAATCGATAATTCGTATAATCTGCTGAAATATATTTATTTCGACGTGACCGATTATGAAATTTTCAAAGAAGCAAAACAGCCGGTTTTAAAATATGAATCTCTGTACAATTATATGCAGCTTTCGGAACAGATAAAATATTCGGATACGAATAAGATCGCAAAAGAACTTAATAAATGTCTTAAAGATTTAAAAATATCGCTGGCTTATGCAGATTACAAGGATATAGTTGGAAAAATGCAGGCTGACGACTATTACGAAGCTTATTCTCTGCTGAAAAAATATATTTCATCAGATTCAAAACTTTCTTCCAAATATGATTTGCTTCTTAATTTTTTAAATTACTATACGGCTCAGAAAAATATCAGCAAAACAGCCGCTGTTGACCAAAAAAATAAATATTTTGCCGATTATCTGGAGTCTCTGAAAAAAGAATCCGCCAAATATGACAAAATTTTTGTTTTAAAGATGACTGATTTGTTCAGATCGTTTGTTAAGTTAAATATGTCGGAACAGGAATATCAATTTTTTACGAACAACTACGACAGATATGTTGATTTGATAAATAAGATTATTCCTGACGTCCAATCTAAATACGATGAAATATTCGATAACCGGGAGATATTCTCTTATTACGATTTGAATTCCTCCAGAACCAGGATATTTTTTGAAAATATTTCCGATGTTATCCGTCAAAATCCGGAAGGATCAAAAAAAATCACTGTTGTTGTGTCGGGCGGCTATCACGGTTCTTTTGACGAATATTTCAAAAAAGCGGGTATTTCATTTGTCGCAATAACGCCCGAGATAACAAATTATGACGCGGCAGATAATACTTATGAAAGGATGCTTTTAAGTTCTGTAGACGGGGAGTTTTCAGGTCAGGCTCTTTCCAATATGCTGTTTATGCTTATAAACAGTCCGGTAATTCCGCAGAAAACAAAATACTTTTTTTCAAAGCAGCTGATATTAAATACAGTAAAAACTTACGGAACGGATACTCCCGAAAATGTAAGCGCTATTCTTTTTGACATTGCCAAGAAACACGGAATTGAAATAGAGATTTCATTCAATGAATCTGAATTTTCTGTCGTTATAAACAAAAATAAAAACGTGTTTAAAATAGAAAACGGCAGAATTGATTTAAAAGAATCAAAATATCCGGGCAGAACAAATATCTCTCTTTTTTCAAAAATTATTGCCGCAGTGAAAAGATTTTTCGGCATTGAACAGTCTCTTTTTATGGAGCTGAAACCGGAATACAGAGGCATTTTGTCATCGAGAAATGACGGAAACGCTTCATTTGCATGGTCGCAGATAAACATGCTGTTAAAAAGAAAAGATGCGGCATACAAACATATAGTTGATTTCGGCAATTCTCTCGTTGGAAGTGACGGTGCTGTAAAATATGAAAATATACTGATAAAGAAATTCGACAGCAAAGGCAATGTTGTTTTGAAAGATGACGGAACGCCGGAAGTTCTTAAGAAAATAACCGTGATAGTTGAATACGGGTTAAATAATTATATCAGCAGCGAATTTTTACAGAAAATATTTGATGAAATAATTTCCGAATCGGAACCTGATGATATTGCAAACGTAAAAGACACAATGGTTATAGGAATACTTGAAAAATCACAGACTTTATTTTCCGATCATGTAAATAACGGATTTATAGGGATAAACTCGGCGCTTTTTAAAATATATGACGACAAAATTTTAGAGACATTTCTGCATGCCGGTTTAATACATGAATTTTCACATGAGTTTGCTCCCAAAAAAGCTTTAGAAGAGGAATTGCTGCTTAATGACGTAAAATATATCAAACAGCGTATTGCCGAAATGATTGAACCGGGCATAACCGGAGAACATTATACGGAAGAGTTAAATGATCAGATAGTAGAAAAGATTATAGGGGCTACTTCAGATATTTTTCCGGCTAATTCGCGTTTTTTCCATAAAATAAGAAATTATAAGCACAGCATAGAAGATGTTGCCTACATATTTAACAGAAACGACAAAGAATATCTTACGGATAAAGAGAGCGGCAAGTACGGGCAGTGGCTTCATGCATATCAGGAATATTTGAAAAATAAACCTGATAACCAGGAAAAGTTTTTTTCGCTTTTAGTGCATGAGGATAACAGCAAGAGAATAAACATGACGGATTATCTGCATGAAAAAGATTCACGGGCTTACACGCAGGTAAACAATGTAAATTCAAGAATACAAAACATGTTATTTGCAACAGGAGAATCAAGCGCGACGAACGAAGCCATTGATTCTGTCGAATCCCTCAGACAGATTTTGACATCTGCCGGCATAAATGAAGATATGCAGGAAGAAATTCTGGACGAATTCAAACAAAATATATACGAATGTTTGGACTTGCTCTACAAAAAAATGCCGAGATATGCGTTTTACAGATTCTATACAGACCAAACTGCCGTGCATGAACACGGATTGAGTCATTGTTTGGACGTTTTGGCGTATTCAATAAAGATTATAGGAAGAAGCGGTGACGTCAACAAACTGCTTCCAAATGCTCCGGAAAATGAAAGAATAGACGTGAAAGAACTTGTGTATTCTGTTTTTATGCATGATCTGTCATGCGTGTTTTTCAGAGATAATCATGAAAAAAACTCCGCAGTTTGGGCTAAAGCACTTTTGCAGGGCAGCGAAAGCGAACAGAAAATCAATGCCATATACAATGATTGTCTGGGGCATAAAAAAATTGAAATGGAACGTTCTCTCATAGGGTGCATTCTGCATGACGCCGATGCTCTTTCGGCAACGCTTAACTTTAAAAGAATATTAAATATATGGCTGGAACAGGACAGATTTTTCTTTGACAGAAAAATATCAATTAACGAAAGATTAAGCAAATTGAAAGAGGGATTATACCTTTATGAAGACGGCTGTGACGGAGTAAACGATCTTCTAAGGCATTATTTCAGATCAGATCCTGCAAAATATAAAACCTCGGGCGGAGCTTCAATAATAAAAGCCCGCTATGAAGACCTTTATGTCGTGAAGAATTTTTTGGAAGAACAAAGAGAGTACATTAAAACAAAACCTGATAAAAGCGGCAGATTATATACGGATGAGGATGTTGATCTTGCAATAAAAACTGTCAACGATATAATGGCGTTAAAAGTTGAAGAATATGATAAACAGGAAACGATGCCAGTTGTTATGCAGAAAGAATCGTTGTTTAATTTGGAAACAAAATTAAAAACTTTATGGCAGCTTATAAGATATAAGATAAAAAAAGAAGAAATGTATTTTAACAGAAATATCGTTTTCTCAGATATACACGGAGGATATACAAGATTTCTGGAGCTAATGTATCAAATGGTTTCATCAAGCAGGGATTCTAAGATTTTAAATTATTTTGAGCTGCTTCATAACGGGAAAGATTTAAACGGCTATGAAATCCCTGATGCCGAAATAAGAAGAATGCAGGATGAAATAGAAACTGAGATTCTCAATAAATGGAATGTAAAGGGCAACAAGAGCACAATTTATATTTTAGGAGATATTTTAGACAGAGGTCCTAAACAAATTGAAACATTTATGTTCATAAAAAGACTCTCTGAAACAGGCAGAGTTAAATATGTTTTAGGTAATCACGATTTATTTGCTTCAATGAATTTGTTTGGTATGCATCTTCCGATAAGTGAAAAATTTAAAGGAATTCCTCAAGATTACGATATACCGGAAGGATACTTGGGTAAAAATAAGGTGAATATATACGGGCAATGGCATGAACGTGTTGCCAATGTAAGAGATTTGAGCAGATCAAAAGACATAGCTTATTGGCTTGAAGTTTTTTCAGAAAGGTCTGACTATTCGAAACAAAGACAGAAAACAGTATGGAATAAAGAACTTGAAAGAATGAATTATGAATTTAGAGAAGCTTTCGGTTTTAATCAGGATTTAAGCATTAAACATATTTTGTCAAACGCGCAGACAAATATGTTTGGTTTGAAAGAAAATTCACAACTGCTTGAATTCCACAAGGCATTTTTCGGGATTAAATTCGATACTGAAATTTCAACAGGATTAAGAGACGTCGAACAGATGGCCGTAAACTGGTGGATAGATAAATATTCCGAGGCTGTCAGCTTAAAAGAAAAATATCCAGAATATGACGCTTACTGGAATAAAGTCATTGAAAGTATTGGGAAAATAATTGCAGAGCAGAAGATTAAGTATAAATCCGAAGTAGAAAAAGGAAACTGGGGCTGGGCTGTTGTTGACGCTATGATGTACAGAGCTTATGAAAGCATGGAATGGTATGCTTATGATTATATAAAACACAAAGGATGGGGCGAGGCGCTTTTAAGCCAGATTAATTCTCACATGACATTTAAAAAAGGAGAAGAGTTGAATAAAAAACTTAATGATAAGTTTTTAAAGTTTACAATTGACGGCAAAAAAGATAAAAATGAAGCGTTGGCGGTGATACTGCAGATGGAACAAATCGGAGTTCCTCAATCATATATAGGATATTTAAAAAGCAAACTCGATTCTCTAGGCAAAATATCCGAACTTGATGAAGCAAAAAAACTAATAGATTTAATTGATGTCAGAATATCAAGGTATAACAGATTGAAAGATGCTGAAAAAGCAGCATTTAAAGCCGAACTGTGTGAGTTTATAGTTAAACTCGATTCTTTGGGTTTGATGCAGTCTGAAGTTGAAAATCTGCTTAAAAAAGTCCTTGAACTTCCTGACTCAGAACGTGAAAACAGACAAAAGAGAATAGGTGATGATATAAAAATATTAATTGCAAAAATGTCAGGATATGCCGATTCTGATGACAGAATTAAAATGATTTCAGAAATGGAGATAAAAGCGGTAATAGAAGATTTAAAACAAATGGAAGTCTCAGATTCTCTTATAACGTATCTGGAACATAAGGTTGATCTTGTGATAAATAAGTCAGTTGAAACCGTTACTGAACTTAATAACCAAATAAAGAGTTATGCAGGTTTGGCCGAATCGGATAAAGATAATGCAAAAGCTGAGATGTGGAAGACCGTTCTTGAACTTGAAAAATTAAGAATCCCGCATGCGATAATAGAAGAATTATCGGTAAGAATAAAAGCTTTGCCTCTTACAGAACGCGAAAAAGCGTATAAGCCTGCGGAAAGACTTATTGATGATGTATCATATTTTAATAACGAAGAAATGAGATCCATTCTTACTTTCTTCAAAAATAACTTTGCCTTATACAGGGTGGATGAATACGGATTTTATTATATGCATGCGCCTCTGCCGTACGATGAATACGGCGATGTTTCCATAGGACGTGTAAACGGTGAAGGAAAATTTGAAGAGTTTGATTCAAAAGGAAGAAGAATCAAAGGTTTTTACTATAAGGGTGTTCATTATACCGGTAAAAAAATATGGAAAGGTTTTTCCGAAATTTCAAAAGACATAAGGGAATATGATATTGAAAAAGACGACCAAAGCAAAATATTTGAAGCGCTTGCCATTATCAATGCGATCTACGCCGATAATACGACAAGGATAAAACCGGAATATATAGCCAAATACCACATTAATTTTACTATGGAACAGATGAATAAGGCTATAGGCATAGGAACAGTTATTCAGGGACATAATCCGAAGGATAAACTTGCCAGAAACGGAATTACGACTTTCGCGTTGGATCAGCAGGGCAGACCTGTTTCTATTTTTGTAGACGGTAATATGTCTCCTGCATATGCAAAAACAAGAGGCGCCGGCTCATATGTCGAAATTTCGCCTCAGGGTATTTTCTCTATAGGATTTCCTTCCGGACTTGCAACTGTTACCGTAGGTCTTGAAGCAAAAATAAATGAGAATAACGTTATAAAAACTATAATTGCAAATATAACAAGGTCTTTCGTTATAGCTGATGCCATAGTTAAAATAACAGTAAAAATAACTGAACTCGTAAAAAGAGCCCGTGAAATTTTAAATACAAAACAGATTACTCTGGCAAATGCAACAGTGTTGAAACCCATAAAGAGAATTACCGATGATAAGGATATCATAGAACGTTTAAATTACAACGGAATAAACTGCATCGGAATAGTTGCAAAGAAAGATTTTGACGGAAACATCTTAGATCTTATTGAACCTGTAGTAAGAAAAAAATCGGTAAAAGAACAACAAATTGAAACAACGGTTATAAACGGATCTGAAGTTAAAATAAATTTTGTTACCGTTAAAATAGCAAATAACACATTAAAATTGATATCTGCCGATTATGATCCGTCACAGGTAGCTTATGATGATGTTGTTCAGTACATTTTATCAGGTGCCGCAAAAAGCGATTTATATACAAAATATACCGGGAAAAGGAAAAATCTTTTATTGGCATGTTCTTTCCAGGAGAATAAATCGGATTATATGGTATATGAGCAGGTAAAACCCTTTAACTGCAGTCTGCAGTTAAATTCGGTTCTGACTGATGCTTTTAAACTTATTCCGATATTGTATGATCTTAAAAAAGAATCTGTTATTGCCGATTTTAACGACAGCTTTGACAAAAATTTATCATTTGATATAATACAGGCGACGTTGTCGGCTGCATAAAATGGAGGAGTTATGAGAAATGTGATTGTGTACTGCGGAGTGATTGCAACTTTATTGTTATCCGGTTGTGATAAAGTTGATGAAATAATTAATGAAGTTGATACATCGACGGATACTGTTAAGGTTTCGACAGTCCCTGTTGATGTTGCTGCGGAGGTTCCTGTTGCAGCAGTCCAGCCTGAGCAGGTAAATTCTTCTGACACAGTTAAGCCTGCTGTTTCAGATTCGCCGAAACACCGTTCAAGAACTTCAGGAAATTCCGGATTTTCTAAAACGCCAAAAGAATATTACATGAGTGCGGCCGTAAAAGCTAAAAACGGCAGATACTTAGATGCCATTGCAGATTATGACAAGGCCATAAAAATAGATCCGTATTATGCCGAGGCTTATAATGCCAGAGCTCTTTTAAAAGATAAAATCAATGATTTTGACGGGGCTGCCGCGGATTATGAAAAAGCGATACAGGCGCGCAATGTTAAAAATAATAAAACTCAGGATGTTGATGATGCAGATATAAAAAATGTTACGTTTAATATGCAGCAGGGTAAAATAAAAATAGATTTGTATGATTACGACGGAGCCGATAAAGATTTTACAAAAGCTATAAATATTATTCCGTCCTACGGTCCGGCTTACATAGCAAGAGGCGATGCTAGACTGAAACTTGAAAGATATTATGACGCGTTAAGCGATTATAATAAAGCCATGAAATTTTGGCCTAAGCTTACGTACGATGCTTTGCGTAAAATAGGCAACCTTGAAATGCATTTTGAAAATTACGATAAGGCTGTAGCGGCTTACAGAGATGTTGTTGATTATGATAAAAACAATGTTGATTCGCGTTATAAACTTACCGATGCGTTCATAATGAGCGGTAATTTTTCTGAAGCTTTAAATTCAATCAGAATATTTTATCTTATATCAAAAGAACCTTATGTGTATGCGGGCGATTATCACAGATGGAATGTTGCAATAAACAAATATAAACAGGATTCAACGGCAAATGAATTGAAATCCAAAATAAATAAATTGAAAATTATAAAATCAAACTAACGCAAATATAAAGCTCAATAAAAAAAGACAGGATCGTTTAAAAAATGATTCTGTCTTTTTTTTTATTTATTTTACAGTATTGGTTGCAATGTAATTTGCGGCATATTCAAAGCCTATGGAGTCTGCAATATCTTTCGCGGTTTTATTTGATGAGTTTCTTATTGTAACATCTGCTTTTAAGGAGATAAGAAGTTCAACGGTCGAGAGGTTTTGTGCTTCTACCGCATACATAAGAGGCGTTTTTCCGTTTTTATCGGAAGAATTTATATTTACTTTGTTTTCTTTTACAAGAGTTTCAACAATTTTATTATATCCGTATTCTACTGCATAGATAAGAGCATTTTTCCCGTTGTTATCGGTTTTTGCGGCATCAAGCTGTTTTTTTGAGATAATTGAATTGATTATATCAAAATTTCCGGATTCAATTGCAAGCATCAGGGCAGTTTTGTTATCTTTGTCAGGTATATTCATGTTTATATTTCTGTTTATTACAAATAAAGCAGTGTTTAGGTTTGAATTTTTTACAGACAGCAAAAGAGCATTATTGCCGTCATTTGTAATCTGTTCTATATTTGCTCCTTTAGTCAGCAGATAATCCGCAATCTGCGTGTCATTTTCTATTATTGCAGTAAGGAAAGGAGAAAGACCTTTTTTATTTACGGCGTTTATGTCGCTTTCATATGTAAGAAGATATTCAATCATTGATAAATTGTCTTTTTTACGTTCCTGTATAAAAACAAGTATGTCTTTTTCATTTGCGATAAGAGGATCATTCAGCATTGATATAACTTGTTTTGTTATGTCGGATTGAATAAATGCAACCGCAGCTATAAGAGCTGTATTGCCGTTATTATCCTGATAGTTGACATTAAAGCCGAGCTCTTCAACAAGATATTTTGCAGTTTCGAGATTGCCGGTTGCGGCACAAGCTATGAGGGCATTTATCCCCTGAGAATTAACCTGTGCTGTATTTGCGCCGGCAGATGCGAGATATTTTATTGTATCTACATTTCCTGCGGCCGATGCGATTAGAAAGGCAGAATCCTTATTGTAATTTGATGCATTTATATCGGCTTTATTTTCGCATAAAAGCTTTACAACCGGCACATTGTTTTTTAATGACGCATACATAAGGGCCGTAAAACCTGATTTGTCTTTAGCGTTAGGATTTGCCTTATTATTTAATAAAAACTCTGCAATTTGTTCATTCCCGTTTAAAGAGGCAATCATAAGAGGAGTCATTTTATTGTTATTTGTAATATTTATCAAAGCACGCTTTTCTATAAGAAGGCGTACTATGTCAAGATTGCCTATGCTGCATGCTTGCGATAATGCACTGTCGCCTGTGGCGTTAGTAATATTTACATTGATCCCTTTACTTTCCAAAAGAAGTCTTACAGTTTCTTCACGTTCGTTAGATACGGCCAATATAAGAGGAGTATTTCCGTCAGAGTCTTTTGAATTTATGTTTTCTCCGTTTTTTATCAAGTCAGCTATCACATAATTATTGCCGCTCGCCGCAGCAGACAGTATGTCATCAATGGCGGCAGATACCGGAATTTCAGCCGTAAATATAAAAAATACCGCATATGAAAGCAAAATCAAAACTTTAGCCGGTGATAATTTCATAAACTTACCCCTGTAAAAATTATTTTAGTAATGATATCAAAAAAAAATATATAAGTGAATCCGTAATATAAGCGGTTGTCTTGAATATTAAACTGCAATATATTTAAGAAGCCCGTATACCAAAAAAGCAGGCCATACGGCGGCTTTTAATATTCCGGCTGCTATATTCAAAAAACCTGAGGCTGACGATATGTAATAAACTGCGGCGCCCGCAAAACCGAGCATATAAATTGTATTTGCCGAAAAAGATGAATTATCTTTTTTGCCGCGTTTAAAAATATTTTTCTTAAATTCAGATTCAATAGGTTTATTCATGATTTGCCTCCAATATAATTAACGAACAATAATTATACCAGTTGTGCATAAGAATATAAAGACTCAAATAAAGTATAAAAATTAACCTGCAAATTTTATGCGGTATTTTTGTGTTTTTGCTAGTTGTTGAAATGTGAATATGTAATGTGAAAGGCGGAGCCGGAAGTAATGAAATATAAATTTTAACTTGCAAATTTTATGCAGGATTTTTGATTTTGACAAAGCCTGAGCTTGTGCAGACTATCGCGCCAGTGAGCGGCAGCGAACAGATAGTTAAACAAGCGAAAATGAAGTCAAAATCAAAAAGACAAATAAAAAAACGGAAGGAGAGGGATTCGAACCCCCGGTAGGGAAACCCTACTCTAGTTTTCAAGACTAGCGCCATAAACCAACTCGGCCATCCTTCCTCTTTTGAATCGAATGCGAAGCATTATACTATTTTTTTTCTGTTGAGGCAATAAGTTTTATGTACAATCGCCGTATTTTTTTTATATAATTAAGCAATTATAAAAAAGGAATTCTTTTATGAAAAAAACTGATACAAAAAAACTTTTAAAAGCGGCAGAAAAACCATCTCAGGATGCAAGAAGACTCCATCCTTTCTACAGGGGTAAGATTGAGGTTGTTCCAAAGTGCAGAGTAAGGGATTTTAACGATTTTGCAATATGGTACAGCCCCGGAGTTGCTTCCGTATGCATGGATATACACAAAAATCCTGAATTGGTATATGAATATACTAATAAATGGAATACTGTTGCAGTTATAAGCGACGGCACAAGGGTGCTTGGTCTTGGTGACATAGGGCCAGAAGCTTCAATGCCCGTTATGGAAGGTAAGGCTTTGTTGTATAAATATCTCGGAGGGGTAGATTCTTTTCCGATATGCCTTGGAACAAAAGACCAGCAGGAAATTATAAATACCGTTAAAATTCTCCAGCCTTCTTTGGGCGGAGTAAACTTGGAAGACATATCGCAGCCTAAATGTTTCCCTATATTAAATACTCTGAGAAAAGAATGTCGCATTCCTGTGTGGCATGATGATCAGCAGGGGACGGCTTTAGTCACTTTGGCAGGTCTTATAAACGCTTTGAAAGTTGTTAATAAGAAAATATCAAAAGTTAAAATTGCTCTTATAGGTGCAGGTG
>CAYTCB010000014.1:0-20372 GCA_964436195.1 uncultured Elusimicrobiaceae bacterium
ATAAATAGTTTCCAAAGCTGTTTTCTGCTCTACATTTACGTCTCTTATTGAAGGTTCTTCTGTGAACTTTATATCTTCCACGGTAATCTGAGGAGCTGCTTCAGGCGCAGGTTCCGCAACGGCCTGCTGCTGTTGTTCCTGTTCTTCCGGAGCGACAGTTTGTTTCTTCGCACAACCGCTTATGATAAGTCCGGAAAATACAAAGCATATAAAACCGCTTTTTAAAATCTTTTTCATCTAAAATTCCTCCTTAAGGTTTTTATTTTTTATAATTTTTTATTTTATCTAATATGCCCCGGTATGTCAATAAACATTTATGAAATTTTTGTAAAATTTTCAAAGGTTTGCGAAAACACGGAAAATAATCTAAAATGTGAGTCGTTGTTACAAATCATTTAATTTGAGGAATGATGAAAAATATTGTTTTAACCGGATTTATGGGAACAGGAAAAACCACTGTCGGCAAAATTCTGGCCAAGAAATTAAACAGGCCTTTTTTTGATACCGATACAATGATAGAGGACCAGCTTTCTGCATCAATTTCGGAAATATTTAAAAGTCTTGGCGAAAAACAGTTCAGAGAATATGAATCTCAGGTAATAAAATTGATGTCATCAATGGACGGATGCGTAATATCTTGCGGCGGCGGAGTCGTATTAAACAAATCCAACGTTGATTTATTGAGAAAAAACGGAATAATAGTAAATTTATTTGCATCTCCCCAAAATATATTTAAAAGAGTCAGTTATGAAGACACAAGGCCACTGCTGAAAAAACTGCTGAATCCTCTTGACGGCATCAAGAAAATGCTTGAGGACCGTAAAACAGCTTACAACAACTGCGACATTGCGGTAAATACGGACGATCTTACTCCTGAGCAGGTTATAATGGCAATGTTAAACAATGAAGAAGTTAAAAAAATCTTATCCGTTCCGGAAGGAATTAAATTATGAATTTTAAAATTTTCTTGCTGGTTGCCGTTTCATTCTGTTTCTGTCAGGCCGCATTCTCGTTTGAACAGGAAAAAATAACATTAAAAAAAGATGATTCCGGCATAATCAGAAAAATTGAAAAACAAAATTATTCAGTTCATATAAAACAATACAACAAGGATTATCCTGTAGTTTTATACGTAATATTAAAGCAACAGCCTTCAAACGAAGAGGTAAAAAATATATTGTATAAAGAGCTTAAAATAATTTCAAAAAAAGAAGGCAGTTCATCCAATGTCATAGCGTCTGCATGGATTTCAGACACTACCTCAGAATCAATCACAAAAATAGAATTATCGGAAAAATCGAGCGCTTTTGTGTGGATGAGTAAAGAAAAGAAAATTCTGCCTTTTAACGATTACATAAAATATCTTAAAAAACATAAAAAAAACAAAAAGCAGCCGGCCTAAAATGACAAAAACATCAAAAAAAAATACTGTTATAACTGTAAAAGCTGAGAAAATAGTTTTCCCCGGAAATGTCCTGTGCAGATGCGATGACGGAATCGCTCTTTTTTGCGAAGGGTTGCTCCCCGGAGAAACGGCAGAAATTTTTGTTACAAAAGATAAAAAATCCTTCAGAGAAGGCAAAGTTGAAAAAATATTGTCCGTTTCAGATTTAAGAAAAAATCCGCAGTGTATTTCTTTCGGCAAATGCGGCGGATGTTCTTTTCAGCACACCGACTATGATACTCAAATCCGAATTAAAACCGAATGCGTAAAAGAATTATTGGAATTTACAGGCGTATCAATACCTGCGGCACTGGAAAGCCCGGTTCAATGGAATTACAGAAATAAAATGGAGTTCAGCTTTTTTGATAATAACGGTAATCTTGATATGGGTCTGCATCAAAAAGGAAGTTTTTACAGATATACGGCAATCCCGCCTTGTCTTATAGCTCATGATGATATTGAAAAAGCGGCCTTCGCGGTAAAAAATTTCTGTGTAAAAACGGGCTTAAAAGCATACAACAATAAGTCTCACGAAGGATTCTTCAGACATCTAGTTTTAAGAAAAGGAATCAACACGGGCGATTTATCGGTAAATATTGTCACAAATAAAACTGAAACGATAAAGAATGATTTCTGGCATGAATTGGTTGAAGAATTAAAAAATTCCGTATCAAGCATTTACTGGACGCATAATTCAAAATTTTCAGACGCCGTAAATTCCGAGATTTCATCTCTTTTATACGGCAGTGAAAATATAACCGACAGTCTTACCGTTTATGACAAAACCATTAAATATTCAATAGCTCCATTTTCTTTCTTCCAGACAAATACAAAAGCCGCCGAAATATTATACGGAGCCGTAATAAAATCTCTTGCCCCGCAAAAAACAGACGAAGTTCTTGATATGTATTGCGGAACCGGAGCAATAGGACTCTGCATAGCTCCGCACGTAAAACACGTTACAGGAGTAGAACAGTCCGAAGAATCAATAAAAAACGCTCGGTTTAATGCCGCATTCAACAATATAACCAATGTTTCTTTTACGGCTTCAACTGCCGAAAACTGGATAAAACAAAACAGTCAAAAATTCAATGCGGTAATAATAGACCCTCCCAGAATGGGTCTTACTCAGTCGGTAATAGACCATCTTATTGAGATAAATCCGGAAAAAATCATTTATGTTTCCTGCAATCCGTCAACTCTTGCAAGAGACTTGAAAATTATACTCGAAAAAAGCGTTTACAAAATAAAAGAAATCATTCCGGTAGATATGTTCCCGCAGACTTATCATATAGAATCTGTAGTTCTCATGACAAAGAGCTGATTATGAAGATATCTGTAATATTAGCCCATCCTTACGATAAAAGTTTTAATTCTGCAATAGCAAAAACGGCCTGTGAAGCTCTGTTCAAAAACGGTCATAAAGTTTTATTTCATGATTTATATAAGGAAAAATTTAACCCTGTAATAACCGCAGATGAACTTATAAGCGATAAAAACAGAGATGATTTGCTATCGCTTCATCAAAAAGAACTAAAAGAAGCTGACGGAATAATAATAATCCATCCAAACTGGTGGGGGGCAGCCTCCTGCAATAATGAAGGGCTGGATAGACCGTGTAATGCGTGAAAATATCGCATACTCTTTTGCCGAAACAGATAACGGAGAAGGTATTCCTACAGGACTTTTAAAAGCAAAAACAGCTGTTGTTTTTAATACTTCAAATACTCCGCCGGAGCGTGAAAATGCCGTTTTCGGGGATCCTCTTGAAACGTTATGGAAAAATTGTATTTTTGATTTTTGCGGAATAAAAAAATTTGAAAGAAAAATTTTCCGCGTTGTTGTTTCAAGCTCACTGCAGAAAAGAACCCTATGGCTGAATGAAGTAAAATCAACAATAGACTCGCATTTTCCTTCTGCATAAAACTTACGCCGTTAAATTCAAGAAAACAACTGTTATATCAAACATTATTTTGATATAATAAATAAAAATTTTTAAGGATTTTGTATGAAAAAATATTACATTACAACGCCAATTTATTATGTCAACGACAACCCTCATATCGGTCACGCCTATACTACTATAGCCGCCGATATAGCGGCACGCTGGAAAAAACTTCAGGGATTCGACGTTTTTTTTCTTACCGGAACCGATGAGCACGGAGCAAAAATAGTCCAGTCTGCCCAGGCAAAAGGAAAAACTCCTAAAGAATTATGTGATGAAACAAGCCAAAATTTTAAAGACGCATGGACTCTGCTTGACATAAATTACTCCGGATTTATAAGAACTACCGACGCAAAACATGAAAAAACAGTACAGCTTATCACACAAAAACTTTTTGACAAGCAGCTTATATACAAAAAAAAATACGAAGGTCTTTACTGCGTGCACTGTGAAAAATTCCTTGCGGAAAAAGATCTTGATGAAAACGGATGCTGTCCGGATCATAAAAAACCGCCCGTTACGCAGTGCGAGGAAAATTATTTTTTTAAATTGTCGTCTTTTACCGAAAAACTTTTATCAATGATAGAAGATCCGAATCATCCCCAGCATCTTGAAGTTCTGCCCGAGGCAAGAAGAAACGAAATTCTCGGCAAATTAAGACTCGGACTTGAAGACATAAGCATTTCAAGGGCAAATCTTCAATGGGGAATACCGCTGCCGTTTGATACGACGCAAACAGTTTATGTTTGGGTTGATGCTCTTATAAATTATATCTCGGCAATAGGATACAGCGACGATAAATCTACTTTTGAAAAATACTGGCCGGCAGAAATACATTTAATGGCAAAAGATATTTTGTGGTTTCACAGCGTAATATGGCCGTCTATTCTTATGGGGGCAGACATACCAGTCCACAAAAGCGTTTATTCTCACGGATTCTTTACGATAAACGGCGAGAAAATGTCTAAAACAATAGGCAATATAATAACTCCCAAAGAACTCGTTGACAAATTCGGAACCGATGCCAGCAGGTATCTTGCAGTATCTTTAATACCGTTCGGACCTGACGGAGATATCAGCATACAGGCGTTAAGCCACAAATATAATATCGACCTGGCAAATAATCTCGGAAACCTCATATCAAGAACGAATAAAATGACAGAAAAATATTTTGACGGCAAAATTCCGGACTGCATGAATTTTGAAGACATCCTTACAAAAAAAGTGAAAGAAATTCTTGAAAACGGATACGGACAGGCTATAGAATCAATGCAGTTTCATAAAGCAGCTGAAATTTTTCAGCAGGCTTTAACTGTTGTTAACCAGCAGATAGAAACAGATGCTCCATGGAAGCTGGCAAAAACTGATACCGTAAAACTTGCCGAATGCCTGTTTTCATATTTTCAGTCGACAGCTCTTATAGCCATGTATATTTCTCCTTTCATGCCGACTCTTTCAAAAAAAATATGGACATTGGCTGGCGCTGACGGAGATTTTGAAACTGTTTCAAAAAAATATTTTACAGATAAACAAATACCGGTAAACGGCTTCTGCCCGAAAGGCGCTAAAATCGGGAATTTTGAAATTATGTTTCCGAGAATAGAAACCGAAAAAAAATAATTTTATTTTTTAGAGAAAAACTATGCTTATAGATTCACATGCCCATATCAGCGATGAAAAATTCAATTCGGACAGACAAGCCGTGCTTGAACGGGCCTCTGCCGCAGGAGTAAAATACATAATCGAAGTAGGCTGCGACCCTGTTGAATGGAACAAAGTCGCAGAACTTTCAAAACAGCCTCAAATTTTTTCAATGTTCGGCGTACATCCTCACGATGCCGTAAAATATAATGCCGAAACAAAATCCGCGCTTGAAACTTTTCTTGCCGATAAAAAATGTGTGGCTGTCGGTGAAATAGGGCTTGATTATCACTACGATTTATCTCCCAGAAACATACAAAAAACAGTCTTTGCCGATCAGCTTAATCTTGCCGTCAAACACAATAAACCGGTATGCATACACTGCCGTTCGGCTTATGACGACTTATTTAAAATTTTTGATGATCTAAAACAATTGCCTAAGGGAGTTATCCATTGTTTTTCCGGAAATCTTGATGATGCAAAAAAAATTTTGGATTTTGGTTTTTTAATAGGCATTGACGGACCGTGTACGTATCCTAAATCGGACAAACTGAAAGAAGTTATTTTAAATACCGATATATCAAAACTGCTCGTTGAAACAGACTGCCCCTATCTTGCGCCTCAGTTATACAGAGGCCAAAGAAACGAACCTGCTTATGTTGAAGAAACTGCAAAAAAAATATCTGAAATAAAAAAAATATCTTTTGAAGACGTATGCAATGCTACAGTTGAAAACACTGTAAATTTATTCGGACTGGTGATTTAAAATGGATACATTGTCTTATAAATACGGAGAAAGTCTTTACCTTAACATAACAAACCGCTGCATGATGGCATGCCCGTACTGCATAAAACAGAAATGGGCCGGAAAATTCAGAGGCAACAGTCTAAGACTTGAAAAAGAACCTTCGGCTCAGCAGGTAATCAATTCAATAGGCGACCCTTCAAAATACAGCGAAATAATTTTTTGCGGATACGGAGATTCTCTCGTAAGACTTGAAGAAGTTAAAACAATAGCCTCATGGATTAAATCAAAAGGCGGTAAAGTAAGAATAAATACCGCAGGTCTTGCAAATATGTACCATAAAAAAAACATTCTCCCCGAACTTAAAGGTCTTGTAGACGTGATATCAATAAGTTTAAACGGAACAAATGCCGAAGAACATAATAAATTGAACAATCCAATGTTTAAAGAAGATTCTTTTGCGGCAGTAATTGATTTTGCAAAACTTGCAAAAGAACATATACCGATTGTAGTCATAACCGCAGTTGAACTCCCGGGACTTGATACGCAAAAAGTTAAAGAAATTGCCGTCCAAGCCGGAGTAAAATTCAGATCAAGGCCTTATCTTGACGAATATGAAGAATATTGAAATAAAAAACATATCAAGATTTCTGTATATACCGGCGGCGATAATATTTGCCTTGTTTTTTTTCAATGCGCACAATTTTTTACCGCGCAAAACTCTTATCCTTGCGGATAACAAAACAATTGAAATAAAATATGATAAAAACAAAATATTGTCCGATATTTTAAAAGAAAACAATTTAACGCTTGGCCCTGATGACATCATATCTTCAGACATTTCAAAACCTGTAGAACCAAACTCAAAAATAAAAATAACAAGAGTCAAAATCACAAAAACCAAAGAAAAATCCGAAACGGAATTCAGACCTATATGGCGCAAGGAATATGCAAAAAATTTAAGAAAAATTGAACTTCAGAAGGGAATAGTAAAAACAACAACAAAGAATTCTACAAAAATATATTACGATGATATTCTTAAAAGCATAATTCAAAACCGAGAAAAAAACATATCAAAAACTTTTTACAGACTAATTCTTCTTGACAAACATAATAACCCCGAAAAAACTTTTGATCTTTCAAAAACAAAGAGAATAAAAATGATAGCTACGGCTTACTATCCGGGCGATCCTCTTGCATGGAAAGACGGAACTGTAACATGCCTGGGCCAAAAAATGCAAAGAGGAATAGTAGCTGTTGACCCTAAAGTAATTCCTTTAAGGACAAGACTTTATATTTCCGGATACGGATACGGATATGCCGGCGATACGGGCTCTGCTATAATAGGAAACAGAATTGATCTTGGCGTAAATAATGCCCAGGAAGAAAAATCTTGGATGCACAGGCCAGTGATGGTTTATATTCTTGATAAATCCGAAAATTATTAGTGACGGAGACAAAAAAATGTTAAAACTAAAAAAAGAAATAATAAAATTCAGCAAAATACTTTACGAACAGGGGTTGAATCATTCTCATTCGGGCAACTTAAGCATACGTGCCGGTAACGGCATTTTGATAAAGAAACACGGCGTTATGAGCGGATATATGACCGAAAAAGATGTTGTTTTGATAAATCTTAAAGATTCCAAAAAAGACGAGCTTGCTTCGGTTGAAGCTAAAGTCCACAGAGCCGTATATTTGAATAATCCGGAAATTAAAGCCGTTGCCCATGCCCATGCATTGCATGCCACAATCCTGTCATTTAAACGAAATTCCATCAAGCCGGTCGATTCTGAGGGATGCCTGTATTTGAGCGAAGTACCCGTGTTGTCGTGCAGACAAACGGTATGTTCTGATGAAGTTGCAAAAAAAATGCCAGAATTAATATCAAAGTATAAAGCCGTTGTTGTAAAAGGACACGGAGTATTCGCCGCCGGAAAAACTCTTGAAGAAGCATGCATGTATTTGTCTGTGACGGAAAATGCTTCAAAAATAATATACATGCTGGGCTTAAAATAATATTACTTTTCTTCAGCCCATGATTTTCTGACATATAACGGTTCAATTTCATTATAGGCAATCGCTTTCATATTTTCAGACATTAATGCAAGAGTTGATGCGCGCGGATAATGAAATTTATCATTAAGGCTTACACAAGCCCGACCAAGCTTTTTAGACAATATATCCTTATGACAGATTGCCGCATTTCCGGCAATAATTATTTTATTCTTGTGTTTTTTATTATTTTCTATAAATTTTTCAACCGAAACTATAACTATATCGTTTTTATTTTTTACAAAAAGTTCTCCTCTTAAAGCGTCTATTGCGGCAACGGTCTTTACAAACGGAATATTTATATTATTTTCCAGAATTGAAAGACAGTCAACACACACAACCTGTTTGTTCAAACTTTGCGAAAGCGTTTTAACTACGGCCATTGCCACTCTGATGCCGGTAAAGCTCCCTGGACCGGTCGAAACGGCAAATCTGTCGGCATCTTTCATATTCCACTTTATTGTTTTGAGCATAGCTTCGGCAGAACTTAAAATTGTTTCTGAATGGATCATCCCCGCGTTAAAAAAATACTCAGAGATTACTTTACCGTTTTCGCAGGCGGCTACGCTTAAAGTCTGCCCAGATGATTCAAACGCAATTGTTTTCATTTAAACCTCTTTAATCTTATCTCTCTTTTATTGTCATCGATATAGCGCATTTTTATTTCCCATCTTTTTTGTTTTTCGCATCCCGTAAGCCTCTCGCTCCATTCTACAAGGGAAATTCCGTTTCCAAACAAATATTCATCAAGGCCGAGATCATAAATATTTGTCTCTCCCAGCCTGTAAAGATCAAGATGATACAAACTCATATCTTTTGTTTTAAACTCGCTTACGAGAAGAAAACTGGCGCTTCTTACAAATTTTTTTATGCCGAACTTTAACATAATACCCTGTATAAAAGTTGTTTTTCCGGCGCCTAAATCGCCGGCAAAAAAAACAATATCGCCGGGTTTTAAACAAGATGCAAAATCACTGCCGAGTTTTTTTGTTTGGTCTGAACTTTGGGTTAAAAATTTTTTTCCGTCAAAAGTGTTTAAAGCCGTCATATTTCATTTCCGTTTCTATGCCTTTGTCAAAATATTTTATATTGCCGGAATTATCAACGCTGCCGATAAATGATACTGACGGCAAAATTTTTTGCAGTTTTATCTTATCGCAGGCGGCTATAGTAAATACAAGCTCAAACTCTTCCGCTCCGTTTAAAGCATAATGATATATTTTTCTTTTATCTTTTTTTGAAAATTCCGATAATTCGTTTGAAACCGGGATCTTATCAAGATAAATAACGGCTCCTTTTTTATAGTCGGAAGTTAACAGTTCAACGGATTTCAGCAAACCATCCGAAGAATCTGTCATTGAAGTTATTTTTATATTATTCTGAAACATCTTACAGGCTATATCAAGCCTTGCCTCTGGCTCCAAATGTTTTTTAATAAGTTTTTTTTCATACTGTTTTAAATTTCTTTTGCCGGATTTTAAAATATCAAAACCCGCGCCGGAGTCTCCGAATGAACCGCTTACGCATATGATATCCGATTCTTTTGCGCCGCTTCTGGAAACCGGATCAGATAAACATATTCCTATAAGAGTTATCGACACCGTAAGTTTATCTGCTTTTACTGTATCGCCGCCTGAAATATGTATGGAATATTTATCACAATTTTTTTTGAGGGCTCTAAAAAATTTTTTGGCAAAAGCAGCTGTTGTCTTTTCTGAAAAACCTGCAGATACAAACATATACAAAGGTTTGCAGCATCCCATTGAGGCTATATCGCTTACATTGACCTCAACCGCCTTTTTGGCTATCTGTTCAGCAGAAGACCACTTTGTCTTAAAATGAATATCTTCTATTATAATATCAGTGGTTACTGCGTAACGGTTATCTTTTGCGGAGGCAAACACAAAACAATCGTCTCCTATATCAAGCTTCACGTTATGTTCTTTTAAAGCTTTCGTATTATTTTTTTTTATAAATTTTATAAGTCCGAATTCGCCTATTGATGATAATAATTTTTCGCTTGAAATAACCATATAGCGGTATTATACTATTTTTGACAGAACATTTGATATTTTTGTAAAGTATAACACAGATGCTCATTCTATGAAAAATTATATAGCTATTTTTGTCATTTCCGTTATTGCGTTTTTTGTGCTTCTGGAAACATATAAAATGGCTGTCCTAAATACAATGCTGACAACCGGCCATGTGTTTTGCAATGTTATTCTGAATGCGGAAATAAATTATTACTCCAAACACGGCAAATTTAAATATACCGATAAAACTTCGATGGATGGAGATTTAATGATTGATGCCAGAGGCGACTTGTTTTTTTCGGCGTTTTCCGTTGAAAAACTTGACAGCGGAAAAAGCTTGATAACGGCATACGGTTACGATAATTTGAAAAATTATATCCTTACCCTTGAATTCGACGAAAACTCAAAAAGCGAGTCAAATCCGAACAAACTTAAAATAAAAAGAGTAAAACTAAAAAATTATCACAGGAGAACAATATGAAAAAATCTTTCTGTTTGTTTTTTCTTTTATTGTTTTTTTTCTCTCAGGCTTACGCCGCAAAATGGCAAACGCTTGGAACAAGAGCCGCCGGAATGGGAGGGGCCGGCGTTGCGGTAGCTGCCGGAACCGATGCTCAGTATTGGAATCCTGCCAATCTTGCTTTTATGTCGGATAAACACAATAATGAAATTGCTTTATCATTAAATGCGGAAATTGAAGCTACCGGAAAAACTCTTTCTATAATAGACGAATTAATGAAAATGTCTGATAAATATGATGATTTATCATATAAAATCAACAACAATTTAAAAGCCACGGCCGAAGATGTTTCAACGATTTTTGAGGGTTTTGCCCTTATATCGGAACTGCTAAAATTAAAAACAGGCGCTCTGATAGATTTAAATGCGTCTGTGTCGGGTAAATTTAAAAAACTGGCGGTTTCTTTCAGAACATTCGGAACTTCAGGAGTGACGCCATTCGTTGACAGCGTAAACATAGGATTGGGCTCATCTTCAGGAGGAATACCGCTTGACAATTACACAACTCCGTCAGGATATGAACAATATGCCGACCAAATAGCATCTGCGATTGATACGGCCGGCGTCGAAAGTTCGCTGAAAAATATTTTTGGTTTAACAGACAGCGTAACTTCTTCACAGATAGCATCGGCTCTTATAAATATGGCTCTTGACGTAGGCGCAAGCGAAGATCAAATCTCAAAAATGACAGATGTAGTAGTTGCAGAACTGCCACAGGCATCCGACATTATAAACGCCGCCGGAACAATATCCAAAAGTTACGATAACAACGAAACGCAAATTCTGATCGATGCCGGAGTATTTGCAGAATGCGCCGTAGGTTACGGTGAAGAAGTTTTCAGAGGTATATCCGTCGGAACAAATCTTAAAATAATACAGGGTCATATGGCTCAGACTTCAATCATGATTTTAAAAGAAGATGAAAAAATAGGTAATGCCATAGACGAAGCTCTGAAAAATAAAAAAACAACCACATCTTTTGCCGCAGATATAGGAGCAAATTTTGATTTTTCAAAATTTTTTGAAAAGAAAATATTATTTAATCCTAAATTCGGACTTATTGCAAAAAACATAAACAGCCCGTCTTTTGAAAGACCGTCAAAACCTCAAAATGCCCCGGCAGAATTAATATGGAGAGAAAATTCCTATTCATTGGACAGACAGGTGCGTGCCGGCATTGCATTAAATCCGGTAAATAATTTAATTTTTGCATGCGACATCGACGTATTCTCAAATAAAACTATGGTTGAAGGTTTTTATTCGCAGGAACTTGCCATGGGACTTGAATATAATATTTTAAACAAAAAGCATTTTAATATACCTTTAAGAATAGGACTCACAAGGAATATAGCCGAAAATGACGTCTGGGTATATTCGGCGGGATTTGGAATACTTGCCGGAGTGGTATTTATTGATCTAGCCTGCGCATTGAGTTCGCAGACTACGACAATAGACGGCACGACTATTCCTTCAAGCGCTGAAGCAGCCTTTACTTTCGGAGCAAAATTTTAGAAACGGTTATTTTAATTTTCTTGCAAAATTGAATTTATGGCGTGAATTAAGATTTGTATGTCCGTAAAATGCTTTTAAGTTTATGTCTATATAATTTTTATCCGGCTCAACGTACGACAAATCAATGCCGAAAGAATTTATTCCGTTCCTTTTAAAAATATGTTTTAAATCGAAAAGCATAACGGGATATTTCGGGATTATAATTGTTTCTTCATCTGCAGATATGATTCTAAATTCGTCCAAATCTGTTTTTATTGCGCTGTTTTTTACGAACTCCGGAAAAATCATTTTTGAAAGGGCAAGTTTTGGAAATCCGGAAAGATAGACAAGCATTCTGCTTTTAAGCTGTGGCGGGATTTCAAAAATATTCGACATGTCATCTTCCCATGAAACCGTAAAAGCTCCCGCATTGAATTTTTGGAAATATTCGGCGGCATAAGAATTAAGAACATACAAAAACTGGCCTGCAGATAAAGAAGCATTTGTTTTTTCAAAAAAAACAAAATGGGCTATATTATTGATGAAAAAATTTTTATACCCCTGGTTTAAAATGTTTTTCACAGTTTCTGAAAATTTAAAAATATTGTCTTCTTCTATAAATGCCGGGAGTTCAAAATAATCAACGCTTTTGCTTTTTATTTTTTTTACGTCGGAAAGATTATTTTTTGTAACAGCAAAAATTATTTTATATTTTGAATTATCAAGCCGGTCAAGCCATTTAATATCGTTTATCCTTACAAAAAGTTCAGGCATTTTAACACTGCTATTTTTAAATTGGCAGCTGTGCAGACTCATTTTTTTCAATTCCGGAACATTTTCCGTCATATCGAGGGTTTCAAACGCCGAATCTGACTCTGATATTTTAAAAACTTCAAATCCTTTTTGCACATATACGCCGTCCAACCCGATAATATAGCCTGTATCTGATTTTATGATATGACTGATTTTCAATGTTTCGCTTTTATCATTTTTTTTATCTACGATTCTGATGGTATTTCCTTTTTCCAAAACGCAGTCAGTATTAATAGAAAAACAACCGTTTTCAATATTTACCGCGGTTCCCGCGAAAAAACCCGTACTTTTTGATTTTTCCGGTTCAAAAATATCTTTATCGGGGATTTTAAAATTAAAAGTTGTTTTTTGTCTCGCATAATCGTATGACAAAATATTTAAAGCTTCTTTAAGAGCATTATCCGCATCTTCCGGAGTTGCGTCTATAAGAGTTTTATAAGCCCTTACCGTCTTATAAACATATGACGCATTTTTCATTCTTCCTTCTATTTTTAAAGACGTTACGCCCGATTTTTTTAATTCTTCCGTATATTGCGCAAGCTGCAGATCTTTCGGCGATAAAAAATATCCGCGCCTGTTTTTTAAATCCCATAATCTTCTGCACGGCTGGGTGCATAATCCTCTGTTCCCGCTGTGACCGCCTATAAAACTCGAAAAAAGGCAGAGTCCCGAAACGCAGAAACATAATGCGCCGTGGCAGAATATTTCGAGCTCGCATTTTGTATTTTTCTTTATAAGCTTTATTTCGTCAAATGAAGATTCTCTCGCAAGAACAACTCTTGAAAAACCCATTTTTTCAGCCTGTTTCACGCCGAATGAATTGTGAACCGCAAGCTGAGTGCTTGCGTGCATTCTCAAGGCAGGAAAATATTTTTTTATAATGCCTGCCGCGCCTATATCCTGAACTATTACAGCATCCGCGCATAAACTTAAAAATTGCAATTCTTCAAAAACATCTGAAACATCTTTCTGGCTTATAAGCGTATTTAAAGCCCCGTAAACTTTTACATTTTTTTCTTTTGCCTTAATGCACAGATTGTAGAATTCTTTTCTTGAAAAATTCTGCGCTTTTGAACGCGCGCTGAAATTTTTAAGACCGGCATAAACGGCATCAGCTCCGGCATTTACAGCCGATATAAAAGATTCTTTGCTGCCGGCGGGCGCCAAAAGTTCAATTTTCATAAGAGCATTTTAGCATTTTTCGCAAAAAGTTTTTTTTACAATATGGTATAATTGTTTTATGCGTAATCCCGTTAACGGTTTTCTGGAATCAGTTTATGAAAAAAAATTCTATTTTCTGATAGCCTGTTTTTCCATATTGCTAAACTGGGCGGGACACAGTTTTGTTTATGAAAACAGCTACAGATTTTTAACATTTGATATGCTCGGTACTTTTGTCGCCGCAATAACGATTGGAAGCGTGTGGGCGATAATAGTAGCGATAATAACTCCGGTCGTTTTATCAAACATAACTTCTCCGCATTTTATTTACGTGGCCGTAATTAACATGGCCGGTGCTCTTTTTTGGGGCTGGCTTGCAGAATCCGGCAGACTGACAGTCTTCAATACGAAGACAAACGTCAATAACGATTTCAAAAAAACATTTTTTATATCAGGCCGCTTTATATTATTTGCAGGGATAGGAACGGGGCTTGTAATATCAGTATTTTCATCTGTAGTAAAAAATATCATATTTCAGGATGCAATATTTAAACAGCCTTATTCAATTTATTTTACGGAATCATTCAGAAATATTTTCAATATAGAATTCTCCGGCATATATGCTGTAGCTGCAAATTATGTGGCCGAAACTTTTGTTGAAATACCCAACATGATACTGACTGTTTTTATAGGAAGCGTAATATGTGTGACAATACTGAAATACAATACCGTAATGCTCACCGAACATTACAGATCAAATCTTGAAAAAAAGAAAGTCTCATGGCTCAACATATTTTTAGACGGCATATCAAAAACTGAATTTGTGCTTTTTCTGATTTCCGGCTATTTGTATATTTCAACCGTTAAAAAAGTTTCTCATACGGTTCTTCCAAGCCTCCTTGAACAAATATCTACGCAGTCCCTGCAAAATTTTTTATTTCTTGAAATGATATCGATCCCTCTTATAATAATAATTCTGATGCTTTTTCTGAAAACAATAATTCCGCTTCCTAAAATAAATATACGCCAGGAGCTTTTATACTTAAGAAGAAGCGTACTTACGAAAAAAGATTTTGAAAGAGACTCCGCCAAATTCATATTGATTTCGTTTATATGCTCCGTTTTGACTGTGGCGGCTTATCTTGCAATAATCATATACCTGACCGGCATTACCCCGATTAAATATTACAAAACCGTATCTGATCTTCCCGTAGACGCAAGCAGTTTCATCTGGCTTATCATACTTCTTATAACTTTTATACTGATTGACAGATATAATAACACCCTCACACATGATTCAACGATAGAAAACGAGCTTATAAAAAAACAAACAATATCCGAAATAAAAGAATCATTTGAATCCCAGATACAGCGACTTCAGCTTCTTGAATTAAACTGGGCTCAGGATACGGTTGAACTTTTAAAAAGTTCAAGGCATGATCTTGTAAACCAGCTTGAAAAAACAAATACCGGGCTTAACGATATTTTATCTGAAGTTTATGATAAAATAGTAAAACCTTACCGCGACGAAATACTTGAAAATCAAAAAAACACCAGAGAAAATGTTGAGGATTTAAGCAGCGGCAAACTGCATAAAACGGAACTTGACTCCCTTAATGCAACCGTTAAAAAACAATTTGAATATTACAATTTAAAATTAAAGCCTTATATAGAATTTGAATTTAACGCGCAGCCGCATAAACAATTTTACTGTTACACAAACAGACTGATCTTTATCGCGCTAAATAACATAATAGACAATTCGGTATTTGCGCTGCAAAAACTCATCACGGGCGACAGCTTTACCGGAAAAATAAAAATATGGTCGGAAATATCTGATAATAAAAAAAATGTTATTATAAAAATAGCCGACAATGCCGGAGGGCTGGATGAAACTGTCATTTCAAAAATATATAAACAGCAGATTGAAAGTTCAAAAGGGCAAAGATTAGGAGAAGGAACTATTCATACCGCATATTTTGTCAAAATATTAAACGGAACCATAACGGCCGCAAACACATATTCATGCGGATCAAAAGGACTTGAAACAAATATTGTCCTGCCAATTTATGAGGAGGAACTATGACTCCGGAAACAAAGAAAAAAATTATAGCTTTAACAGACGATGATGCCGGCATCAGGCAGTCTCTTGAAAGAATAATATTGAAACATTTTGAAAATATTGAAGTTAAACAATTTGCAGCCACAATTGAACTTAAGAAATTTATTCTTGATAATCCGGACTGCATAGATTTGTTGATTCTTGATATTCATTTCGGTATAGGCGAGACAGGTCTTGATATTTTACCATACATAAAACAAACTGCGCCTGCAGTCCAGATAATACTTCTTACGGCTATGGAACGCGTTTACGGGCAATCGGTCGCAAATCTTGCCGGCGATGCTATTTTTGATTTTATTTCAAAACCGGTTACCGAAACAGAACTGATAATAAAGATTAAAAAAGCCCTGAATGCCGTTGATTCCGTATCCGATAAAATAAAAAATCTGCAGACTCAAAACAACATTTTATCTTCAATTTTGGAACACGATAAAAAAATACAGCCGGGAGCCGGAAGAACGTTTGAAAATGAAATTCTTGTAAAACTGTCTAAAATGACAAATGCCATAATGCAAAATCCGATTGCCCCCAAACAAAATGTAATCATAAACGGGCAGGAAATAGACATTCTGGCATTTACGACTCCGCCTCTTCCTTTTGCCGTGCTTCTTTTTGAAACAAAATATTTTCCGAATGCAAAATTGATCGGCAGCATAAATGATTCTTTAAAAATAATAACCGGAACTTCCGAAACTGTTTCAGAAAAACGCAGAAATATTTTTGAACAATCAGATAACCAGTTTAAGCAGGTAAGTAAAAAAATAGAAAAGATACTAAAAGACAGCAACTTTACGGATAAGAATGAAAAACTGAGACCTTTTATTGAGACTTTCGTCGTATTTACTGATTCTACGGATTATTCGCAATTAAACACTTCTAACGCAAACAAATACGTTAAGCTTGTCAAAGCGTCAGAGTTAACACAGGATTTTATTATAAAAAGCGTATTCGCGTTGCCGAAAAGAGACGTATCGCCGCACGTAAAACAACTGATTCTTGATAATTTGCTGAAATAATTTGAATCTGTCAACAAATTACTACCACAAAAACTGTAACGGGTCTATGTTGACGCCGTTTCTTTTTATGGTAAAATGCAGATGCGGCCCCGTTGATCTTCCTGTTGAGCCGCTTCTTGCTATAATCTGGCCCTGTCTGACTTTCTGCCCCTGTCTGACAAGAATTCTAGAAAGATGTCCGTAATGAGTTATATATCCGTTTTGATGGTCAATAAAAACTGCGACTCCGTAATGTCCTACATCATAGCTTGCAACTGTCACTATTCCGCTTGCTGCCGCTCCTACAAGAGTTCCCTCTCTTACGGCAATGTCAATTCCGCCGTGCCTGCTTGTCTTTCCGGTTACGGGATGTCTTCTTTTGCCGAACGGACTGCTGATTCTTCCGCCAAGAGGAGAAACAAAAAGATTTCTTAAAGCATATTTTTCCTGCATTTTATCGTTTAAAAGATTAACAGCCGGCCTTTTTCCCGGAATGAAAATAAAAATTTCTTTTTGAAGATTATTTGTTAATCCTAAATTTGTATTTTTTAAAAGAGCTTCATCAACTCCATACATTTTAGACACAGTCTCCAGAGTATCACTGGCCTGTACAGGATGAAGAGTCCCTCCTATATTGGGAATAAGAAGTTTTTGCCCTTCGTTTACGTTATAAGTTTTTAGCTGAGGATTGCATCCTATTATGGTATGAACGGAATATCCGTATTTTTTCGCTATAGTCCATAAATTTTCTCTTCTGCTGACTTTATAAATATAAAATTTTATCCCTTTGGTTTTTAAATATAAATACTTAATTCTTGATTCTATATTGTTTACAAGTTCTTCTTTTGTATAGGCCGGAAGCTGAACCGTGACAGCTGATTGGAGACTGGCCTGCGCCACGGCATGAACTTTTGCGTTTATAATAAAATATACAGCTATCAAAAGTATGCAGAAAACAGACCATCTTATAATTATGTTTTTTACCATATTGCACCTCTCAGACTCTGTTTATTTTTATTATCTTTCAACGGCAATCTTACCTTTAAAAGTCTTTCCGTTATCAGAAGTTATATAATAAATATATACTCCTGACGCTACATTGTTGCCGTATTTGTTTTTGGCATCCCAAATATAAAAAGTGCTTTGTGTAGTGTCAAAAACAAGTTCTCCGGCAACATTAAATATTTTTATTTTTGCATTTACGCCTATATTCTGAAATGTTATTCCGGCTGCATCGTAGCTGCCGCCGCTCGCCGGTTTATAAGGCACAGGATATACCAAAATATTATCAACATTTTCATTATTTACCAAATTTGAAGCCAATGCCGAAGATTTGGCATTTACGTTAAGACTGCCCACATAAGATCCGTCAGAAGAATAAAATCTTACTGCTTTGTTTACCGGCAGCGGATTATATACCATAAAAGTTTTTTTGCCTGATGTGCTTTCCGTGACAATATACGACGGAAAATCCGCGCTGTATGTCGTTACGGGCGTTCCATATTGTTTAAAATAATTTATAAAATGATATGTAAAACTTTTTGTTCCTCCGTCGTCGACAGAAGGATTTGCCGCAAAATTCGTCCAAGCGGCATCAGGGTCAAACAACGCGTGATACTTTTCCCAGACATCGTTCCAGTAATAATCTCCGGGAGCTTCCGAAAGCATTTTTGCATAGAAATTATTTTTGGCGTAATCTTTATCATATCCTAAATACATCATTGACGGAGTTCCGGGAAAAATCTGAATTCCTTTTATTTCTCTTGCTCCGTGAGTAGGAGTCCACCATATATAATACCATCCTCTTCCGCCGAACAAAATTCCTATCGAACCGTGATTACCGTAAGTGCCAAGCAGCGAAGACGGATATATTTCTTTTTGGCTGTCTCCAGAATCGACGTCAAAATAATAATCTCTCAAAGACTGGTAATGATTGGCATAAAGCCAGATCCCGAGTTTTATATTATTCTCGCTGTTTGAATAGTTTGAATATGAAGTTCTGTTTGTCGCCATTCCCCATAAATATATTGCAGCCCATGCATTCATCGCTTCGGATGAAGCCTCTTCGTTAATTGAATCGGAATAGACGAACCCGCCGGATGAAATTTCCCAGCCGCCCATTCCGTCAGCCCAGCTGTGACCTTCGTAAATGTCAAAATTTCTCATATACGGAAAATCCGCATCAGTACGCGAACTGTTTGCAATGTCTTTTATTAAAAGCTCAACCATTCCGCCGTAGCGGTTTGCAAATTCATCATCATACATCGCAAGAATCGCCGACGCATAAATAAAATATCCGTAGTGAAAATGATGATCACTGTACTTTTCAGTCCCGAATCCGTTTTTAATTCCTATAAGTCCGCCCCAGTTTGAATCATAAGCAAAAAACTTTTTTGTTTCTCCGCTTGAGTATGTGAACCAGCCTGCAAGTTCGGCTTTTAATCTTGATATCAGCAGATTCTTTGCCGATACGTCTCCGGCATTATCTGCAACTGTTATCAAATTTGCTATTTTTGCCAGATTTTTACCGTAATAATACGTATTGTCTGCCTGATAACCGGCCGGGTCTATATTTGCATTTTTATCCGTTGCAAGAGCATTTGTTATCAATGTTTTGACCGACGACGAAGATATAGTATGGTTTAAAAACGGAACTATACCGTAAAATCCATATTTCGTGGAAAACATATTTCCGCTTACGGCTTTCATTCTTCCCCTTATTGAAGGAAATTCTTTATCGTTAAAATAATTCAGAGAAATTTCGTTGTTTTTATATTGATGAGGCATAACTGCAAAAAGAGTCTGGTTTTGAATAAGTCCGGCATCTGTTCTTTTTATGTCAAAAGTAAATTGAAAGTTCGTAGTCACTTTGTACCTGCTGTCTACTTCATACGAAGCTTTTGTATCCGTAACAAAATTATATGCGTAGTTATACCAGTCGTTTAAATCTTCTTTTGAAGTCATAAGACCTACAGACATATACCGCTCCGAAGAAGGAAACGTTATATTTATAAACTGCGTCGAATTTAAAGGATCGCCTGCGGAATAAGCGTTCAACCGTATCTGAGAACCTGAAGGAAGAAAAATACCGTAATATCTGGTGCTTGAAGACGAATTGCCGGAATAATAAGATTTAACTTCTATTATTATTTTGTCGGCATAAAAAGAATCAGTATTAGTTATCTGAACTGAAGAAGATGTGTAAACTTTAAAAGAATTGTTTGCGTCAATAGCATTTGGGAAAGAGACCATTGCGTTTGAACTGTTTTTAAAGTTAAAATAAGAAAAAAGCATTCCCTGTCCGAAAGTTGCTTCATATTGTCCGTTGTCAACTGTGCATGCCCAATCCGAAAAAGACTTTAATTTTACGTCGCTTGTATTTATCGTTTTAGGATTATTTGACGC
>CAYTCB010000015.1:0-6421 GCA_964436195.1 uncultured Elusimicrobiaceae bacterium
ATAATTATCGCAAGATTTGTCCCTATTATAAGGACTTTTGCTCCTTTTGTGGCCGGAATCGGCAGCATGGATTATTCTAAATTTATCGCATATAACATTTTAGGCGGTATTTTATGGGTGTCAACGATGGTCTCTGCCGGTTATTTTTTCGGCAATATACCGTTTATAAAGAATAATTTTACAATCGTGGTTCTGGCAATTATTTTTATTTCGATACTTCCGGGAATTATAGCTTTTATACGCATTCAGGTTAACAAATACAGACGCGCTGAATAAATCAAAATGTTTACTTGCCGGCGTCAAGGTTTTTAATATCGGTTATTATGTAACAGCGCGCGTACTGCTGTGAATCGTCAAAAACTATTTTTAATACTTCTATATTGTCCGAGAGATAAGGATTTCTTCCAGGGCCTGTTATATAATCTATGCTGTCTGTGTCAATGCCGTCGGGTGCGCCGAGAAGATTGATTATTTCATCTTTGTTTTTATCCGGCAAAATATTTTGAATAATATCTTTAAGCATATACTGTCTTAATTTCGAATTGTCTTTTTTATCGCTTAATTTCCATTCATCCTGATTGAACGGTTTGTAATTTGAACCTGCCGGCAGATCTCTTAATATGATTTTATTGATAACAGCCGTTGTGGCAGTCATTGTTATCAATAAAATGAAAGACAGGAATCCGGTTATAAATATTTTTTTTACTAAATATTTATTTTTCACAAACAGAGTTAAAAAGCCGCCGGTAAATGTTGCCGCCGCCGATAAAATAATAAACAAAAAATACAGAGGATAATAAAGAGAGGTTTCTGTTATAGGAAAATAAAAAAAACAGCTTAAAAAACTTGGTATTGTGAAAAGAAAAAGAAATGATAAAATCAGTGCAATAAATCTCATCGGCATTATTGTAGTATATTTTTTGAAATATGAACATAAGATAAAAAAATGACAGTTGACATTTTAATTAAAAAGATGCAGAATACGCGCTAATGGACCATAAAAAGTCCAAAATTTATGCAGTAAGGAGAAGAAGCAATGAAGAAAAGTTTGGTTTTAGGTTTGTTGGCTGTTGCTGTTTGTTCGCTGGCTGTTTATGCCGAAGAAGCAGGACTTGGCGACAAGGTTAAGGCTAAAACTGAAGGTACCTCAGCAACCGTTCAACAGAAAGTTGACAAAGTAAATGCAGCAGCTGAAGCAACCGGAAGTACAACCGTAAAAGAGAAGTCGTCAAAAGCCGCCCACAAAGCAAAAGAGAAAACAAAAAAGGCCGAAAAGAAAATCGTTAATAAAGTAGACGAAATGTCAGCTGTAAAGAAAGATGTTGCGACCTCGACAACTGCAGTTGTTAAATAAATCGCATAAAATATCAAAACACTCCGCGTAAATGAAAAATATGCGGAGTGTTTTTTATTTTAGAATCTCTTTTATATACAGAAATAAAATGCTAAAATTCCATAATCGGGTATTGTTTACAACAAAAATTTACTTTTGTTGTATGTATTTGAGAGTTGTTTGTTTGTATTTCGTATTGATATTTCCGTCTTTTTTTTATTTGTATTAAATAAAGATTGTTTGAAATATATGTTTTAATGAATTAAGTTTGTTGATTGATTGTATAAATCGTTGTTTGCGGTTTTGAACGTTAAAACTTAATGCCGTTAGTTCGTATATTAAATTACAGCTATAGGGAATAAAAATGGATGTTTTCAACCAATTAATAGAAGATGCAAAAAAAGCATTCCTGCAGAATGATTATATAAAATCAAATGAATTGTATAATAAGGCGGTTTCTCTTAATAAAAATGAAACATATCTGCATTTTGAAATAGCAAAAAATTACTTTAATTTGAGTCAATATAAAGAAGCTGTAAACAGTTTTAATCTGTATTTGTCCGGAACTGAAAAACAAGATGATTTATGTTTTTATTCTCTTCTTTTTCTGGCAAAGATTTATAAAACATCAGGCATGTTTAAGAAAGCATTATTAATGTGCAGTCAGGCAAAAAAATATTTGCCCAAAGAAGAATTTCGTACAGAACTTGAAGATGAAATTAATGATATTTACTTTTTGTATTATGAAAAAATACCGAAACAGCTTGACCAAGATAATTACCTCAAACTCAACAAATACTATTTGGATAAATTACAGGATAATCCGGAAAATTCTACCGCTATAACAAATCTTGCGGAGTTATATTTAATAACAAGACAATATAAGGTTTTGGTTGAATTCATAAAGAACAATATTGATCTTGTCCCAGACGACGATGTCTTTTTTAAAAACAAACTGATAAATTTTTTGGAAACAGCCCAGGGAAAAACCAAGCTTTTATCATACCCGATAAGGCTTGGAGTAAATTTATCAAATATGTGTAATTTGAGCTGTATCATGTGCTATGTGAAAGATTTTAAATGGATATTTCCGAAAGAAAGAATTAATGAGATTAAAAGTTATTTCCCGTACCTTGAAAAAGTCATGTGGCAGGGCGGCGAAGTTTTTATGCTGGATTATTTTTTAGATCTAATCAGAGAAGCGGCGAAATATAAGCATTTGCAGCAGGGAATTATTACAAATGCGCAGCTCCTAAATGAAGAAATTATAGATATGCTTCTTAAAATGAATTTGGAATTAACTGTTTCTTTCGACGGTGTAAATAAAAAAACTTATGAGACGATCAGACAAAATGCAAGTTTTGAAAAGCTAGTTCGGAATTTACAGTATATAGCGCAAAAAAGAGACAGAAAAAATAAAAATTTCACATGGGGTATT
Organism: uncultured Elusimicrobiaceae bacterium; assembly: GCA_964436195.1. GTDB lineage: Bacteria > Elusimicrobiota > Endomicrobiia > Endomicrobiales > Endomicrobiaceae > Proruminimicrobium. The sequence goes on from CAYTCB010000015.1 coordinate 2,772, forward strand.
AATTTTGTAGTTTCAAGACATAATGATAAACAGTTATTATCATTATTTGAAATAGCTCACAGATATAACGTTGATTTTGTCTGTATTATGCCTTTAAAACACGGCGATATAATTGAAATATATGATAATTACGCCGTTACGAAGCAAATTATGGAAATAAAAAAAAGAAATGAAAAATATAAAATATTTTTGGAAAATAGAGTTACGCTGTTGGTTGAAAGTCTGGTTAAAGATGTCGAATGCGGCGTTGATATAGAAGAATGGATTTCGTATGAAAAACCGGTAAGACAGGATTCTATGCCGGAAAAAACCGAGCTTGCCGAAGAAATTTCCGTCAAACAAAACATGCCTTTTGATTCAGACTATATAGATGCATCCGTTTACAATAAAAAAGATTTAATCTGTCATATACCATGGCAACAGCTGATTTTAGACTATGACAAAACATATTGGCCGGATTGCCAGTGCAGATCAGATAAAAACAAAAACATTTTAAATTATTGCGATGATTTAATATCTGAAATTTGGAATTCAAAGGAGATAGCCCATTACAGGGAAATTATTTGCAATGATACATACAAAAGCTTATGCAAAGAATACTGCAGAGACGGGAAAATCTGCGATAATTATATAAATGAACTTAAAATGTTAAAACATTTAAAACAGAAACATGATTATAACAAGATGTTGTCATCTAATTTCAGCGTTGATATGTTTAATGAAGAAGATATATCGGAACTTTTGTTTTTTATATCACGTTTGAACGATAAACAGACGCAAGAAATGTATTACGGAAAAATGTATGTTGCAGGTATAAGGGATCAGGAATTTTTAAAAACATATATTTTAAATTTGATAGACTGGGATAAAACAGCAATACTCTTATTTTTGTGCGCCGATTTAGAATCCGTAAATCTGGAAAGCCGGAATGTTTGCGAATATATATTTCATAAATATGAAGAAAAGCATAAATATGACGAACTGGTGGACTTTTTAATATTGCTTTATGATTCACGTAACATGAAGATTGATGTTTTTGGAAGAATAATGTTTTTAATCAGGGAAAAGCTGGAAGAATCATCAAAAGCAAAATGTTTTCAACGCCTGTCTGATTTGAATATTAAATATAAATTAAGGCTTTTAAAGAATAAAATATAAATAAGCTCAAAACAAAAAATGGATAAATTAGAAAAAGCGAAACAATTAATAAATAATAAGATGTATCAGGAAGCGTTGCTTTTATTGTTGCCTTTATCGGAGCAGGATAACAGTGAAGAGATTCTTTTCGAGATGGCTAAATTATATTCCGATATGGGGGAATATAAAGAATCGTCGGACATATTGGAAAAAATCATAAATACAAAAACAAAAAATGTATATGTGTATGAGTTGTTTTTTAAAGTTTATCATGGCGAAGATTTGCAATATATTGCAAAAATAATAGATTTTCTTAATGGGCAAGGTTTTAAAAATAATAGTTTGTTTTTGGAAATTTCTAAGTTTTTTTTAAAATTTGATAAGAATAAATCTGTTTTTTATTTGGAAAAGTATATAGATAATGACGGGGCAAATGCGGATGCTGTTATTCTGTTATCAAAACTTTATTGCGAAACAAAAAATGTTGATAAAGCCGGAGTGCTTCTTGAAAAATTTGATTTCTCTGAAAAAAAATATATGCTTGAATTGCTGAAAGTAAAGATGCTGGCAGGCGAGACTCAAAAAGTTTGTGAACTGGCAGATAAGTTAATGCCGCAAATAGAGGATGTTAATTTTTTTCATCAGATAGTTGAATTTTATATTAATGCCGAAAAATTTGACGAGGCCGTAAAACTTTTGCTGAATAATTTTACGGATGAACAAAAATTTAAGACATATTTCTATTTGTCAAAAATATATGAAAAAACCGGTGATTTGAAAAAAGCCGTCCAGGAATTAATCAAAATATTAAAAATAGAAGATAAATCTTACGATCTTTTTGAAATATATTCGCAGATATCAAATTTAAACAACAAGAATATTGACAGACTTTCCTCATTGGACTTGCTCATAGAAGCAAGGAAGTACGGCTATCCGGATATATATTATTATTCAGAAATAAGAATATTGATGAATATTCTCATTTCTGACGTTCAGGAATATATTTTAAAAAACAAATTCCAAGATGCTGAACTTCTTGCGAAAGAAATAACACAACGCATTCCATTTAAAAAGAAGATGCTTGATAATATGCTTTTAAATGAAACTGAGATAAAAGACAAACGAGTAATTTTAGAGTCAAAGCCAAGAGTCTTGGAAATTACGGTTACAAACAAATGTAATTTAAAGTGCATAATGTGCCAAAATATAAAAACATTGCCGTGGGAAATTTCATTAAAAATAGAAAAAGAACTTATGGAGTTAATACCTTATTTGGAGCAAATAAACTGGCTGGGCGGAGAAGTTTTTCTATATAAAAATTTCAACAAATTGTTTGAAACTGCATGTTTGAATTACGTTAAACAGATAATATCCACAAACGCGCTGCTGTTGACCGATGATATATTAAAAAAGATAATGCAGTATAACGTTGAATTGTCAATTTCGATAGACGGTGTTGAAAAAAATATTTACGAACAAATAAGATGCGGCGCAAAATTCGAAGATTTGGTTGATAAACTGAAATTAATCAATAAACTCAAAAAGATATATAATCCTCAGATGAAAAAAAGACTCTGCGCAGTTGTAATGGGCTGCAATTATGAATATATAGACCGAATTGTGCCTTTTGCCGCCGAATATGAATTTACCGACGTTACGATAACTCCTGTTGTCGACTATTTAACGGATGATTTTGTTTTTTATGATAAATATGACCTTGACGATAAAATAGGCAAAATAACCGAACAGGCAAAGAAATATAATATTTCTCTTGAGAACTGTCTGCCAGGACATGAACAGTATTTAAATATGTTAAAGGAAAAATACGGAGATAATTATATAGAACGCATAAAGAATAAAACAAAAATTAATACTCAAAAAATAAATAAAATTTACAGTTGCGATAATTCAGAAATGATTATAGATAAAGATTTAAAAACAGAAAAAGCAGATTGTATTTCGTGTTTTTCACCTTGGCAAAAATTATTTATAGATTGCATGGGGTATACAAAAGTGAATTGCAATTGCGGCGCAAATTTAATTGTCGGCAATATCGCGGATGATATGATATTATCCGTTTGGAATAATGAAAATATGATGAATTTGAGACATAATTTACTTGTAAACGAAATTTATGCAAAGTGTTCTGATAATTGCAGGTCTAATGTTCTGCCAAGAGAAAAATTAAGGTATACATACTGATATGGGTGATACGCTGAATAAATTAATGCAGATAAGAAAATACATAGAGACCAAACAGATTGCAGAAGGATTGGTTTTGGCTGATACATTTTTGAACGATAAAAATATAAAGAATAAAATGCCTTTTGTTCTTGAAAAGGCACAGCTGATGTATGTCGGCCAAAAATATGATAATGCGCTTAAGCTTTTTAATGATGTTTTAAAAGCTGATAATACAAATATTTATGCAATGGATGGAAAAATCAAGTCATTATTCCAATTAAAAAAATATGAAGAACTTAAACGTTTAATAAATAAAAATAATAAATTTA
>CAYTCB010000015.1:6521-20244 GCA_964436195.1 uncultured Elusimicrobiaceae bacterium
AAAATCAAGACATTATTTCAATTAAAAAAATATGAAGAACTTAAACGTTTAATAAGAAGAAAAAATAAACTTAATATCCGGGATGCAGAAATTAAAGAAATTGCCGTTGAGCTCGGAGCGCATGCAGCCGGCGACACAAAGTTTTTCAGAAAATACGTTTTGGAATATCCTGCAGATTTAAGGAAACAAATTCTTGACGAAAGTTTGAATTTATGTCTTAAAACGGACGAAATAAAAACAATAGACAAAGTAATTGGAATGCTGCCTGGATTTAATGCGGATTATCAACAGAGCCTCAGAGATGTGCTGATGGCAGTCATAAATGATAAAGTCAAAAAAAATATACAAGCAAAAGATTATCTGGAATTATATCGCAAACATGTTATATTGCTTGATGCGGCAAGACAAACGGAAACACTTACGGAATTGCTGCATTATTATCTGGCAATAAATGACATAATAAATATTATCGATACAATATGCAATATTCTGATTGTTGACGCGAACAATGTGCATATAAAGATTATTTCTTCAATTTTATCTGAATTTATGCCGGATCAGAAACAAAAAAGAGAAGTAATAGCCATTTTGAATTGTTATATGAGCCGTATAAATACGCCAAAAATTAAAAATATTTTATTAAATGAAATTGAAATACTTGAAAAAAAAGTAAAGCTCAGTTCTAAACCGAGAGAAATTGCCGTTGTTCTAACAACTGACTGCAATTTAAAGTGCGTGATGTGCAATGTATGCAAAAACAAATATTATATAAGCGATATTTTAATCGAATATATCAAAAAATCAATGCCTTATTTGGAAAAAATCGTATGGCAGGGCGGCGAAATATTGCTTTACAAAAATATAAAAGACCTGCTCCATTTGGCATGTAAATATAATGTTGAACAAAGAATTTTAACTAACGGATTATTATTGGATGAGAATAAAATAAAATTTATTTATGAAAATAAGATTGCTTTGTCTATTTCAATAGATGCCGCAGATAAAGACAAGTATGAACAAATAAGAACCGGAGCCGATTATAACAAATTGATTGAAGTGTTGTCGAAAATAAGAGAAATGAATTTTTTAGAGGCTGATATCGATTATACAATGCCTGTTGTCGTGATGTCAAAAAATTACAAAGATATAGAAAAATTGGTTGATTTTGCGGTTAAATACGGATTTAGATCAATCTATTTTCAGAAATATATAGGAGATGCAAAAAATCCGTTATCTCTCAATGAACAGCAAGAAATAGAGGTTGTTGACAAAATTAACAGTTTGATAAATAAAAAACTGCCCATATATATTAATACAAATTTAGTTAAACCTTTTGAAAAGAATATAAATATTCCAAAACCTCAGGAAGAAAGTAAGGATAATCGCGTGCGACAGACGGAAAATGCCAAAAGTGATAAATTATTTTGTCTTGCGCCGTGGAAAACTATTTTTTTTGATATAGACGGACAAACAGGTTTTTCATGCTATTGTGACCGCGTTTCTGTTGAAGGCGATTTATGGAATTCGGATTCTATAATTAAATACAGACAATCAATATTGGATAATGCTCTGTTTAAATGTTGTAATGTGAAATGCAGGAATGCCGGAGATGACGGAAGATTTATAAGAAAAATGGGGATGACCTAATGAGAGACATTAAGCAGGAAAATATTGATCAAAATAATTTAGAAATCGCCAATAAGAAAATTGTGCTTAAATCTATGCCGAGAGTGGCGCATATTACCATAACGAACAGATGCAATTTAAATTGCAGAATGTGTTTTCTCGACAGAAAACAACAGTGGGATTTTCCAGAAAAGTCAATTAAGGAACTGTTGGAGATTATGCCGTATTTGCAAAGAGTTTTATGGCAGGGCGGCGAGGTATTTCTTCACAAACATTTTCTTTCTTTGCTTGATACTGCCGCATCTTACAACATACATCAGAGCATTACGACAAACGGCCTTTTATTTACCGAAGAACTTATAGAAAAAATGATAAAATACGAAGTTTTTTTAAAAATATCAATAGATTCGGTAAAGACTGACGTTTATGAAGGTATCAGAGTCGGAGCAAAATTTACAAACCTGATAAATATTCTTGAAAAATTTAAAATTATCAGACAAAAATATAATAATAATTTTGTTTATGTTATGACGGTGGTCGTAATGAAATCAAATTATACCGAAATTGAAGAAATGGTTAAATTTGCGCACAAATACGGTTTTGATATGATTGATTTTAACCCTATAGGATTTGATATAAGAGTTGTTAACGAGCAAATATTTTCAGACGATTACGATAAAAATATTATAGATGAAATTAGAACATATATTGATTCTGCGGCAAAATTGGCCAATACATTGGGGATTAAGCTTAATTCATGTCTTCCGATAGAAACAAAAAAAGAATCAGAGCCTGATATTGAAGATAACAAAGATGCTAAAAATACCGTTGTTGTTCAAAACAATAAGGAAGAATCAATACAATTAGAGTGCAATGCGCCGTGGAAGGCTTTTTTTATAGATTCATACGGCGTTTATAAACCGGCTTGTCAATGCATGGCTTTGTCGTCTTTTGTTGATTTGGAAAATACGTCTTTGTTGGAATTATGGAACAGCCAATTAATGCAAAATTACAGAAATATAATAAAAAATGGAGAAATGAATTCGAAATGTTCTTGGCAATGCAGACTGAATGTCGCAGATAAAGCAAGAAAATTTCTTATTGATTGAAAACTACAATATGAGTTTTGAACTGGCAAAAGAATATTTAATAAAAAAAGATTACGGGAAAGCTCTTGAGATTTATGACAAAATGCTCAGAGACGGAATGGTCTCCAAAAATGTAATTTATTTGGAGATGTCAAAGATATATGCCGCTATTAATGATTACGATAAAGCTTTAATGTATTTATTTTCGCTTATCGGAGACGAAAAGAGTGAAAATAAAAATATTGTTTATTTTGAAATAGGCAAAATTTACTGTATGATTAAAGAATATGCCAAGGCCGTGGAAAATTTGGAAAAAGCATTGGAAGAAACAAATGAAACAGGCGAAATGTTTTTGTCTGTAGCCATTTTACTTATAAAAACATATAAAAACGTTCATAAACATGATTTTGCGGCCGAACTGCTGGAAAAAATCAAAAACAGGTTTGAATCTCATTTGGTAGACGAAACAGTCAGAGATATGGACGAATCAATTTATCAGAGATTCCCGGGAGATTATGAATTCAACGGCAATTATCAGGATTTGATAAATAAATATATTAAAATTTTGGAAGGAATAGATTATAGAAACAGCCATATTTTGTGTTTTTTGGCGCAAGCCTATAATTTTACCGGACGCTATAGCGATACGGTTAAACTTTATGAGTTATATAAGGATAAAATAAGAGATAATGTATTTTTTAAAAATAAATTTTTAAATGAATATGAAATCGCTGCCCATAAAATTGATCTGCAAAGCAAACCCAGAAATATGATGGTTGTTTTGTCAAACAGATGCAACATATCGTGCATTATGTGCCTTACAAGTCATTGTAAATGGGAGCTGCCAAAAGAAAAACTTGAAGAAATTATCAAGCTTTTTCCGTATCTGGAGAAAATTATGTGGCAGGGAGGGGAAGTTTTGTTCCTGCCGTATTTTAAAGATATTCTAAAACATGCATTAATATATCCGAATATGAAACAAAGTTTAATAAGCAATTTTCAATTAGCCGATGAAGAGATGATCGAGTTGATAGTGAAAAATAATATAGAACTGACGATATCAATTGACGGAGTTGAAAAAAATACATATGAAACTATAAGAAGAGGCGCAAAATTCGACAGGCTGGAATCAAATTTAGAACTTTTAAAGACGTTAAGAACACAAATTCGCAATAAGATGATTTTAAATATGAATGTTGTTGTAATGAGGGAAAACTATCACATTTTGGCTGATTTTGTAGAATATGCCCATAAATACAAATTTGATTTTGTATGTTTTATGCCGATGAATTTTATTCCTCAAAATGGGGTTAAAAAACAAAAAATAATAAAAGAACAGCAGGATATTTTTTCAGATATTGACATGGAAGAACTTAAAATTATGTCTTATCAGATGCTTGCGGCAAATAAGAAAGCGCGGGAATTCGGAATAAGAATTGAAAGCAGGCTGAATACTGTTGATTTAACCGAAGACGAAATTAAACGGTATGAATCTGACAGGGCGATAATAGACATTTATGTTAAAAATAAAAAAGAAAAGATCGGTAAAATTATATCCGATAAATATGCCGATATGAAAGATGGCGCCGTTCCTGAATATAAAAAAATAAGCAGCGAGCTGGAATTAAATAAAACATCGGTCGGACAGCCTTCTTTAAAGCCGGAGGCTGATTATAAATTGTTGTGTCATCTTCCATGGTTTAGTTTAACGCTTGATTTTGACGGCTCCGTCAGACCTGACTGTCAGTGTAATATTGATAAGAATATTGGTGATTTGGAAAAATATTCAATTGAAGAATTGTGGAATAATGAAAAAATGAAGTATTACAGACGGTGTATAATTGAAAATAATTATGATAAACTGTGCAGCGGAAATTGTATTTCAGGCAAAATTACAGAATTTCATTTAAAATTGCTTTAGAAGGATTTCAAACATGTATAATAACAAATATTTTGAACTGAAAGAGCGCTTTGATAAACAATTGATCGGGCATGCCTCTTACAATGAAGAATTAAAAAAACTTATCAACAGCATCATAGTCGATATTCAGGAAGCAAATATTAAAGGTTTGCCGGAACAGGTTAAAAATATAGCCGCCGATATAGACCAGGTTTTTATTGCTCCTGAAATCAAAAAAAGATTTGACAATCTCATAATGAACGAATTGGAAATAGCTGAAAGAAAAACCGTTCTTAAATCAAAGATGAGAGTGCTATATTGCGCCGTAACAAGTTATTGTAATGTAAAATGCATAATGTGCAGCATTATAAATAACAAATGGGAACTTCCTGATAAAGCCGTTTCAAACATTATAGAATCTATGCCGTATCTTGAAAATGTTATCTGGCAGGGCGGAGAAGTGTTTTTATATAAAAATTTTACAAAGCTTATGGATGCGGCCGGTAAACATAAAGTAAATCAAAAAATCGTTACAAACGGATTGCTGTTAAATGAGAGCGTTATTGATAAATTAATAAGTTATAACGTAGATTTTGGGATTTCAATAGACGGGCTTTCAAAAGATGTTTATGAATACATAAGAGTCGGCGGTGATTTTGATGTCTTGATAAACAATTTGAAACTGTTGAAAAAATGCAGGTCAAATTTTGTAAATCCGAAAACTAACTGGGTTTTAAACGTATTGGTAATGAAAAAAAATATAAATCAAATAGAATATTTCCCTGAATTTGCCGCCGAGTACGGTTTTTCTAAATTATGCATTAATGCTTTCGGACCTGATTTTTTATCAACAGAGGAGAATATATTCCACTATAATAAAAATATTGAATTTGAGAAAAAAATTATTGAAATAAAGGAAATTCTTAATATAAAATGCAAAAAATTAGGAATTGAATTATTCGACAGTTTGCCTGATTACTCAATGAAGTATGAAAAAAATGAAGAGGGTCATAATAGTGCGGATTCTGACAATCCAAAACCGGAAAATAATTTAAAAAAGAATTTATTTTGTCAGGTGCCGTGGAGAATGCTGTTTGTAGACTCCGATGGAACAGTAAGACCGGAATGTTTTTGCGACAGGGAACATACTGCAGGAGATATATCTGAGAATACTATTGACGAAATATGGAATAATGAGGTAATGCAGGAATACAGGAAAAATATAATAAATAATACTCAGCATACGATTTGTAAAACGGATTGTCTGGAGAGAAGAATTCCTGAAAAAGTATTAAATAATGTTGTCAATCCTAATATGTTTTGGTGGGAGGACCATAATGCCGTCTATTGATGAAATTTTAGAATTAAAGCATCAAAACGATATATTAAGCAGAAAGGAAATAAAAGAAGGCAAGGTCATTCTTGATTCATATCCGGTTAATATTCAGATCGGATGCACGGATTTGTGCAATTATGAATGCATAATGTGCCGTAAACGAAATGACTGGGCTTTGCCTGAAAAAACGGGGCTAAGCATAATTGAATTTCTTCCTTACATTAAAACATTGTGGTGGCAGGGCGGAGAAGTGTTTTTATATAAAAATTTCAATACTATTTTCGATAAGGCAAATGAAAATTATGTCAAACAAACGATTATAACAAACGGTTCGTTGCTGAATGAAGAAATTATAGAAAAAATAATCAAAAATAATGTGAACCTGCTGATGTCAATAGACGCTACAACAAAACAATTATACGAACACATAAGACGCAACGGATCTTTTGAAAATATTATAGAGAAACTGAATATTATAGGCAGAATAAGAAAAAAATATCCCGATTCTTCTTTTACTTTACAAATGCAGGTCGTAATTATGAAGTGCAATTATAAGTATGTTTTGGACATATTGGATTTTGCAAAAAAATATAATTTTCACGCCGTTAATTATCATCCGATAGCTGAGGATACGGAAAACACTGATGAGCAAATTTTCTTTAATAAATTTAAAGATATCGAAATTATGAAACATATAACCGAACAGATGAAGGTTGTTCACAAAAAAGCTGCTGAATATAACATTCAATTGGAAGATACTATCCCCAAAATAGAAATGCACAGTCAGCATATCAATATGACTGAAAATACCATTAATGATAATAACAGTCCTGAAAAACAAGTTAACAAACATGACGGCAAATTAATATGTTACGCTCCGTGGAGAGAAATGTTTATTGATCATGACGTATTGAAGCCTACATGTATTTGTAAATCGGAACAATTTATAAAATTTGACGAATATACTCTCAGGGAATTATGGAATCATGCGGTTTTTGTAAAACACAGAGAAAGTATTTTAAATAACGCAATAAATTTCGGCTGTTCAAAACAGTGTTTAGACGGGGGGTTTTTTAGATTATAAACAAAGATATGATACTTCAAACTATTTTAGAATTTAAAAACTATTTTATCGGTTTAATATGTAAAATAAATAAACAATATGTGTATTTTGCGGCAATTCATTTTATCGTTTCATTTTTCAGCGATAATTTTATAATTCAATATGCGAATGTGCCGGTCGGAAGACTTGTATTTGTAAAATTAATTTTTTTGATTTTTTTAATATTGATTTGGCAGCTGGCCGCTTATGTAATTGCAAATTATAAGAAAAGTGAAAAAATTCATAATTATCTCTTCTTTACGTTAATATATTTTAATGCCATGTTGCTTATACTGATTTTGTTTTTTCCAGGCAACATCAAAGAACATTCCGATTTCTTTTATCTTGCAAAAGGTATAAGATTGGAAACCACGCTTCTTTATGAACCGGTAATAATGGAATACTTCAGATTTTTCTCTTTCATGTTATTTCCGTGTATCGCCGGAATAGCCATATCGCAATTATTGGTGATATCGCTGATAGTAGGTTTTGTAATTTCAGAATTTTATTCAATAATTAAATCAAAATTAATATATTTGCTGTACCTGCCGTTTTTTATGTTTTTGGTTATAGAAAATAATTTGTTTATTGATACATGCATAATATATTCATACCTTATGTTATTGCTTTTTATGAAATTACTGTTGATTAAAATAAATAATCAGAAAATTAATACCGGAGATATCATTATTATGGGATTTTTGCCGGTTCTTCTTGCAAATCTTCGGGCGGAGGGGATTGTTATCCTTATTGCCGTCCCGGTAATGTTTTTAATGGATAATTATAAAAAATATGATAAAAAACAATTGATTCAGTTTATGTTTATCCTAATTTTTTCGATTTTAATATTTTTTCCAAAATATATCGACACCTATTTTCAAAATGAAGGCAATAAAGTATACGGCAAACTGTTTATTTTGGACGGAACTTTTGATTTTCTTTTAAAAAAAGCTGTAGATGAAAAAAACAAAAACATATTATCCGAATTTTCACAGGATAAGACTTTAAAATTAGAATTGTTAATGCCGCCCAAAGCAAATATTAATATGGACTTTTATATGCGGCTTAAAGGCCGGGAAATAGATGAATTCAATCATCTTATAGACAAATTGATGAAAAACTATAGAGCGGCATATTTGAAAAGGAAACTTCACGGTATTTTTGTAGGCGTGTATGACCAAAAAATTTATAAATTCGATAAACAATATGAGTTTAAGGATAATTTACCGGTTAAGCCGCTGTATGACAGCATTGAAAAAATGCTGAAAGTTAATTTTTGCTTCAGAAATAACATTGTTGATTTCGTTCAAAAGTTAATTAATAAAAAAAGCAGTATACACGTTCCTTTTTATATTTTATGTTTTATTATGATTGTTTCAGCCGTCCTTCTTAAAAAAACATGGTTTTTTATTTCGTTTTTGACTTTGCTGCACGGATTTCTGGTAGTCGTTTTTGCTCCGTACGGAATGTTCAGATATGTTTTTAATATTTATTTAATAGGGTACGCGGCTCTGATTATATTTATTGTTTTTATATTGGACAGTTTGATTAATAAAAAGAAATTGACGATTTTTATTTAAAATTTAAACTGTTAATTGTGCAATTAAAAAAATATTTAAGTATAAATGCTTTATACAAAATTTTTATGTTTGCCTATTTTTTATAAAAAAATAAAATGCTAAAATCATGTCATATAAAAAATGTTTTACGGATTATAAATGTTTACTCTTAAAATATTAAAAAAGATAATAACTTTATTTCAATCTGATATATCTCCTGATCAGATAGCCTGGGGTTTTTCGCTTGGAGCTATTTTAGGTCTTGTTCCTGGCGTATTTATGAAAATGATTTTGTTTATCGTTATTATGATATTCAGAGTCAATCTGAGCTCCGCGTTTCTTGCGGCCGCGCTTTTTGGCGTTATAGGGCTGGCTTTGGATCCAGTTCTCGACAAAATAGGATATGTTGTTTTGGTTAAATTCGGTTTTTTAAACTCAATTTATACATGGTTGTATAATCTGCCGGTGGTTCCGTTTACAAAATTTAACAATACAATAGTTATGGGAAGTCTTATAACCGGCATTGCCCTTATAATTCCCAACGGAATTTTGGCAAAAAAGATTCTTATTTATTACAGGCAGAATTATAAAGATAAAGTTGCAAATTTAAAGATAATAAAATTTATTGACGCAGTAATGGGCATAACGACCGTTATAAATAAAACAAAATGAAATTCATAAGATTAAATTTTATACTTCCAACCGTAATAGTAATAGCGCTTGTAGCGGCTTTTAATATACTGTTTTTTGACGTTCTTTTGAAAAAAGCGTTTATTGCCACCGGAGAAATGATTTTCGGCGCAAAAGTTGAGGTGGTTTCTCTTAAAACCAGTTTTATTCATTTATCGCTTGAAATGACAGGCTTAAAATGCGCCGACAGAAATGATTATTTTAAAAATATTATAGACATAGATAAAATAAAATTTCAGGCAAAGTTTGCTCCTCTTTTGAGAAAAAAAATAGTTATAGACGAAATGTCGGTCGCAGGCTTAAAATGGGGAACGGAAAGAACAACTTCAGGCAAGCTTCCTCCGAAAAAAGAAAAGAAATTTGAAAAGAAAAAGAAAAAAGACGGAATGTTTTCAAAATTATTTGACAGCGCTAAGAGTAAAGCAGAGGCGGAATTTAATAATCTGCCGGCTATTGACGCTTTTGCAAAAATAGAAGACCAGACGAAAAATTTTGACGTCAACAATCTTATAGCTGTCGCCGATTTACAGTCGCTTAACGAGATAAACAGGCTTTCTTCCGAAACGGAAGCAAAATACAACAGTTATAAAGAAAAGATATCAGGATACAAAATAGAAGAAAAGATAGAAGAAACCAAAAATCTGATAAACGATATTTCAAAAACTAAATCTTTCGGATTAAGCGATATTTCAGAATCTGCAAAAAAGATAGAAAAACTGAAAGAAAATAAGAAAGAACTTGAAGGAATGCTTAGAGATTTGAACAATGCGAAAAAAGATTTGACCGATACCGCAAACTTTACAAAACAGATTCAGGACATGATAAATAAAGATATCGACAATTTATCTTCAAAAGTCGCTTTGCCAGGACTTGATACAAAAAATATTTCAAGAATACTTTTCGGACAGCAGTGGATTAACAGAACAGATAAAATAATTTATTATATGTCGCTGATAAAGAAATACATGCCTGAGAAAAAAGCAAAAGAAGAAGTGAAAGAACGCAGTAAAGGAAGAGATATAATATTTAAGCAAAAATTATATCCTGATTTTCTTATTTCTAAAGTCAGCATAACGGGCACAACTGCAAAAAATACAAAGACGCAGGGTATAGAATTTTCAGGTTTTATAAAAAATATCTGTTCTTCACAGGATATGATTGGCGCGCCTATGACTCTTGAAATCAAGGGGAACGACGGAAGCCGGTCAATTTTTATAGAAGGTCTTTTTGATTACAGAGGCGGCGCTTCTGATAATATAGTTAAGATTACGCTGAAAGGTTTGTCAGGCGAAATTTTAAATATTCCGGAAAACAATTATCTGCCGCTTATTAATACGGCGGATATGGATTTCAGCGGCACATTCAGTTTAAAAGGCGACAGATTTTTATGTTCCGCCGATATGAAATTTGACGGTATTAAAGAAAAACAGCTCCCGGAAGATTCTGTGATGAAATATATTGTAAAAATAACAAATTCAATAAAATCGTTTTCTGTTGCGGCAAAGGCCGGAGTTAACGAACAAAATGAATCGGAGTTTAACATTACGTCAGATATAGATAAAAAAATATCAGATGCAGTTTCTCAGTTGTTTTCGGCTCAGATTGCAGAAGTTAAAGAAAAAGCAAAAAATGAAATTAATAAAATGATACAAGAGAAGCAGAAACAGCTTGGAGAGAAATTGGGTGCGGATAAAGATTCGCTGTTAAAGGATATTAACTTAAAGACTAAATCCATATCTGATATAACCGAATCGGTGAATAAAGCCGTTTCAAAACCTTTCGGGAAACTGTTTTAAATCTGCCGTAAATCTCTTAATCTTAAATAAAAACAATGAAAATAATCAAAATAATATTATCACTTTTTTTTATCATAGGTCTTAATTTCGGATGCCAGGCGGCAGTTAAGGCATTAAATATAAATTTTCCTGCCCCGTTAATAGGCATGATCTGTTTAAGCGTTTTAATGTATTTTAAAATTATTCCGCTTGATTTTGTGGAAAGCGGGGCTAAACTGCTTTTAGACCATATAGGGCTTTTTTTTGTGGCGCTTCTTGTAGGGGCATTTGGCTATCTGCTTATGATAAAAGACAGGCTTGTCATAATCTTTGAAATTTTTGCCATTACATCGGTGCTTTTGATAATAGTTACAGGACTTTTGACTCAGTATCTTTTGGCGCAAAGAGTTTGTAAAAAAAGGAACTTGAAAAGGTAATATATGGAAAATTTGTTTTTTCAAATACTGATAATAATAACAACAATTGCGATATACGCTTTGAGCCTTAACTTTAAAAAAGTTAAGTATATAAAAGCTGTTCCTCCAAGTATTTTATGCGCGTTGATAATTTATATTCTGCTCGGCGTTTTAAAAATAGATTTCCATGTTTATAATGAAGGCGGCCAATTTTTCACATTTTTGCTAGGGCCTGCCATCGTTGCTTTATCGGTGCCTCTTATAAAAAACATAAAAGTACTTGAAAAAAATTATCAGGTAATATTGACGGCGGTTTGTATTTCCAGCTTGTTTGCAATATTATCCGTTATAGGAACGGCAGTTATTCTAAAAGCAAATAAAGATATTCTTTTATCAATGGTGGCAAAGTCCGTAACTACTGCGGTTGCAATTGAAATTACTGATATGTTGGGCGGCAAGATTGAAATAATCGTTCTAATAACGGCTTTGTCAGGCATGTTCGGCGCCATATTCGGACACTGGATATTAAAAGCCATAAATATAAAAAATAATTTTTCAATAGGCGTGGCCATAGGTTCTGTCAGTCATGTTTTGGGGACCGCAAAATGTTATGAAGTAAACCAGCTGCAGGCGGGAGTCAGCAGCGTTACACTTGTTTTATCATGCATAACTACTGCAATTTTTGCTCCGCTTATAATAAAACTGATATTTTAGAGGAATTTGAATATATGAATGAAGTTATTTCAATTAAAAATATTTCCGTACAGCGCGGCGGGAAACAAATATTAAAAAATATCAATTGGACTACGCATATCGGAGAAAATTGGTTTTTGATGGGGGAGAACGGCTCGGGAAAAACAACTCTTATCGAAATACTTGTCGGCTATTTGTGGGCGCAAGAGGGCAGCGTTTCAATAATGGGCGAAAAATTCGGGCATACAAATTTGCGAGACTTGAGAGCAAAAGTCGGTTATGTTTCATCATGGATTATGAAAAGAACGGCAAATTATATTCTTGTCGAAGATGTCATTGCTTCCGGAACCGATGCGTCAATAGGTAGTTTCGGAGAGAAGCATGAAAATCTTATAAATACCGTAAAAAATAAACTCGAATTTTTTAAATGTTCTGATCTTATAGGCCGTAAATTCGGAACTCTTTCATCGGGACAGCAGTTAAAATGCATTCTGGCAAGAGCAATGATAAACGAACCGAAACTTTTGATTTTAGATGAGCCTTTTTCTCTTCTTGACGTCGGTTCCAGAATAGATATGTATGAACATATAACAGAACTCAGCAAAACATCATCTGCTCCGCAGATAGTTATGGTCACTCATCATAAAGAAGATATAATACCGGTATTTACGCACGGCATAATCATTAAAGACGGCAAAGCCGCAGTATGCGGTAAAAAAGCTGATGTTTTAACGCCTTCGGTCTTTAAAGAAATATTCGGAATAAGCAAAGATAATTTTGAAAAATATTTTTCTTAATTACAGACATGAATTTATAATAATATTTTTTAACGGAATAATATGTTCAAACATGCGGTTAAAGCTTTTTTAATTTTTGTCATATTTATTATCAGCATTTTCGGATTATATTACGCATATAACTGGTTTACAGGCAATTTTCATGTCGTAACTGCAAATGAGGCGTACAGATCAAAGCAGCTTAATAAAAAACAATTAGATTGTTGCATAAATAAATACGCAATCAAAAGCATATTGAATCTCAGGGGGGACGAACCTGGCGCAAAATGGTATGAAGATGAGATTAACATAAGCTCATATTACGGAATTAAACATTATGATTTTGAACTGCCTGCTATGTTTGAACCGGAAGAAAAAGACATGATACAGATAATAAATATTTTAAAGACTGCTCCAAAACCTATGCTCATACACTGTCTAGGAGGAGCCGACAGATCGGGATTAGTTTCGGCGATATGGAAAATTGTTATAGACAAGGAATCTAAAGAAAAAGCGGCCCGACAGCTTTCAATTTTTTACGGGCATATGCCTTTCGGCAAAGCAAGAGCCATGGACCGATGGCTTGCTACAAGAGACATTGACGAGAATACGTGCGAGATAAAAAAACAGAATACCGAAAATAAACAATATCAATAGACATGCGTTGTATTTCAGAGTCCGGCAATAAAACTAGATGATATTCTTAATCAAGTTTACATCTTCAAATTTTATTCCGTATTTTTTTGATATCATATTTGAAGC
>CAYTCB010000016.1:0-19699 GCA_964436195.1 uncultured Elusimicrobiaceae bacterium
AAAGTATTTACATATATATTTTCATAGGTTTGGCTGTAGGTGCGATAATACACGGTTATGTCCCTCAGGAATTTCTACTTAAGTATCTGGGCAAAGATAATATATTTGCCGTTCCTGTTGCCGCTGTCGTAGGAATACCGATGTATGCAAACCACGTAGGGGTAATTCCCATAATACAAGCGCTTCTTTTAAAAAGGGTTCCCGTTGGAACGGCTCTGGTTCTTCTTATGAGCATTACGGCAGTTTCACTTCCTGAAATGATAATGCTGAAAAAAGTGCTCAGCTGGAAAATGATTGCAATATTTACGGGATATTTACTGATTTCATTTATAATTGTGGGGTATTTGTTAAATTTTATAATTTAAGACGGAGGATTTTTTATGAATATTAAAATTTTAGGTTCCTGCTGCAGCAAATGCGACACGTTAAAAAACCTGACCGAAACGGCGTTAAAGGAGTTATCTATTGAAGCTGCAGTTGAAAAAATCACTGATATTGAAAAAATAATATCTTACAGCGTTTTAAGCCTGCCTGCGCTTGTCATAAACGAAAAAGTAATTATTGCAGGCAAAGTGCCGGCTATAAGCGAACTGAAAGATATTTTAAAAAAATACAATGAAACAAAAATCTGATTTTAAAAACTTCACAAAACAAAAAAAAGTCACTTATTCGATGACTAAAAATTTGTTTTCAAAAAAGCTCCAGGTAAAATCTTTTAAAGAAACAAAAAAGACGTGATTAGCGTATTTCCTGCCCGCTGATTATTATGCCGGCAAGAATTCCTTCGTTGTTTTTTACAGGATTTATTTCAATTTTGATATTGTCGGACTCAAAAGAAACTTTCTCAAGTTTGGCAAGCACATCAGATATGTTTTTGATTATAACAGCATTGTTTACGGCGTTAAAAATATGGGTATTGATATTTTTGTCCTTAAAAAGAAGACCGGCTTTATCAAAACAGTAAACTATTTTCGCACTGCTGTCCAAAACGGCAAACACATCCGCCTGCACGGAAATATAATTCTGCAAAATATAAGCCAAAAGCTGCTTTATAAGAAGAGAATTGTCGCTTGCAGCGCTTAAATCGCTGCTGAGATTATTTACGTCAACCATAACCATATCAACAAGTTCCGAATACATATTTTTTTTAATCTTGTCTTTCATTGAAAGAGATTTTTTTATTTTATTAAACGGAACCAGAAACAAAAGTTTTGCGCAGTAATAAATAAGAATACAGAATATAAAAGACAAAACAAAAGCAAAAATATAAAGTTTTATTTTCCATGCGTTAAGCGATTCAAGAATACCGCGCGACGAAATCATTGCAAACAAAGTATTTCCGGAATCCAGCGGAATAGAATATAAAAATCCGGAATTGTCATTGAGGGGGGTTATTGAATTTGTTTTCAGTGCCGCAGCATTCTCAAACACAGGCTGCGAATATTTTTTATTCCAGTTTGCCGAATCGTTATGAATAACGACAGTCAAATTGGAATCAAGTATAAAACTCTCCGAAACGTTTTTAAATTTTGACAGTTTGTTGATACCGTAAAGAATACCTATATCGTCCGATCTTGAAAATGCCGATTTGATTTCGGGCGCCTGAGAATCAATGAGCGACGCGCCGTATCCTTTGAGTTCAAGCATAGACGCTTTCAAATCATGCCTGTACAAACCTTCCACAGCAAAATATGATATAGCCGCCGAAACGATAAAAGAAATTACGGAAAGCGCAATAATATGTTTTTTCATAATACCTCCTAACGCCAAGGATAAAATTCGGTTTCAGCTTCTCTTGTTCCGTCTTTCTTCATAAACGTGGGGACATTTGATTTTAACTCAAATTTAAAAAATAAACTCCAGTAATCTTCTCTTACGCGGAAAACAGATCCGAGATTAAAGCAATGCAGATCTCTGTAAAGTTTAAATTCCTGATCGTTGCCTGTCCATGTCATGTTCTTATACCTGCAAGTATTTCTTATCGTGTAATCAAATCTCCATTTTGAATTTAGCCAAAAACCTATGCCGGTTACGAGATCTACTTCTTCCGGACGGTAATTGTAATAAAAACCGCCTAATGTAAAATATAATCTTTCAAGCTGTCCGAATTTGCTGTCCAACTGCAGAGAATTAAATCTGCACGGGTCAAGATCCTGCTGCTGTCTTACATATACCGTGACTTTTGAGCTCGGCACGTAAGTCAGTTCGTTTACCAGCGGATACCAGTTTTTATAATTTGAGCTTGAGTATATAGACTGCAAATCCCTGAAATCATAGCCGGTATAATTTCTCATTATGATATTTGAAGACAGATAAATATAGTTATTAAACAATAATGCGTTAGATTCAAAACCGTTGTCGGCAACAGTGCTTGCCGAATCAAGGACAAAAGAAGTGTCCATATTCTGAAGCCTGTATTTTAGATTATAAGCAAGGTTCCAGTCCATCCATCTGGTAAGCCTGTATCTTGCGTTAAGCGTTCCGTAAAGCCTTGTTAAGTCTACAAAGTCGCTTTCATCAGGGTTTTTCTTTGAGTAAATATCTTCTTTAACGCCGACGGTAGGTTTTAAAGTAAATCTTTTTGTTATTTTATAATCTTTTGTAATATTGTAATCCAAAGAGCCGTACTGGTAATTAAAATCGCTTGTACTTGTGGAATAGGTAAATTCATATTTTGTTCTGTTTTCAAAATTTAAAGTTAAATTGTTCGTGACTCCCGCAATCTGTTTGGGATATATTGAATAATAAATCTGCGGCAATAAAAAATAAGAGCTGCCGGTAATTTTATCGTTTGTATCGTAAACCTGGTAAAGTTCCGTCAAAATTCTTAAATTTGATGAATAATTTTGTCTTGTAAGAGACAAATAAGACCGTCTCTGGTTTGAAACTCTCGTCCAGTTATCCTGCTGGTAAAGATTGTTAAAATAAGAATCGCTTTGAAATTCGGCATGGGCCTGCACAGTCCATAATTTTCCTATGCGCTGCCAGTACGAAGGCTGAAACATCCATCTCTGTTTATCGGTTCTTTTATCAACGGTAGCATAAGAATACAAAGCCGCCATTATTTTATCTTTTATGTTGTAAGACAGTTCAAGCCCCGCTCCTTCTCCTATTTTACCTAAATAATCAAGAGAAAGTTTTGAGTCGAATTCTTTCGTAAATCTGTATTTTAAGGCAAGCCTTGCCGACGGGCCTCCTTCATTGCTGTAACCTGGTTCTATTTCATATCTGAAAGGGCTGTCATCGTTAAAAGTTCTTGTGTATTTCGGAAAATAAAAAAGGGGGACGCCTCCGACATAATAAACGGCGTTATAAATTGTAATTTTCTTGTCTACGACAAATAATCCGCGTTTTGCATAAGCGTAATGATGCGGATGATCCAAATCGCAGTTTGAAATCGTAACGTTTTCTATTTTATAAGTGTCGGATGAAACTTTGTACATCTTTTCGGCTCTGAAAAAGATTGGTGCAGAACAGCCGAACGTATTGCACATTTCACCCT
This sequence comes from uncultured Elusimicrobiaceae bacterium, assembly GCA_964436195.1. Classification (GTDB taxonomy): domain Bacteria; phylum Elusimicrobiota; class Endomicrobiia; order Endomicrobiales; family Endomicrobiaceae; genus Proruminimicrobium. The sequence goes on from CAYTCB010000016.1 coordinate 3,503, forward strand.
GCTCTTTTTCCATATCGTAACTTACTTTATCGGTAAAAATCGTATTGCTTGACTCAATTATTGAAACGTTGCCGTCAGCGGTAAGAGTTTTTGTAGGGATTTTGATCTCTATATTGTCGGCCTTAAGTATTTTGCCGAGCCAGTCCATTCGGACGCTGCCTGTTGCCGTTACAAGCCCCTTTTCCTGTTCGTATGTAACGGTATCTGCTTTCATTTCAACTTCATAACAAAAAGCAGCCTCAGACGAAAGCAGCAGGACTGCAAATAACATACATATAAAATGAAATGATAAAATTCTATTAAATGTTGTTGACATCTGTCAGTTTTTGGCAAGCATTGCGGCTCCGGCAACCCCTAATTTATTGGTGTATTTGGAAACCACAATTTTACATGAATCAACCGCGCTTTTAAATGCCCTCTGTTTTATCTGCATGTAAACAGGTTTATAAAATTCATCGCAGGCTTTGCTTATTCCGCCGCACAATACTATATGGTCCGGATTTATAAAATTGATAATATCGGCAAGAAGTATGGCAAGTTTTTCGCCGGCTTCAGCCCATACCTGTTTTGCAACTTTATCGCCCTTTGAAGCCGCTAAAGATAAAATTTTAGGAGTAACCTTATTTTTATCATTATCCGCAAGTTTCAATATATAACCTGATTTATTTTTTTTCATAAGTTCAAAAGCTCTTTTTACAAGATATCTTGCCCCTATGTATGTTTCCGCGCATCCGGTGTTTCCGCAGTTGCATTTGTTGCCGTTTGGTTCAACTGTTATATGTCCGATTTCTCCGGCAGTTCCTGTATTTCCGACGTATAATTTCTTGTTTATTATTATTCCGCCGCCTACGCCGGTACCTAGCGTTACGCAAACCATATTTGAAGATTTTCCTTTCAAATCAAGCCAGTATGCGCCAAGAGAAGCCGTATTTGCGTCATTATCCACAAAAACGGTCTTTTTTGTAAGCTTTTCCATTTCTTTCTTTATGTTTACGTTCTTCCACTGCGGAAGATTAGGAGAAAATCTCAAAATGCCGTTTACGGAATCAACATCGCCTGCTATTCCGATTCCTATGGTTTTTATATTTTTATAGTACTTCATATTTGTTATAACGCCGACAATTTCTTTCAATATCAAAGCCGGTTTTATTTTTATATCGGTATCTAAAACCGATTCTTCAACAATAACAGCCTGATCGTCAAGCACAGCAATTTTTATCTGAGTGCCGCCCAAATCTATCCCTAAATAAAATTTAGCCATTTTTTTCCTCTATAAATTTTAACATTGCTCCGGCCAGATAAAACGAACCGGCTACGGCAACAACATCGTTATTTTTTAAAATCCTGAAAAATTCGCCTATTGAGCCCGGCTTTATTATGTTTTCAGGTTTCTTATATTTTAAAAATTCTTTTTCAAGAATATTGTTTTCAACAGCTCTTTCGTTTTTTATATCGACAAGAAAAACGTCTTCAAAAACATCCGATATTTTTTTTACTATATTTTTGTAATCCTTCTCGCGCATAACGGCAAAGACCAGTTTAGCCTTTTCTTTTGAAAAAGGACTTTTTTTATACAAATCAATAAAATTTGAAACAGCCTGAAGATTATGGGCTCCGTCAATTAAAAACTTTATTTTTTTGCCGGCATATTTTACGTTTTTCGCTTCAAATCTGGCAGACCACTTTATTGCGCGCAGATTTTTTTTCAAAAGAGCCGGTTTTATTTTAAAACCTTTTTCTTTAAGCAATTCACATGCCGCAAGAGCACAGGCGCAGTTATAAACCTGCGGTTCGCCCAAAAGACTTAAATCAAATTTCAAATTCCTGACAAAGCCTTTATACTCTATCTTCTGAGTCATCTTTCGCCAGTCGTACGAAAGGCTTGAAGCCGAAAAATCTCTTGCGAAACGATACAATTTTGACTTTTTATGTTTTGCGGTTTCAGAAATTTTATTAAAAGCTTTATCATCCATTACACCGCATATTGCAGGTACGCCCGCTTTTATTATCCCTGCTTTTTCAAAAGCTATTTTTTGCAAAGAACGTCCCAGAATTTCAGTATGGTCAAAATCTATGCCTGTTATTATGCTTACAAGCGGAGTTATAATGTTTGTCGCATCAAATCGTCCGCCTAATCCCGTTTCCAAAACGGCTATATCAACTTTTTTCTGAACAAAATATATCAACGCATAAGCCGTAATCTGCTCAAAAAAAGTTAAGCCGCATTCGGCGGCAAGCTCTGAATATTTATTGTCTATTTTTTTTAAATCAAAATCTTTTATATTTACGGAATCTATCTGTATTCTTTCGTTTATTTTTACTATGTGGGGGGAAATATACAAACCGGTTTTATATCCCGATGCCTTTAGGCACTGCGATAATATTCTGGCCGTTGACCCCTTTCCGTTCGTCCCGGCGATATGGACGTATTTTACTTTTCTTAAATCTATTCCGGATCTGCGAAAAAACTCTTCAATCCTTTCAAGTCCGGGCTTCATTGATTTATATTCGTTAATTTTTCCGAAAATCATTTTTTTACAACAAAAAATTTTAGAATTTTAGTCAATGTATCTTTTAAATTTTTTCTCTCAACCACTATATCAACCATTCCGTGTTTAAGCAAAAATTCAGAAAGCTGAAATCCTTTCGGAAGCTGCTGTCTGATAGTCTGCTCTATAACTCTGGGCCCTGCAAAACCTACAAGAGCTCCCGGCTCAGCGACTATAACGTCTCCAAGCATCGCAAAAGAAGCCGCAACTCCTCCCGTTGTCGGATCAGCCAAAACTGATATAAACGGCAAACCCTTTGAAGAAAGCTTGGATAGCGCCGCAGAAGTTTTCGCCATCTGCATGAGAGACAGTATTCCTTCCTGCATTCTTGCTCCGCCCGATGAAGAAACTATTATAACCGGCAACTTTTTATCTATGGCTTTTTCTATCATTCTTACTATTTTTTCGCCTACTACCGATCCCATGCTTCCGCCCATATATTCAAAATCCATAACTCCTATCATAACAGGATAGCCGCCGATTTTCGCTTCACCGGTACATATGGCATCTTTTGTTTTATAAGAATCTTTTTTGTCTGCATAGCCTGGAAAACCGAGAATATCAACAGGTTTCAAACGGGCATCTGCCTCTTTGAAAGTATTTTTGTCAGTTAAAAGAGCAATTCTTTCTGCAGAATTAAGCCTTACGTAATATCCGCATTTCGGACATACCATAAAATTTTCCACAAAATCTTTCTTGAATATGATCTGTTCGCATTTTTTGCATTTTACCCAAAGCCCTTCAGGCAAATCTTTTTTATTTGAAACAACAGCGTTAGCCACCATAATAGCCGCCCCCGAAACATGTAATTATTATTAATTTTAAAAGACGAATAATTATACAAGATTATTTTCAACAATTCAAAATTTAAACACATACAAAAGTTTGTATCGGCATGTTTTGCAAATAAAAACCGATTATTGATTTTTAATTATCAAATTCCTATTATAAGTTTCATGAAGCCTTTGTTTAGAGAACTTCTGATTTTTACTGCGGCGACCCTTGTTATAGGCGCTTTTGCCGCGACTCTAAATTTTTATCACAGGGGAAAAATTAAAGAAAAAATTCCTTTCTGTGAAGTTACGCCGAAAGAAATCAAAACCGCAGGCTACTGGGTATCAAAGACAGATTTTCCCGATAAAATACAGTTAGACGAAAACCAAATAACAGAACTCAATTTAAAAATTAAAATGTGCGATACAAATATAACCGATATCGCAGACTATCCCGATACCATAGACATTTCTTCTTTTACAAATACGCTTTCATCGCGAATGAATTGGATTAGACAAAAAAAATATATAACCGCAGAACTTGAACCGGTTGAAGAATTATTTTTTAAAGAATCAGAAAACGCCTATTCGGTTTTTTCGGGAACTTCCGCAATAAATATCAGATTTGCAATAACCGTAAAATATTCAGACGTCAGAATACTGCCTTCGGATATGCCGATATTTACAAATGAGGATACTCTTGATATAGACAGATTAAGAGAAGAAAGTCTTGATACCGGAACGCCTGTTGCAGTTATTTCGGAAACAAAAGATAAAAACTGGATTTATGTTGTTTCCAATACGCTGCAGGGGTGGACAAAAACAGAAAACATTGCTTTTGCATCCAGAAAAAACATTGAAGAATGGATCAATGATAAAAATTTTGTAATAACAACAGGCATAAAAACGGATATTTTTGCAGACTCGGATATGAAAAAATATCTTGGATATTTAAGAATGGGTACAAAACTTCCTCTGATAAAACAAACCGCCGGTATAACATGCGTAAAAATACCGTCAAGAACGGCAGATTCGAATATTATTTTTACAAACGGATATATAAAAACGGAAGGATTGAATATCGGTTTTTTAAAATATACGCAAAGAAATATTTTAATGCAGGCGTTTAAATTTTTAAATGCTCCCTACGGCTGGGGCAGTTATAACGGAGAGCAGGATTGCTCATCTTTTATAAGCCGTGTTTTTTTATGTTTCGGTATAGTTCTGCCGGAATCCTCTTTCCAAAAAAGCAAATTTTTGCCGGCTGAACTTTCAAATGACGGAAAAGAAAAGCAAATTGCCGATAATGCAAAACCGGGATTGTCTCTTCTGTATCTGCCCGGTCATATAATGCTTTATATAGGCCAAAAAGGAACTAAACCCTATGCAATACACGCTATATGGGGAATATCTTCTTATAATGCCAAAAACCAAAAAACCGTTAAATATATCAACAAAGTAATCGTATCTGATCTTGATCTCGGCAAAGAAGTAGCCGGCAATTCTCTCCTTGAAAGAACATCAAAAATAATTACCGTTTTGTAAGCGCTGCCGTTTGGCAGATTTTCTTTATTTCAAAGCACTTGTGCAGTTAGGACATTTTACCGCATTTATATTTATAGATGAGCAGCAGAACGGACATTCTTTTGTGGTCGCTGCGGCCGGAGCCTCCTGTTTCGGTTCTTCTTTTAATTTATTTATTATTTTGAGCATTGAGAAAATCGCAAAAGCTACTATCGTAAAAGTGAATATGCTGTTGATAAAAAAACCGACGTTAAGCGTGTTTGCTCCGGCAGCTTTAGCGGCTTCAATTGAGACATAAGGTCCTGCGTTTTCAGCGCCTTTTTTAAGGACTATAAACCAATTGCTGAAATCTATATCGCCAAGCAAAAGACCTAAAGGAGGCATAATAATATCCGCAACAAGAGAATTTACTATTTTTGTAAAAGCGCCTCCTATTATGATACCGACCGCCATGTCAAGAACATTGCCTCTTGATATAAATTTTTTAAATTCATCCACAAAACTATTTAACATGAAAATTCCTCCTTTTCATTTTCAGATATTCTATCAAAAAAAATGCATTAAATCATAAAAAAATAATTGACACAAAACAGGATATTTTATAGACTTACTCATCTTAAATTTTAATTAAAATAAAAAAATGAAATTACAAACGCCATATTATTTAATTGACGAAAAAAAACTGCTCTCAAATCTTGAGAAGATAAGATACATCCGCGAAAAATCCGGAGCGAAATTTGTTCTGGCTTTAAAATGTTTTTCGACGTGGTCTGTTTTCGGACTTATGTCAAAATACATGGACGGAACTACAAGCAGTTCTCTTTATGAAGCGCGTCTCGGCTATGAACAGTTCGGCAAAGAAGTACATGCTTACAGCGTCGCATATCCGGAAGATGAAATAAAACAATTGAAAAAAATTTCCACAAAAATAATTTTCAATTCGGTATCTCAGTTAAACAGATTTTACGGAAATTTAAAAGATAAAAATCTCGGACTCAGGGCCAATCCGCAGATAAGCTGCAGCCATTTTGATCTTGCCGATCCGGCAAGAAAAAATTCAAGGCTCGGAGTGGTAAATAAAAAAGATATTCTTAAAAATTTAAATAAAATAAAAGGATTGATGTTTCACTTCAACTGTGAAAACGACGACGTTGACAATTTAAAAAAGTCTCTCGATTTTATAGGCGCGCAATACGGCGAAATATTAAAAAAACTGCAATGGGTAAGTTTGGGCGGTGGAATTTATTTTACAAAAAAAGGCTATGACATAGAAAAATTCATATCTGTATTAAAAAATTTTTCAGATAAATACGGCGTTCAGATTTATCTTGAACCTGGAGAATCGTCAATAACAAATTCTGCCGAGCTTCATACGAGCGTTCTTGATATTACAAATAACGGCAAAAATATTGCCGTTATAAACGCATCTACGGAAGCGCATATGCTTGATCTTCTTATTTACAATACTCCTGCCAAAATAGAAACCGATAAAAAAAACAAATACGAATACATTGTCGCGGGAAGAAGCTGTCTTGCCGGTGATATATTCGGAACATATAAATTTAAAAAACCTTTAAAAATCGGTGATAATATTGTAATATCTGATGTTGCCGGTTATACGATGGTTAAGAAAAACTGGTTTAACGGACTTCCGATGCCGTCAATTGTTGTAAAAAGATTAAACGGAAAAACCGAAATCATAAGACAATTTAATTATACTGATTTTAAGAAAAATTTATCATAAAAGAGGGGGCATTATTTGAAATGAAAAGAAACGTTCTGGTTATAGGCGCGGGAGCAGTTTCTCATGTAGCTTGTCATAAACTTGCGATGAACAATGATGCTTTCGGCAAGATTTACATAGCTTCAAGAACATTGAAAAGCTGTGAAGAAATACTTGAGAGCATAAAGAGAAAGAAAAATTATAAGGTCCCTTCAAATAAAATTACGGCAAAACAAATAGATGTTTTTAATATCGAAGAAACTGTAAAATTAATAAAAGAATTAGATGTATCAATAGTAATCAATCTTGCCAGCGCTTTTTGCAACATGTCCATTCTTGAGGCATGCATTGAAACAGGCGCCGCTTATCTTGATACGGCGATACACGAAGATCCCGCAAAAGTTTGCGAAGATCCGCCATGGTATGCAAATTACGAATGGAAAAGAAAACCTAAATGCGACGAAAAAAAAGTTACGGCAATTTTAGGAATAGGCTTTGATCCGGGTGTGGTAAACGCTTACTGTTCGCTTGCTCTAAAACATCATTTTGACAAAATAGCGACAATTGACATAATGGACGTAAATGCCGGCAGCCACGGAAAATATTTTGCAACTAATTTTGATCCTGAAATAAATTTCAGGGAATTTCATAAGGTGTGGACCTGGATTGATAAACAGTGGGTATCAAAACCGGTTCATGCGGATAAACTTATATATGATTTCCCGGTGGTGGGAGAACATCCTGTTTATCTTACCGGCCATGACGAACTTCACTCTCTTTCAAAAAATATTCCTGCAAAATCAATAAGATTTTGGATGGGATTCGGAGATCACTATATAAATGTGTTTTCCGTTTTGAAAAATTTAGGACTTTTATCACAGCATCCCGTAAAAACAGCCGAAGGACTTGAAGTCGTACCTTTAAAAGTCGTTAAAGCATGTCTTCCTAATCCCAAATCGCTTGCTCAGAATTACACGGGCAAAACATGCATAGGATGTCTTATAAAAGGCAAACAGAACGGAAAAAACAAAGAACTTTTTATTTATAATATCTGCGACCACAAAGAATGTTATAACGAAGTTGAATCTCAGGCGATAAGCTATACGGCCGGAGTTCCGCCGGTAGTGGCGGCGATTCTTATAGCAAACGGAACATGGGATGTCAAAAAAATGGTCAACGTTGAAGAACTTGATCCTGATCCTTTTTTAAGTCTTCTTGAGAAAAACGGACTGAAAACTGAAATTTCCATAAACAGACAGTCAAATAAATTTATTTAAGGTAAATTTAAAATGAATAATAAACAGCAGTTAAAAACCCCGTTATTTGACACGCTTTTGGACCATGCAAAAAGAAACGTAGTTTCTTTTCATACTCCCGGACATAAAAACGGAAGAGGCGTAGACAAAAGACTTAAAGATTTTACGGGCCAGAATATTTACGGGCTTGACGTTACGGTTTTTGACGAAGTTGATTCTCTGCACGATCCTGTCGGCCCTATAAAAAAAGCCCAGGAACTTATGGCAAAAGCTTACGGCGCGGAACATTCTCTTTTTCTGGTAAACGGAACTTCCGTCGGAAATATAGCAATGTTTTTGTCGGCATGCGATCCGGGTGATTCAATAATAATTTCAAGAAGTTCACATAAATCCATAATGGCAGGCGTTATTCTTTCCGGAGTATGGCCTATATGGATACAGCCTAAAATAGACCAAAACCTCGATATAATTTTTAATTCCACATACGACCAGATAAAAAATGCTCTTGACACATATCCCGAATCAAGAGCCGTTTTTGTAACGTGTCCGACTTATAACGGAGTAGTTACTGAAATTAAAAAAATTGCGGAGCTGTGCCACAGAAGAGGAAAAATTCTTCTCGTTGACGAAGCTCACGGACCGCATTTGAAATTCCACAAAGATTTGCCTATGTCTGCCGTAGATGCCGGAGCCGATTTAGTCGTGCAGTCAACACATAAAATTCTGTCGGCCCTTTCTCAAGGGTCTGTTCTTCATTTCAATTCAAAACTTATAGATATAAACAGAGTTAAAAAAATAGTTTCAATGCTTCAGACTACAAGCCCGAGTTATTTTACTTTGGCAAGTCTTGATGTTGCAAGAAAACAAGCTGTCGTGCAGGGCAGCGCCATGCTTTCAAAAGTAATGGCAGCTGCGGAATGGGCAAGAAAAGAAATTAACCACAGCATTCCCAACATGAAATGTTTTACGAGAGCCGAAATGAACCAAATGGGATTTGATCTTGATGTCACAAAACTCACTATAAACGTTACTAAAACAGGTCTGTCAGGTTATGAAGTTGATGCTATTCTTGCAAAAGAATACAATATACAGGTTGATTGTTCCGATACATTTAACCTTATAGCAATAATGGGTATAGGATCAGATAAGTCTGACGTTGTCGCTTTAGTATCGGCTTTAAAAGACATAAGCAAAAAATACAAAGGTTCGCAAAAAAACTGGATTTTAAAGATACCTTCTTTATCTACGGAAATGGTTATGACTCCGAGAGAAGTTTTCTTGTCTCACGATATTAAAAAAATACCTTTAAATAAGGCCGTGGGGCATGTTTCCGCACAAACGCTTACGCCTTATCCTCCGGGAATTCCGGTAGTAATTCCGGGTGAAAGAATTACGCAGGAAATATGCGATTATCTCCTTGATATGGCGGCAAAGGGCATAAGAATCAGCGGGCAGGAAGGCGATAAATTAAAAATGGTAAAAGTTTTTGCAAATTAAAAAAATAAGCATAAAATATACCGGGGGATCTAAAATGACGAAAATAAAAAAAACGGTTTCAAAGAAAAAGACTGTAAAAGCGACTAAAAAAACTGTTGCCGTAAAAGCAGCAAAAAAGAAAGTTGCTGCAAAACCTAAAGCTGTTCAGACAAAGTCAAAAAAAGATACATCCGGTAAATTGAGCCAACAAGAACTTCTTAAATTAAAAAAAATTCTGCTTGAAAAAAAAGTTTCGATAGTAAATAAATTAAATTCCAGAAAGCTCGCCGAAACAGACAACGAAATAGGCGACGAAGCAGATACGGCAACGCAGAATAATGAAAGAGAAATGCAGTTTGAACTTGATGAAATAAGTTCAATAGCGATTAAAGACATTGACAACGCTCTTAACAAATTGAATTTCGGAAAGACTTTCGGTTTATGCGAATGCTGCGGGGCTCCGATATCCGTTAAAAGACTTATGGCAATGCCTTGGGGCAGATATTGCATTGAATGCCAGACCGAAGCCGAAAAAAATGCATTAAAATAAAAAATTACCGGAGAGAATTAATAACTCCGTGCTAAAATAATATGATTGATTCAACTGGAGATGAAACAAAATGAAGTTTGTGTTAAGTTCTAAAATTTTCAAAGCCACCGTTACCGAAGCAAATCTTGAATATACCGGCAGCATAACTATTGATGCCGATTTAATAGACAAGGCCGGTCTTTGGGTCGGAGAAAAAGTTCTTGTAGTAAGCAATACTTCCGGAGCAAGACTTGAAACTTACGTAATTGAAGGCAAAGCAGGTTCCGGCGTTATATGCATGAACGGCGCTGCGGCGCATCTGATTAAAAAAGGCGAGATTATAATCATCATGGGATTTCAGCTTTCGGATAAACCCATAAATCCGAAATATGTGTTTGTCGACAAACACAATAAGTGTACAAAAGTCCTTTAAATTTTTGAGAGGTTTTTATATGGTAATAGACCCTTTACATTCGTATTTTGAAGAATTAAAAACTATAAAACCCGTAAATCAGAAAGAATATGAACAGCTTTGGAAAAAAGCTAAAAAAGGCGATAAAAAAGCATTTAACAGACTTATAGAATTAAATTACTGCCTCGTTATTCCTATTGCCAAAAGATTTTCAAAAAAAGGCGTAGATTTTATGGACCTTATTGCAGACGGCAATATGGGACTTGTAAAGGCCGTAGAAAAATTTGATCTTGCAAAAAACACAAGATTTTCAACTTATGCCACTTATTGGATTGAACAGTTCATAAGAAAATCTATTGAGGATAATTCAAAAACAATAAGAATACCTTCTTATATGTTTGATATAATAAATAAGTGGAAAAAAATAAGAAATCAGCTTTTGGCAAATCTCGGAAGAGAACCGTCCATAAAAGAAATTGCCCGTAAAATGAAAATATCCATAGATCAGGCCAACGAAATAAATAAAACTATTTTTTCCGTTGATACCGTGGATTCTCTTGATTCTGCCATAAGCGATGACAGCGAGACTTCAAAAAAAGATACTATCAAGGATACTATTTTAAAAACTCCGGAAGCAATTACCGAAATAATAAGAAACTCTAATAACATTCAAAAAGCGCTGGATTGCCTTCCTGAAAGAGAAGCTGAAGTAATAAAACTAAGATTCGGTATAGGCGATATCGCCCACTGTTCTTTAGATGAAGTAGGCAAAAAATTTAAACTTTCAAGAGAACGTGTAAGACAGATAGAATTAAAAGGATTCCAAAGGTTGAAAGGCATATTTATAAAATTGAAACTTGCCGAAAAACCTGATATTGACAAATTGACTCTTGATCAAAGAAGTTCAAGGTTTGAAAACATTAATAAAGACAGGAGAGCTTAATGCAGGATTTAAAGGAAAGACTCAATAAAACTATGCGTGATGTTGTTGATTTTCCTTCAAAAGGAATTATTTTCAAAGACATTACTCCTATACTTGCAGATATAAATCTTTATAACGAAGTAATCGATGTTCTGTGCGAACAATATAAAGATAAAAAAATAGATAAAGTTGTAGGTCTTGAATCAAGAGGTTTTATATTCGGCATTTCAATTGCCCAAAAACTCAGACTTCCTTTTATTCCGATAAGAAAAAAGGGGAAACTTCCGTATAAAACGATTTCAACAAGTTATGCTCTTGAATACGGAACAGCGTCTATTGAAATACATACGGATTCAATAAAAGAAGGGGAAAATGTACTTATTGTCGATGATTTACTGGCGACAGGAGGCACGGCTTGTGCTGCAGCAGAACTTGTAAAACAATTAAAAGGCAATATAATTGCTTGCGTTTTTCTTACGGAATTGTTATTTTTAAACGGTAAGTCAAAGCTTAAAGATATTGAAGTCTTTTCAATATTGAAATACTAAAAATCATAAAGCCCTGGTAGCTCAACTGGATAGAGCAGATCCGTCCTAAGGATAAGGCTGGAGGTTCAACTCCTCTCTGGGGCGTTTTGAGTTCTTTTGAATTTATACTGCGTTAAAAATTTGTTCGGATACCTCGGAGCTCCGCTCCTTTACAGTATACGCTCACAAATTTTTGCCTTATCTAAATTCAAAATTACCTCAAAACTGCCACTTCTCGCTACCGCTCGGCTCTGCTAGGTATACCTTGTCCAAAATAAAATCAAAAATCTTCACAAAATACTTGTAACCACAAGAGCAACTCTCACAAATTTTTGCCTCGTTTAAATTCAAAATCTTCTTAGTTTTGCTACGCAAATCCGCCCAAAATCACAAAATGATCATTCCGTTCAAATTACTTTATACTGCAAAATAAAAAAACCGGCATATTTATTATGCCGGTTTTCTGTTTATATTTATAAGTTGCTGTTAAAAATCAAACCCGTAATACATATTGATACTTAAAATGCTTATATTCTGATCTTTTATTGAATCCGGTTCATTTCCGTCAAGACTTGAAGATGTATATCTCAACTCACCGCCGGTGATATTACCTGTCTGTGTTCTCCAGTTAGTACCTATACCAATTACATAACATCCGCCGCTTCCTGATGCGCTGGCGCTTTCATTATTTACTGTAACGGTATATGACGCGCTTCCGAATCCTATACCAATAGGAATATAAAATCTTGCTTCATCTTTAGGATTATTCAAATATATATGTGTTAAAAGCAGAAAATTTGCAAAAACAGTAGACTGACTTACTTCAAAATGTGCGTTTGTATCAGTTTTGGGCAAAATTAAATCAAGACCGAATTCTCCGCCAAGCGCAATATAATCTGACAAGAAATGTAAATATGTGGCTCCCAATTCGATAGTTAAAGTACCCCAGCTCATATCTAAAGGTTCAGAACTAGGAAGATATATTTTGCCGTCAGGACTGTTCAAAGGCATAGCCAATCCTAATCTTCCGTATAGAACATTAGAACCTTTTTTCAACTCTTTTTTTACTACAGGAACAGCGGGGGTAACTGGAGCAGAAACTGCAACCGGCTGCTGCTGCGGTTCTGAAACCTGCACCGGCGTCTGCTGTACAGCCTGAGGCTGAATATTTTGGTTTGTATTTATGATTGTAGTAGTTTCATTGCCCAGTTTATCCGTTTCAACAACAGTTCTTTTTATTTCATTTCCTTGCGCATCTTTTTCAATAATAGTCTTTGTAGCTGCTTCTGCTGTTGAAAAACAAAAAACTGCAAACGTCAAAAACCAAACAACATAAAATAGTTTTCTCATACTTTGCCCTCTTTCGAAAGATTTAACAACAGCATTAGAAAAAATATTTTTTCAATCTAAAAATATACAAAAACAATTGAACAATAATTATATCATATAAGATATATTACGATGCGATCATTTGATATATCTTAAATGATATAATAAAATCAAAACATATAAGCTACTACTAACTAACCAAAGTTTTAAAAATAATTTTTTTAAACATTCCGAAAGGTCCGATCTGTATAAAAAATCAAAAATTTCAGCCAAAAATTTAATAAATCCTATTTTTTAAATTTTTTTTATACAATTCATGTGAATGCTAATGTATAACATTTAAAACAATTTATTAATTTAATAATTATTTATATTTATAAATATGAATAATGTAACTATACTTAACAAATAACTTTAATGTTAGCTAAGTTTTATTGCACTCATTATACTTAACATAATATATCTTATCGGAACCACATTTTTTGACAATTTTTGCATTTTTTAGCAATTTTTTTTGATTTTTTTAAATTTTGATTTTTTGGATTTTAAAAATTTTAAGTTGAATATTTTTATATAAAAAATGAAATTTTATATTTTAAAAAGGATGCTGCAAGGTTTATTTTTTGTTATACTAAATAAGATATAGTTATTTTTTGATAAAAAATTTGAAAATTAAAAAAAATGACACCAAAAAAAATACTTATTAAAAAAAGAACCAACTAAATAAAAAACCCATGAAAAGAAAAAACATAAAAAAATTCAATCCGGAAAAAAAACCTGGAAAGAAAAAAAAACACCCTTAAGTCCAAAAATTTAATTTTTAGAAAAAAGGATGTTTTTATTTTTGAAGAAATTTTAGGATATCACTAGCTTTTTCTGCTATAAAAGAAGGGGTATTAGCTTCTATTTTTGATCTTTTGGAATATCCGTATAAAACGGCAACGGTTGCAATACCGGCAGATTGACCGCATAAAATATCATTTATGCCATCGCCAACCATAACAACATGCTCTTTCTTAAGACCAAATTCATTGATTATGGAATTAATCGGTAAGCAGCTCGGTTTTTTTTCAGGGAAAGTATCCCCTCCGCAAATTTTTATAAAATATTTGCCTAAACCAAGCTTTTCTATTATCTTTTTTGTATAAATCTCTGTTTTATTGGAAAGAACAACTTTTTTTATATCCGGAACAGCATCAAGCACATCAAAAACACCAGGATAAACGTAAGTTGTATCCAAAAGATGCTCGGAATAATAATTGTTGAATCTGACAAAAGCATTTTGTTTGTCAATTTCCGACATTCCGGAAGGCAGAACCGAATCTATAAGCCTTCGTATTCCGTTTCCAAGATAAGAAGCGACTTCATCAGAACCGATATCGGACAGTTTATATTCTCTTCTTATAAAATTGACTGCCGCCGTAAGGTCATCTTTTGAATCTACCAAAGTACCGTCTAAATCAAATATCATCAATCGTATATCTTTCATATCTTGTTGCTCTTTAAATTTTATATTTTAAAACCACTTAATAAGTCCGGGGATATGCTCGGTAATACCCATATATTGCGGAACAACTCTCACGGTATACCCGCAGTGACCGACCTGTTTTGTATCTAATTCATATTCATAAATGTACGAACCGTCATTTTCTTTTGAAACCATTTTCATAATATGGTAATTTTCGCTGCTCATAACATGTTTTGAATCTAAATATCCTATGCATAGCTGAACAAATACGTCTTCATTATCCAGTTGTCCGAGAAATACTTTAGTCCTTATTTTCATATTTTGTCTGATTTTTATATTATAGCCGCTTATATCGTCTTCCATATTTGCGATTGAAACTTTAGGCCAGTTTGCTTCGATTTTATCCTGCCATAAAGTCTTTTTTCTTGCAATTTCAAAATTATTTTCCTGCATTCTGAGCGTTTCAACCATTGAGGGAATATAGAATTTTTCCGTATATTCTTCGATCATTCTGTTCGTATTGAATTTAGGACCTATAGTCTGCATGCAGTTT
The DNA here is from genome assembly GCA_964436195.1 of uncultured Elusimicrobiaceae bacterium. Taxonomy (GTDB): domain Bacteria; phylum Elusimicrobiota; class Endomicrobiia; order Endomicrobiales; family Endomicrobiaceae; genus Proruminimicrobium. The sequence goes on from CAYTCB010000016.1 coordinate 18,544, forward strand.
TTCATTTTCTGAATCCATCCTCTTGGCAGATTATCCTGTCCTCTCTTATAGAATAATGGAATTATCTCTTTTTCAAGAGTTTCATACATTGATCTGCTTTCAACTTCATTCTGATACTCAAGATCCGGATAAGTTTCAGTAGACCCTATAATCCATCCGTTATCAGAGTTATAACCTTCGCACCACCAACCGTCCAAAACGCTGAAATTTAAGACGCCGTTTACGGCAGCTTTCATTCCGCTTGTGCCGGATGCTTCTTCAGGTCTTAGCGGGTTATTCAGCCAAATATCAACTCCCTGAACGAGATAATGCGCTACGTTCATATCGTAATCTTCAAGAAAAACAATTTTAAATCTCAATTCCGGGTCGGAAGCAAGTTTTATAATGCTTTTTATAATTTCTTTTCCTTTGTCGTCTTTAGGATGGGCTTTTCCGGCAATAATAATCTGAACCGGCATTTCCTTGTTTAAAAGTATTTTCTTTATTCTGTTTAAATCCCTGAATATCAAATTCCCCCTCTTATAAGTCGCAAATCTTCTTGCAAAACCTATTGTTAGCGCTTCAGGGTCAAGTATTTCTTCGGCATATCTTATAGCCTGTTTTGAAAGACCTCTTCTTTCAAGCTGTACTTTTAGTCTCTGTCTTGCAAAAGAAACAAGACGCTCTTTCCTTCTTTCGTGGCTTCTCCAAAGTTCGGCGTCAGGAATATGCGCAACTCTCTGCCATAACGTCTGATCGGCAGGCTCGTCTTTCCAATCGTTACCCATATATCTGTCAAATAATCCGGCAAATTCGTATGAAAGCCAGGTATTTGTATGAATACCGTTTGTTATATGAGTAATAGGAATCTCTTTTCTCGGCAATTCAGGCCATATATTCTGCCACATCTGCCTTGATACCGTTGCATGAAGCCTGCTGACTCCGTTAGCCTTACCGCAGGCTTTTAAAGCAAGTATAGTCATAGAAAAATCTTTTTCATAAGTTTCAACTTTAAAATCTCTTCCCATATTTAAAAACTGTTCTTTTGTAAGCCCGAGATGTTTATACATCTGTTCAAAATACGCAGCAACCAAAGTCGGCGAAAAAACTTCGTTGCCGGCAGGAACAGGAGTATGAGTCGTAAATACGCAGCATGCTTTTACAACTTTCTGAGCTT
>CAYTCB010000017.1:0-7023 GCA_964436195.1 uncultured Elusimicrobiaceae bacterium
ATACTTGTCGCAGGAAACGAAGCTCAGAAAAGCAAATATTTGCCTGATATAGCTTCGGGTAAAAAACTTGCGGCGTTCGGGTTAACCGAACCGTCGGCGGGTTCTGACGCTACCGCTATGAAAACAACTGCCGTAAAAGACGGCGATTATTATATTCTTAACGGAACAAAATGTTTTATAACAAACGCCGGCGAAGCGGAAACTTATACGGTATTTGCAAAAACAAATCCGTCAAGAGGAGCAAGAGGCATTTCTTGTTTCATTCTTGAAAAAGGAATGGAAGGTTTTACGTTCGGCAAAAAAGAAAATAAAATGGGTATCAGATCTTCCGTAACAAGAGAATTGATATTTGATAACTGCAGAGTTCATAAAGATAATCTTCTCGGAAAAGAAGGACACGGTTTGATGGTGGCTCAGGCTACGCTCGACGGATCAAGACCGGGAGTAGCTTCACAGGCTTTAGGTATAGCGGCCGGTGCTCTTGAAGAAGCGGTAAAATACGCAAGAACAAGAGTCCAGTTCGGACAGCCTATATCTTCTTTCCAGGGAATACAGCATATGCTTGCCGATATGGCGACAAAAGTTGAAGCTGCAAGATGTCTTGTATATCAGGTTGCAAGAATGATAGACGACAACAACAGTAAACCTGAAAACGAAAGAGTAAGAACCAGCAAAGAATCGGCAATGGCGAAACTTTTTGCGTCAGAAACGGCAATGCAGGTTACTACAGATGCAGTCCAGATTTTCGGCGGATACGGATACTGTAAAGAATATCCTGTAGAAAAAATGATGAGAGACGCCAAAATTACGACGCTTTACGAAGGTACAAGCCAGATTCAGAAAAACGAAATTGCGCTTAACCTTATAAAAGAATACGCTTCAGTAAAATAAATTTTAAAAAATATTCCGGATATGTTTTGTATTTTAGAAGTTGAAAATACCGCCTATCCGGAATTTTTCAAATAATAAGAAATAAGCAGTAAGAGACAAACAGGAGGGGTTAACAAAGATGCACATAATAGTTTGTATAAAACAGGTTCCCGGAACGACAAACGTTCAGATAGATCCTGAAAAAGGAACATTAAAAAGAGAAGGCGTTGAAGCCGTTATCAACCCTTTTGACGAATACGCCATAGAAGAAGGCGTAAGACTTAAAGAAAGAACGGGCGGCAAAGTTACGGTTATAACGATGGGCCCGCCTCAGGCAGAAGCTGCTTTGAGAGAAGCTATTTCAAGAGGAGCCGATGAAGCTATTCTCGTCGGAGACAGAGCGTTTGCCGGAGCCGACACATGGGCTACTTCTTACGCGTTGTCAACGGCCATTAAAACAGTTCCCGATTACTCGGTAATCATCTGCGGAAAGCAGGCTACCGACGGAGATACCGCGCAGGTCGGACCTTCAGTAGCGGAAATGCTTGATATTCCGCACGTCGCATACGTTAAAAAAGTTGAAGAAATAAACGATAAATTTATGAAGGTTGAAAGAATGATGGAAGACGGCTACGATTTAATCGAAACGCCGGTTCCGTGTCTTATTACCGTCGTAAAAGAAATCAATACGCCGAGACTTGCCTCTCTTAAAGGCAAAATGAACGCAAAGAAAGCCGTTATAAAGCAGCTCAACGCCCAGTCTATAAATGCAGACGTTGAAAAATGCGGGCTCAAAGGTTCTCCGACGCAGGTTATGAAAATTTTTACGCCTCCGCAGAGAAAAGGCGGCGATAAATTTACCGGAGAAGCAAATGTTCAGGCTCAGGCTCTTGTAAATAAACTTAAAGAAGTCAGTCTAATATAAGCAGTAAATCGCTGGTGTAATTGAGAAGCGGTTTTTTTAAAATCATAAGGAGAAGTAAAATGGCAAATCAGATAAACGTACTTGCGGATAAATGTATAGGCTGTTCTATATGTGTCAGCGCTTGCCCTTTCGGCGCTATAACGATGGTTGAAAGACCGGAACATCCTAAAAAATTTAAGCTCGCGGTAATAGACGCAAATAAATGCACATTCTGCGGAGCATGCGTTCAGGCTTGTAAGGTTTTCAAAGCTATAGAAATGAAAAAAGACGAAGTTAAAGCGGCTGTAGATATGTCTCTTTACAGAGGCGTATGGGTTTATGCCGAACAGAGACACGGCGTCGTATCTGCCGTAGTTTATGAACTTTTGAATCAGGGAAGAATCCTTGCAGATAAGCTGCAGGTTCCTTTAAGCGCGGTTTTGATCGGTTCAAACATAACTTCAAAAGCGCAGGATTTGATAGACAGAGGCGCAGATAAAGTTTATGTTTATGACGATCCTATATTTGCGGAATTTCAGGACGATTCTTATACTGCAGTTCTTACCGAACTTCTTAAAAAAGAAAAGCCCGAAATAATTCTTATGGGCGCAACAAACATCGGAAGATCTTTTGCTTCAAGAGTCGCGGCAAAGATTTATACGGGTTTAACGGCAGATTGTACCGGTTTGGATGTTGATTTGGCTACAAGAAACCTCCAGCAGACAAGACCTGCTTTCGGCGGAAATATTATGGCTACGATTTTAACGCCGAGACACAGACCTCAGATGGCGACCGTCAGACATAAAGTTTTTAAAGAAGCAAAAGTGCAGGCCGGCAGAAAAGGCGAAGTTATCGTAAATAAAGTTGACGCTTCAAAAATAATAAACAGAACAAAATTCTTGGAATTTTTCAAAGACTGCAGCGCTCATGTAAATCTTCATGATGCAGATATAATCGTTTCGGGCGGAAGAGGACTCGGAAAACCCGAAGGATTTAAGCTTGTCGAAGAGCTTGCCGATCTTCTCGGCGGAGCAGTAGGTTCGTCAAGAGCGGCCGTTGACGCAGGCTGGATTCCTTATTCTCATCAGGTAGGCCAGACGGGAACGACAGTTTCTCCTAAAGTTTACATTGCATGCGGTATTTCGGGCCAGATTCAGCATATGATAGGTATGGGTTCTGCCGAAACCATCATCGCGATAAATAAAGATAAAGATTGTCCTATGATGCAGGTTGCAACATATTCGCTTGAAGGCGATTTGTATGAGATTATTCCTGCCATCATAAGCGAAATTAAAAAAGCCAGAGCTTAGCCAACCGAAATATTTTGGTTACAACTTCATATCGCAAGAGCTTATGTACCCCTTACGGGCATGTACACCTCGCTCTTGCGATATTTCGTTTCACGCAAAATCTTTTCGGTTTCAGACGTTGCTTAGCTCTTGTGTTTCTTCATTTCAGCGGAAATCTTAAATCCTGGAAATATCTCTTTGAATTTTTTATTTCGTCATCAAATCTTAAACCCTTTCAATTTCACCTCGCTCTTGCGATATTTTGTTTTACGCAAAATCTTTTCTGTTTCAGACGTTGCTTAGCTCTTGTGTTTCTTCATTTCAGATTAAATACAGTTACTTTTTGTCTCGAGTTAACCAAAAAGACCCGCCGCAGAGTATATTCCTTTATATTTTTTACTGCCATTGCTGAACTTGAATTTTCCTTACGGAATAATGAAACGGAAAATTCTTCAAACAATCAGCAATTAAAAATTTATCTATTTTAAATTTTTACAATAAAAAATATTACAGTCATAAGCATACTCTAATGCGGCAAAAACCACAAAATAATCTAAAAATATTTTGTTCATAGACTTGCTAAACGTGGCAAAACCGGAAAATAATTTAAAAATGCTTTGCTCTTTAAATTTTTTATTTCGTCCTCAAATCTTAAAGCTTTTCAAATCTACTTTGCTCTTGCGATATTTTTCACACTAAAATATTTAATATAGTTATCATTTGATTTGTAACGGCTGTTGAGTTTTTAATATAAAAAGGTTATTTGGAAGCTTTGATTATGTAGAATTCTTCGTTATCGGTAAATTCAATATTTGAGAAACCGTTTTCCAGCAGGATTTCGCTTAATTTTTCGTTGGTCGGCAGCATGTCTTCTGCTATAATTCCGCCTATTTTTCTGTGATGAGCGTCAATTCTGCATTTTGAATTAGTATGGGCTATAACAAGAGTTCCTTTTTTCTTCAAAACTCTTGCCATTTCTTTAACGGCGCTTTTTTTATCTTCAAAATGAGGGAAAGAATTCAGGGCAACGACTTTTGTAAAAGTTTCATTTTCAAACGGCATACATGCCACATCGGCTAAAATGAAATTAACGTCGGGGAATTTTTGTTTTGCTTTCTCTATCATTTTTTCGGCAAAATCAACGGCCCAGATAGAAGCCTTTGTTTTTTTCTCTTTCAGAGCCTGAATTAAAATTCCGGTTCCGCATGCCGCATCCAAAACGGCGTCTGTTTTTTTAATATTCAATATAGGCAAAACGGTTTTTTTTATTTTTTCGGTTGTTAATGTGTCGGGATTGTCGTCCCAGCTTTCGGCGTTTATGTTAAAAAAGTCTCTGCGGTTCAAGTCTGGTTTCTCCGTATTGATTTATAAAACCTGTAACATGATTTTATACTTTTTTGCCACAAATATCAACACGCGGCGCTTGACAATTTTTTTTAATTTTCATATTATTAGTAACAAATACTAATTAGGAATTAATATCAATAATGAAAGAAACAAGACAGACAATTCAAAGAGAAATAGTTTTTCAAACCGTAAAAGAGATGAAAAATCATCCGACCGCCGAATTTGTATTTGAAAAAATACAAAAAAAATATCCTTCTTTAAGCAAGGCAACCGTATACAGAAATCTTAAAATACTTGCCGGCCAGGGACGTCTGAAACATATTGAAATGCCTGATTCAGCCGACAGGTTCGACCATTTTACTGATAATCATTATCATATGAAATGCACTGTCTGTTCAAAAGTTTATGACGTAGACATGCCTTATTTCGATAAAATTTCAGAATTTATAAAAGATACAAAAGGTTTTGACATTAAAACGCATGAGCTTGTGTTTAAAGGTGTATGTAAAGACTGTAAAAAAATAAATAAACGGAGGATTTAACATGGAAGAAAATTTAACAAGAATGCCGCTTATAGGAGACGATGCTCCCGATTTTAAGGCAAAGACAACGCAGGGAGATATTAATTTTCCCGCAGATTATAAAGGCAAATGGGTTATCCTGTTTTCACATCCCGCTGATTTTACGCCGGTATGCACGACAGAATTCATGACGTTTGCAAAGATGGCTGACGAATTTAAAGCTCTTAACACGGAACTTGTCGGTCTTTCAGTCGATTCGATTTATGCTCATATCGCATGGCTTAGAAAAATCCAGGATCTTGAATGGAACGGAATGAAAAAAATTGAAGTAAAATTTCCTTTGATAGAAGATATAAAAATGGATGTCGCAAAAAAGTACGGCATGATTCAGCCCGGGCAGTCAAATACTCAGGCCGTAAGGGCCGTTTTCGTCGTAGATCCGAAAGGGAAAATAAGATTAATATTGTATTATCCGCTTTCAACAGGCAGAAATTTTGACGAAATAAAAAGAGTAATTCTTGCTCTTCAAAAAGCAGACGCAGATTCCGTGGCAACGCCTGCAAACTGGAGACCGGGAGACGACGTTATAGTTCCTCCTCCCGGATCATGCGGCACGGCCAAAGAAAGAATGGAAGGCAAAGACAGCGATAAATACTGCCTCGACTGGTTTATGTGTTTCAAAAGAGAAAAAAAATAAAGGAGTCTACTATGTTAAAAGAAAATTTAACAAATGCTTTAAGCAAACAGTTTAATTTTGAACTCTATTCGGCTTATATCTATCTTGCGATGTCGGCATACTGTGACAGAAACGGACTAAAAGGTTTTGCAAACTGGCTTAATGTGCAGGCTCAGGAAGAGCTAGCCCACGCCACACATATGTATGAATATATTCTTGAACGCGGAGCGTATCCTGTTTTTGAAGATGTAAAAAAATCGCCTTATAATTTTGAAAATATCATTGAAGTGTTTGAAAAAACGCTTGCCCATGAGCAGATTGTGACGGGAAAAATCAATGATATAGCGTCCCTTGCTCTTAAAGAAAACGACCATGCCGCCTATATATTTATTCAGTGGTATGTAAACGAGCAGGTTGAAGAAGAAGCAAACGCCGAGCAGATCCTGCAGCAGGCTAAGCAGATAGGAACAAATACTGCTTTGCTGTATGCCCTTGATAAAGAGCTTGCGGCAAGAGTGTTCGTAAATCCGTTTCCGGCCAAAACAGCCGCAAATTAAAATAAATTGCAGATTATTCCGCCGTGAAATAATATCTCCGGCGGAATTTTATTTTTATATGCGGAATTGTTTTATGTTTTTTTTTATATTAAAATAGGCGGAGTAATTAAAAAAAATAAAAGAACCATATGGAAAGAAAAACAGATTTTAACGTTATAATAAACAGTTTCATAATACTTCTGCCCGTTAACATTTTTATTATGTTTATGATAACGCTTTACAGATTTGTTTTTTTTCTGTATTTTGCCGATTTTACCGAAATAGCGCATCTTAAAATATATGTTTTAAAAGCTTTTTGGATGGGATTCAGATTTGATTTATCGGTTCTTGCCTATATAAATTTTCCGGTTACGCTTATTCTTATCGCATGTCTTTTTTTGAAAAGCAACAGATGTTTTAAATGGTCGGTTTCTTTTTTCAAATATTATTACAACATAATATTTTCTCTTTTATTTTTTATAATATTTTTTGATTTCGGTTTTTTCTCGTACTTTAAAGACCACTATAATTTTTTAATTTTCGGATTTTTTGAAGATGATACTATCGCTCTTATAAAAACAATACTTGCCGATTACAGAGTTTATATAGCGCTGGTTCTTTTCGGTTTAATTTGCGCATTTATATTTAAATTCACATTTTTGACCTGCCAGTCTCTGAAAATGAAAGAAAGAATAATAAACGCCGTTTATTGGAAAAAACCTGCAAGAGTTACCGTCGTCATTTTTATAATAGCGGCTAATTTTATGGCGGCAAGAGGCTCATTTTCAATGTTTCCTCTAGGTTTGTTTTATTCTCAGATTTCGCCTAATTATTTTATAAATAAGCTTTGCGTAAACCCTGTGCATTCTTTGGCGGATAC
>CAYTCB010000017.1:7123-18113 GCA_964436195.1 uncultured Elusimicrobiaceae bacterium
CAGGATACCGTATTCTATAATTTTCTTCCTGCCGGTTTTATAACCATACACGGCATAGAATCAATAGTTTTAAATATGCCGCAGAGGCCTCTTTCAAACCAGATTACGCAGACGCCCGATGCCTTTAAATGTTTTGCATCTTCAGCGGCACAGCCTTATAAAAAAGCAGGTTATGATACTATCGCGTTATACGGCGGCAGCATGATGTGGAGAGATCTTGAATCTTTTTTTAAAGTGCAGGGTTTTGAAGATGTTATAGGGGAAGGCAATATAGACGCAAAGCCGGAAGACAGGCACGAATGGGGAATAAACGACGATAAATTCTTTGAACTTATAAGAAGATATCTTTCAGATAAAACAGACGGCAGGCCGAAATTTATTTTCGCAATGTCGACCGGGACTCATCCTCCTTATAAAAAACCGGCAAAATATGTTCCTCTGAGCCTTGAAATACCGGACAATATAAAGAAAATGATGTCTTCAAAAGATTTAAACGACAGAGGCATTTTTGAACTCTACCAGTTTGCAAACCGCGAGCTTGCAAAATTTATTTCATACGTTAAAAACTCCGAATTTGCCGAAAATACTATTATAGCCGTAACGGGCGATCATAACCTCAGAGAACTGTCCAATTACTCGAAAGAAGATATGTTTTTAAGATATGCAGTTCCGTTTTATCTTTATATACCGCAGCAGTTTAAACCGAAAAATATAAATACGGCTGTTAACGGTTCCCATATGGATATAATGCCGACGCTTTATAATCTGTCTCTTTATGATGCGGATTATCAGGCTTTGGGCAACGATTTATTTAGCGGCAGCGCCAATATCTGCTTTAATATAGACGGACTGGCAATAGAGGGGACCGACGCCGTCAAATACAATGTTTCAGACGGGAAAATAGAATCTTTTGCTTTTGATCCCGTCACAAAAAAACTTGCCCCGGCGCCTGAAACGGCAAAACATAAAGCGATCGGCAGGTATTATAAGGCTCTTATGTCTTTCGGCGATGTTTTTGTTAAATCTCAAAAATAAAATTTAATATTGCATTTTGTTTTTTATAATAAAGCGTAGTATCCGTCGGAAATATAATGTATTGACATTTTATTTATATTGTTGTATATTAATATATGCAAATATTGTAATATATGCATAATTGAAAATGGGAGGATTTGAAAATGCTTAAATTTGCGCCGCTTGTAGTAATAGCAGTTTTTGTTGCATGGGTCGGTTTGTTCGGATGTCCTTTTTCAAAATGCAGCGTATCCGAAGCAGCCGAGAAAAAACAGATAAAAAATCAGAAAGGAGGCAGTAATATGAAAAATGTAACAGTATTAACCGATGATAATTTCAATCAGGAAGTTGTAAATTCGGCGGTTCCGGTTCTTGTTGATTTTTTTGCGACATGGTGCGGTCCGTGCAGAATGCAGATGCCCGTAATAGAACAGTTTGCTCAGGAATATTCCGGCAGCGTAAAGGTTGCAAAGGCAGACGTTGATATCGTCCAGAACAAGGCGAGAGAATATGCAATAAGAAGCGTTCCTACTCTTATGGTTTTCAAAAACGGGAAAGTAGTAGAGACGATGCTCGGATACCACAGTATGGACGAACTGAAAGAAATTTTAAAAAAACACATGTAACGGATAATTCCGCAAAACAGAAAATGACAAGCAATTTATTGTTTGTCATTTTTTTGTCATTTTAATAATAGTTTGTGCGGCATTTTCCGCAATCAGCTGGTTGCCGAGGTCGGTACAATGGCCGAAATCTCCGCCGAATCTGTCGCTGAAAATATCCTCGTAATGTTTCTGCCTGAGAATATTTTTAAAATTAACTTCATTGCTTAAGAATGTTATTTTATTAAAATACGGTTCGTGTTTTAACATTTTTTTTAACGGTTCTATGCTTCTTACCGGATATTGCATGCATATTATTTTAACTCCCGAATGTACCGCTTTTGCCACTATTGATTTATATAAACGGTATGTGTTTAGATTAGGGAAATACAGCCTCAAATCTTCTGCCGTTTTAAAATATTTTTCGGCGTTGTCATAATCTCCGTCCTTTAAATATTCAAGAGCGATAAATCCGCATGAGAGATCTTTTGTATCTATTTGCGCCATAATTGACAATATAAACTGTTTTTGTTCAGGAGTAAGAATATCTCTTATAAATCCGTACATAAAATATGCATTGTAAGTTTTGAAAATTTCAGGCGCTTCGGTTATGGCTTTATTTGTATAAAATTTTAATAAGTTTTTATTTGACAGTTTAAAATGATATATAAATATCGCTTTATAAATACTGCTTTTGTCCTTTATAAAATCAAGATCAAGCCCTTTAAGCGCCATTTTATATCCGTAGTTTAAATATTTGGCGTCCGAAAGAAATTCGGTGTATAATAAAACCAGAGAGGAGTATACATATTCATTTTTCGGTTCCTGCCGGAGTATTTTTTCCAAAATCAGTGCCAGTTCACAAAATTTATCTTCTTTTTGCAGAAAAAATCCTCTGGCAATAAAAGAGTCAACCAGATTTTTAATTTTTTCAATTCTGTTTTTTTGTGATTCAAATTTAATTTTTGAAAGAATGTGCTGCTTTAAAAGCAGAGCGAGTTTATATGTTTTAAAATGTATTTTATTATTTTTGTACAGTAACGGATTTCTGTAAGAAAACGAATAAAATCCGTTATTTATGCCCATCATAAATAAAATTATATCAGGTTTGTATTTTGCCGTATTGTTTTTAAAATTTTCATTCAGCGTCTCAAGTTTAACGGCCGGCATACCGCAGTCTACAACGTTGAATTTTCCTGGATTTAATGTGTTCAGCAGTTCCTGCAGCTGCACGGGATACTGTCCGGCGGTTGTGGATTCTCCCAGACATAATACCGTAACGCAATCCTTTGATTTTAATTTTTTATAATTGCTGAATGTTTTGTATTCTTGAATATAATTGTTTATAAATGATGCAGACTGCAGAAAGATTTCTAAGAGCAGTAAACTTAAAAATAAACCTAAAAATATTAACAATACCTTTTTTAAAATAATGTTCATATTAACAAGCTGATTTTACTTTTTTTAATGCAAAAAAACAAACATAAATAATTTGATCCGCAGACGCGTTATTTCTTTGCCGCATTTAAACGGATGTCGTCAGGTTTTGTGCAAATCACGAGGATAATGCAATAAAATAAATTTAATGATTAAAAAAATAAAAGTGTTTTAGCTGCGGACAAAATAAAAACTCCGACAGTAGGACTCGAACCTACAACCCTCCCGTTAACAGCGGGATGCTCGACCATTGAGCTATGTCGGAATTAGTACTTTTTAAGATAGTTTTGATATTCTACCGATTTTTTTTATAAAAATCAAGATTTTGTCCAAAATCAAGCAATATATTTTTATAATTTTTAAATGCTTTGACCAATTCTTCTTTTATCCAATTCAAATCTGTTTTGTATGATGCGCCTGTTTTTGATATTTGAGGCATGCCTTCGGCAAAGTTTTCGTCAAATATAAAAATGGTCATATTTGTAAAATGCAGTTTTTTTATATTGGCTATTCCCTCAAAAACCGATTCTTTTGTTTCATCGGGCCCGCCGAATATAAAACTGGCTCTGCTTGATACATTTACGTCAAAACTGACATCATGTTTTAAAAAAAGGGCATCTGTGCGTTCAACGTCGCTCCATTTAAAGCCTTTGCGCATAGTTTTAAGGGTTATATCGTTTGAAGCGTCAATATTTAAAATTGCGGTCGTCATCCCGGTTTCTTTCATAAGCGGAATTATTTCGTCGTTCATGTATTCAGGCCTTAAAAATGCCGACCATTTTATTTTTATTTTATTTTTAATCATTGCCCTTAAAAGATTTGCGAAAAAATCGGTATTGTCATTTACTACGCTGTCGGCAAAAAAGAAACTTTTGATTTTATATTTATTCTGGAGCAGCCTGAGTTCTTTGATTACCTCGTCAATATCTCTGTAAAGGCATACCATCCCGTCAATATATTTATAATTACAGTAACAGCAGTTATGAATGCAGCCTTTTTTTGTGTAAACGCCCATTGCATAATCATGTTTTGAATAAAAATTTAATATTTTTTTATCGTAAACCGGAGCGTATATCGCGTCAAATTTTTTAAAAGGAATTATATTTTTTTCAGGAAGAACGCCTTTTTGAAAATTATTTATAAATTCCACAAGATTGCTTTCTGCAGGTCCCAGCAAACCGAAATCGGCGTTTGTTTGCCGCATAAATTCATCTGGGATAGAAGTAAATCCCGGTCCTCCGATAAATACGGGATAATGTTTTTCTTTTGCAAATGCGGTTATTTTTGACGATATTTTTATTGACGTGAAATCGTTGTTGCGTATGGATATTCCGACAATATCAGGCTTAAACCGGGCAAGCTGCGAACGAAAAACGCCGTAATCCAAACCTTCCGCAAAAAAATCAAATTGCTTTACGGTATGTCCGTTTGACTGCATAATGTTTGTAACGACGCCCATTCCGATAGGATAGGAATAGAAAGGATCAGTTACTGTATTTACCGATATTAAAAAAATTTTCAACTATGTAGCCCCAAAGAAAGAATTTAAAATAAATCAAAACTTAAATGTCAAAAGACGCATTTAAAGAAATGAAATATAAAAAATAAATTATTTGCTTTTGAAAGCTTTTTTAAAGCGGTCTCTTTTTCTCTGTTCCCATTCGTAAGTTAAAGGAGCGCATATAAATATGCTCGAATATACTCCGAGAGTCGTTCCTATAACCATTGAAAATGCAAAACCGTTTATTACTTCTCCGCCCAAAATCAAAAGGATCATTGAAACGGCAAAAACCGTTAAAGACGTAATAATCGTTCTGGAAAGAACTTCATTTATGCTTTTATTTATTATGCTTCCGAAATTTTCTTTTGCCAAAAGCCTCATGTTTTCTCTGATTCTGTCGTAAAGAACGATTGTGTCGTTAATTGAAAAACCGGCTATTGTAAGCAATGCCGCAACTATCGTCAGATTGATTTCTTTGTCCAGTATAACAAGAAGACCGTATGTGCAGAAAACATCGTGTATTAAAGCCAAAACGCCGGTTACTCCCCAGAGACCCGATTTAAATCTGAAAGCGACATAAACGATTATTCCCAAAAATACGAATATGAAAGCGTAAGCAGCCTGTTTTGCAAGATGTTTTCCTACAGAAGGGCCTACATATTCGGTTCTGTCAACGGTTATCTTGCTGTCGCTGAACTTTGTCTGCAGAACAGTCAGGATATTTTGAGACATTTCATCCTGAGATTTTTCTGTTTTCTGAATTTTAATGATAACGTTTTTATCGCCTATAGACTGAAGTTCGAAATTAAGCTCTTTTGCGTCATTTAGAGCGCTTCTTACTGAGTCAAGCTGCACTTCTTTGTCAAAGGAAACCTGCATCAAAATACCGCCGGTAAAATCTATGCCGTAATTAGGTCCTTTAATCATTATTGCCGCAAATCCGGCTACGGCCAAAATTATCGAAAACGCAAAAGCCCAATATCTTTTGCTTATGAAATCTATGTTTGGTGTTTTAAAAAACTTCACTTTATGCCCCCTGTTGTTAATTATATTTTAATCTTGCTTATGAAATTTTCTTTAAAAAGAAAATCATAAATAAGTTTTGTAACTACTATTGCCGTAAACATGCTGATTACAAGTCCTATCGTCAAAGTGACGGCAAAACCTTTAATAGGGCCGGTTCCGAACTGGAACAAAAATACAGCCGCTATAAGAGTTGTCAAATTCGAATCGAAAATTGCCGAAAACGCTTTCTGATAGCCTGCGTCGACAGCCACTCTTGCGGTTTTTCCGACGGCAAGTTCTTCTCTTATTCTTTCAAGGATAAGAACGTTTGCGTCAACGGCCATTGCAAGAGTCAGTGCGATACCGGCTATACCGGGCAGCGTTAAAGTAAACTGAAAATAACACATTATGCCGGCAAGTATAAAAAAGTTTAAAAGAAGAGCTATGTCTGCGATAAGTCCGGAGAAGCCGTAGTAAATAAGCATAAATACAACGACAAATAAAACGCCGATAAGGGCAGAAGTAAAACCTTTATGTATAGAATCGTCTCCCAGGCTCGGACCGACTGTTCTTTCTTCTATTATTTTAACCGGAGCCGGCAGAGCACCTGCTCTTAAAACAGTTGCAAGAAGCTTTGCGTCGTCCGCGTTAAAATTACCTTCAATTATTGCTCTTCCGTCCGGTATTCTTGAACGGATGACGGGAGCCGACTGAACTATGCCGTCAAGCACGATTGCGAGGTTTCTGTCTATATTTGCGCCTGTAATATCTGCAAATAATTTTGCGCCTTCTTTATTGAATTCAAGAGATACGTGTGGATAACCGAATCCGCCTGTTGCAAGTTCTACTTTTGCGTTTACAAGATATGCTCCGGTAAGGCTTGCGTTTTTAAGAATATAATATCTGTTGTCTTCTTTGCTCTGCGCTATGAAATGGTCTGCGGGTATAAGTTTTGATATTTCAGGATCAGCCATCGCTTCCTGAGGAGTAAGATTTCTTTCTCTTATTTTTGTTTCTATATCGGACAACGCCGCATCGTTATTTACAAGACAGAATTCCAAAAGAGCCGTTTTGCCGATAAGCTCTTTTGCCCTTGCCGGATCTTTGATGCCGGGAAGCTGTATTACTATCCATTTGTCTCCCTGTTTTGTGATCAGAGGTTCGGCAACGCCGAACTGGTCTATACGGTTTCTCATAACTTCAACCGCTCTGTCAACAGCGTCTTTTATGCTTACTTTTTCGTCAAGTTTGCTTGCGTCTACTTCAAGCAGAAGGTGAGTTCCGCCTTTTAAGTCCAGCCCTAATTTAAGAGCTTTGCCCAAAATAGGATCTTTTGCCTTTTCTGCCGCCGTCTTTTCTTCGTCAGACATTCTTGCCCATTCAAAAGTAGGATATAAAAAATATCCCGCAAGAATGATCAATAATGCCGTTACTGCCGTTCTAAAACCGAGTTTGTTCATTAGAGTAACTTCCTTTCATTTATTATTAATTCAAACTTACAATCTAAAAATTTTGCGGCTCTTCTGCACATATTCATTCTGGACATAAATATTTCAAAATATTCTATAACCTGAGAAATTTTTGTGTCAACGTTGAGGTTCAAAGATATCAGCCTTTCTTTTTTATTTACGTTTAAAAAAGAACGGTCGACGGCATAATTTACTCTGTCGTGGATATCTGCGGCTATCATATTAGGATTTCTTACTCTTGTTTTATGCACGTCCGATTTATCCGCAAGTATCAAAGCTGCCGCAACCGGATTAACAGGTTCGCCGATTTCTTCCTCATGGTTGCCTATGGCTGAGGCTATAAGTGCTATTTCATCGGGAGTCGCGCCGAGCTGTTTTAAAATATCAAAAGCTATTAAACTTGCAGACTGACCGTGGTCTTGTCTGTTGATAACGTTTCCTATATCGTGAAGATAACCTGCGATTTCAGCAAGCTCCTGCATTCTTTTCGGATATTCAAGAACAGTAAGAATATTTTTTGAAACTGAGGCAACAAGGCTCACGTGTCTGAACCCGTGCTCCGTATAGCCTATTGCTCCAAGATAATCGTTTGAGGCTCTTATGAAGCTGTCTATTGTCTGGTTGTTTTTAATATCTTCAAACGATATTTTTGAAAATTCAAGTTCTTTTATTTTCATTTTATTCCAAATAAAATTTTACTTTATTATTTCAGGAGTAACGGTTTCTTCAGCTTTTACTACAGACGTTATTGTTGATTTAACTATTTTAACTCTTACGTTGTCGGCAATTTTAACTTCAGCAACTTCTCCGTTTACCGAGACTACGGTCGCATACATTCCGCCGGAAGTTATTATTTTATCGTCTTTCTGGAGTGAATCAATCATTTTCTGGTGTTCTTTTCTCTGTTTCTGCTGAGGTCTGATAAGAAAAATATAAAAAAACACGAATATTATCAAAAGAGGCATAATTCCGCCGAACGCTCCTGCTGCTCCGCCTGCGCCTTCAGCAAATGAATTTGCTGATAACAAGACTACCGACATAAGTGTCAACAATACTTTTTTCATAATTCTCCCTTTTTGGAGTAATACTTTTCAAAAAAATCTTTTTTTGCTTCAAAAAATGTATCACTTTCCAACGCTTTTTTAATTTTGTCCGTCAATTTTATCATAAAATGAATGTTATGTAAAGATAACAACGTCAACGCAAGTATTTCCTGTGAACGGAACAAATGGTTGATATAAGCTTTAGTATATCCTCTGCACGTCTGGCAGTCGCATTCAGGATCAAGAGGCGTAAAATCTTCTTTAAATTCGCCGTTTTTGATATTTATTTTCCCGTATGATGTAAAAGCCTGCCCGTTTCGTCCGTTTCTTGTAGGAATAACGCAGTCAAACATATCTATTCCTCTTTCAACCGATTCCCAAATATCTTCCGGCATTCCTACGCCCATCAGATATCTTGCTTTATCTTCGGGAAGATAAGGCACGGTCGCTTCAACGGCTTTTAACATTTCTTCTTTTGATTCTCCGACAGAAACGCCTCCTATAGCATAACCTACAAAATCTATTTCCTGCATTTTAAGCGCGCTTTCTTTTCTTAAATCGTCAAAAACGGACCCCTGTATAATTCCGAAAAGAGCCTGAGTCAGATGAGAATCGTCTTTATAAAATTCTTCTTTACATCTTCTTGCCCAGTCTATGCTTAAGAGCATCGATTTTTTTGCGTAATCATAAGTGGCCGGATAAGGAGTGCATTCATCGAAGCACATTATGATGTCTGCGCCGATAGTTTTTTGTATCTGCATAGAAATTTCCGGCGACAAAAAATGTTTTGAGCCGTCTATATGCGAGCGGAACTCAACGCCGTCTGTATTTATTTTTCTGAAATCGTTTAAACTGAAAACCTGAAATCCTCCCGAATCTGTAAGCATCGGGCCGTTCCACGAATTAAATTTTTGTATGCCGCCGGCTTTTTTTATGATTTCAAGACCGGGTCTTAAATAAATGTGGTATGAGTTTGCAAGTATTATCTGGGCCTTTGTCTCTTTTAACTGTTCAGTCGATACCGATTTCACCGACCCTTGGGTTCCGACGGGCATAAATGCCGGAGTGTCAATAACTCCGCGGGTAGTGTAAACTTTTCCGAGCCTTGCTTTACATTGTGTTGATTTTTTTAACAGCTGATATGAGCCGACAATCACTATGAATTCCCCTGATTATAGAAGCTAAGATGTTAAGAATCTTGGAGGTTTTGCAAAGGCAACTGCTACTACATTGTTTTTGCTAAGCTTCCAAACTTTCAATATTCCCAGTCTTTTTGTTTTATTTTTGTTGTTGCCAAACTTCCAAGCCGCTAAGCTGCTTCGGTTTGCTTTGCAAATCCGCCCGACATCACAGCTTCTGCCGTTATATGAACCTGTCCCCGTTAATATAAAAATTAAAATTGCATCCAAGTTTATTGCTTGCTTTAGTGCAGTAATTCATTCTCGGCGTAAAAATCTCGAAATATTCCATGATGGAACAAATCTTTGTGTTAATAGCCAGCTGTAAAGTTATTTCTTTATCTTCCCTTGATATTCTTATTTCGGAATTTTCACATGCGCCTACAACTTTTGAATGGGCGTCTTTCAAATATTGGTTTTCTGTTCTTAATCTTTCAAAATGAACGTCCGTTTTGTCGCCTAAAATTACAGCGGCTGCAATATCGGTCGGAGGCTGCATTGATTTATCTTCATGGCTTCCTATCGCTCCGAACACTTCAAATATATCGCTTGTATATTTTATATTTTCGCCTTCGGCTCTCAAAAGATCAAGAGCCATAACGGCTCCGCTCTGGGCATGGCCTGTTCTTGAAATCATATTGCCTACGTCGTGAAGATAACCTGCGATTCTTGCAAGATTCTGCTGTTTTACGGTATAGCCGAGTTCTTTTAAAACATAACCGGCTCTGTCGGAAGCGTGTTTTGCATGCCTTACGCCGTGTTCCTTATAACCGACAGTTTCAAAAATATGGTCGGCATAACTTAAATATGTAATTACTTCCCTGTTATTTAAGATATCGTCAATTGTTTTTATCATAATCAGATTATACAAAATAAAAGATGCTTGATAAATGTTTTTTTTATATAATATCGGGTGTAATCGGTTAAAAGGAGAATTGAAAATGGAAAGTAAGCTTGTGGCTTTATTTATGTTTCTGCTTATTTTATTTTTCGCAGTGATGTTTCTCAAGACATGTCTTTAGCCGGCTCAAAAGATAATGCCGCGCGCAGAATTTATATTCTCAACGGATTTAAGGTTTAATATAACGGAGGAATAATGAACAAAGAAGAAATTTACAAATTTATTACGGAAAATCCTGTTTTCTGGCTGGCAACTGCTGACGGAGACCAGCCTCACTGCAGAGCTATGTTTCTTTACAAGGCCGACGAAAAAAACGGTATAATTTTTCATACAGGCGAAAACAAAGATGTTTTTAAACAAATTTCAAAAAATAATAATGTCGAGGCATGTTTTAATGATTTTAAAAAAGGCATGCAGATAAGAGTTTCAGGCAAACTTGAAGAAATAGAAGATTCTAAATTAAAAGATGAAATAAACGCTCATCCTACCCGTCAGTTTTTAAAAGAATGGAGACAGTCCGTTTCAGATCACGAATTTTATTCGAAGTTTAAAGTATATTCTTTAAAAAACGGACAGGCGTTTGTCTGGACTATGGAAACAAATTTTGCCCCGAAAACAGAAATTCAGTTATAAGGGATTAAAATGTTTGAATCAAGATGCGGGGTAAAATGCGACTCCTGCCAAAGAAAAGAAAAAGTTAATTGCAAAGGCTGTGTTAACATAACAGTTCCTTTCTGGGGCGGAACATGCGGCGTTAAAAGCTGCTGTGAACAAAAACATCTTGATCATTGCGGTCTTTGCGAAGTTTTTCCGTGCGATATGCTTGCCGATATGGGCAAG
>CAYTCB010000018.1:0-18007 GCA_964436195.1 uncultured Elusimicrobiaceae bacterium
CATACAAACCAACATATCAATATTTCTGTTGGTTTTATTAAAAACTCTTGAAACAAATATCCATAAAGGCAGAGTCACAAGCAGCGCAAACCGCAAAAAACCGATTTCATAGATCATGCTTTTTATTTTATCGACTGTCGTCAGCAGCATTCTTGAATCCAGTCCCGATCCTTCTTTTTTAAAAAACTCATAATCGACTTTTTTCAATAAAAAATATTTTTCGAATCCGTCCAATATTATAAATTTATATATTTCCCAGCCGATAACCGGCAGTAAAAAACCAAGCATAAAAAAAATAATAAAATTGAATTTTGATTTTAAATTGCCGCAGTTTAAAAACAAGTAAGCCGCGCAAAGCGGCGCTATTGATATTAACGACAAAGTTTTCATAAAAAAAGCCAATGACGCAATAATTCCGGCAATAAAATACATGCTTTTTCTATTTTCTGAAACGATCAGCGCAAATGCCAAAATTATTACAAGCAATGTTGCCGGAAATTCCCCCAGCATCATTGAAAAAGCTCCGTTATACCTTGGTATTTCACCCACTTTTAAAACAAAACTGGCTGTATTTTTAAAATTATAAGCAAAGATAATAAGTCCCATAAAAACGCAGCGCCATATCCACAATTGTTTTTCAGTAATATATTTAATCTTTTTCGGCAGATACATCGCTGCCAAAAGCAGCAACAGACATATTGCCGAAGTTGCAACACCGGGAACCCAAAGCCTGTTTGAGAATATTTTAATTGCGGCTGCAACAGGCAAAATAAAAGGATATCCGACACTTATTCCGGAAGGAAACAAATTAATACTGTTATAAGATGACGCATATCCGATCCCGAATGCAAGATTTTTTGCCACAGTCGCATGATTGGCATCGTCGTATTCCAAACATATATTTAAAATCTGAAAAATAATTATTAATGAAAATAAAAACACAGATATCATTTTCAATATTCTTATTAATATTTTATCTTCAAATACAGGCAGCAATGTAAAGTTGGTGGGCATTTTCAACACCTTTAATTCCGAATTTTATTATTTGTAAAAATATGACAATAGTTTTTAAATGTGCTCAGAGAATTTTCAATTGTTTTATCCATATCCCAGTATCTGTAAGAGCCGAGCCGGCCGCCGATTATGATATTTTTATTCTTTGAAATTTCATTCATATATTTCTCATGAAGTTCGTTATTTTTTTTATCGTTTACAGGGTAGTAAGCCTCTCTGCCTTCTCTGTACTGCTGAGGATGTTCAAAACATATTACGGTTGTCGGAGCTTCAAAAATCGCTTTCTTTTCAGGATGATAATGTTTAAATTCGTGAATTCTTGTATACGGCACGTCCAAGTCAGCAAAATTCATAGCCGCATTTCCGATAAAATCGGCGCAATTGTGTCTTTCCCATTTAAATTTCAGACTGCGCCATCTGAGCCGTCCGTATTTATAATCTGACAGTTTATCAGGCATTCCGGTAAATATAATTTTACAATTTTTCGGCAGTTTGTTTTTTATGTCATAATAATCGCAATCTGTGCGGACTGTAATGTTTTTATGAGATAAAATATTGCTGATAATCCCCGTATATCCGTTTAAAGGCATACCCTGGTATATGTCGTAATAATAATTATCGTCATAATTTGTACGAACCGGCAGCCTTGTAATAATTTCAGCAGGCAGATTTTTAGGATTTGTTCCCCATTGCTTAAAAGTGTAATTTTTTATAAATGCTTCATATAATCTTTTACCTATCAAAGATATAGCTTTTTCTTCAAAATTGGAAGGATTTTTTATTTTGCCTTTTTCTTTTTTCAAAAAAGCGTCTGCCTCAAAAGGCTTAAGATTCAAATTATAATAAGAATTAACCGTGGCAAGATTGACAGGCATTGAATAGACTTTATTTTTGCTGGTGATTAAAACTCTGTGTTTGTAATTATTGAAACCGGAAAATCTGTTAACATAATCCCATACGTTTTGCAGACTTGTATGAAAAATGTGCGATCCGTATTTATGACATTCGATACCGGTCTTTTCATCAATATAGGAATAGCAATTTCCGCCGATATGTTTCCTTTTATCTATTACAAGAACTTTCTCGTTTAAAACAGATGCTATTCTTTCGGCAAAGACGCTTCCCCAAAAACCTGTGCCGACAACAAGGTACTTCAAGCCGTAAAAGCTCACTATGGCCTCTTAAAATTTATTGTTCAAGAATTATGTTATAGTCTTCTCTGTCAACGGAATCGACAGATATAATTTCTATTTCTTTTTTGAAAAATTCTTCAAGCCTTGTCTTTCTTTCATTAAAATACTGCGCAACTTCAGGATTAAGCTTTATTTTGATTTTGCCGTAATGTTTCTCTATCCTCATCTGTTCAAGTTCCTGACAGACATTTATAAAAATTGATTCTTTTGAAAGAACCAGACCAAGCCCGTGACATGTAGGGCAATTATCGCCCAGGAGAGAAAAAAGAGATTCTCTTTTTCTTTCTCTTGTCATTTCTATGAGGCCAAGCTTTGTAATGGGCCATATTTTAATTTTTGCCTTATCGTTTTTTGTGGCGTTTCTGAGTTCTTCAAGAACTTTTTTTCTGTTCTTTTCTTTTTTCATGTCTATAAAATCTATGACTATTATTCCGCCTATGTTTCTGAGCCTCAACTGCCTTGCGACTTCATTTGCGGCTTCAATATTGGTCATAGTGACCACTTCTTCCTGAGTGTTGTTTTTACCGGTAAATTTGCCGCTGTTAACGTCTATAGCGCACAAAGATTCCGCTTCCTGTATTATTAGATATCCGCCGGAGGGAAGCCTTGCCTTATTTGATCTGAGCCTTTTTATTTCTTCTTCTATGCCGTATGCTTTAAATATAGGCTGTTTACCTTCATACATAACTATTCTTTCTTCAAGTTCCGGTGACACTGTTTTAACAAATTCCGTAACATCTTTAAGTTCTTTTTGGTCGTCTATATGCATCATCGTGACGTCTTCCGTAAAGTGATCTCTGACAGTCTGAAAAACAACGCCCAAGTCTTTATGTATCGGAGTTCCCATTTTTGCATTGTTAAATCTGTTTATTATTGAAGCCCACAATCTTGATAAATATTTTATTTCTCTTTCCAGCTCGTTTTCAGTCGCATCCTCGGCTTCCGTTCTTACTATAATCCCGCCGGCAAGATCCGAATCTGTTTTTAGTTTTTTTATAATATTTTTAAGTCTTTCGTATTCTTCTTTTTCTTCTATCTGTTTTGATACTCCTATATTGTTGCTGAACGGCATGTAAACAAGAAGCCTGCCGGGAAGTGAAATTTCCATTGTAACCTTAGGACCTTTGGTGCTTATTGGTTCTTTATAAACCTGAACCATTATTTCCTGTCCGACCTTGAGCATATTCTCGATATTATGTTCGTTTTTAGCCGCAACGACATCATCTTTTGAAAGATAAGCGCTCTTGCCGAACCCTATGTCAATAAATGCCGATGACAGCCCTGCAACTATATTTTGCACTTTGCCCTTATAAATATTATTTAATATTTTTTCTGATTCTCTGCGTTCTATAAAAATATCGGTAAGACGGTCATTTTCCAATACCGCAACTCTTGTTTCTTCATGCGTTCTGTTAACTACTATTTCTTTTGCCATTGATTTGCCTACTTTATAATTTTTCTGTCTCTGAGGAATGAAAACATTTTTTTAGACAGAGTATACAGGCTGTAATCCATATTGCCGGTACTCTCTAATTTATTCTGGAAAAATAATATTCCGTTATTGTTGTTTTCTTCTATATGAGACTTTACTACTTCGTTTATTTTTGTTTCATCCGGATAACTTGCAAAAACCAGATTAATATTATTTGAAGCATACAGCTGTCTTATTTTATCAAGATCGCTCAATGCCCAGTCTATCACAGTTTTATTTTTAATTTCATAATTTGAAGTGTTTAATGCGTTTATGGCAGTTATCTCCTCAGAAACATCTCCTGCTGTCCCGTAAACCGCGCGGGCAAAATATAAAATATCATTTGAAATTTCTCCTTTGTAAGACATAAACATATAAATAAGCCCTTTATAACACATGTTTCTCGGATTGCGTATATCGACAAGAATTCCTTCCTCAAAGGCTTTCAATGCTTCCGCCTCGCAATTATACTTTTGTTCAAGCAGATAAAGAGAGCCCAGCGCATAATAAAACATGCTGTGGCTTGGTTTTTTCGCTATTATGTTCCATAGGAAATCTTTCGCCTGCGAATACTTTTTATCTCTTATCAGCTGCCATGCATACGAGTATGCGGAAACGGAACCTATTGTATTGGGATCCTCTTTAAAATTATCTCCGAAAACATAAAAATTAGGAATTACTTTGGGTTTAAATTTATGTTTGCCTGAGGAAAACATTTGCTTGCCGGCAACTTTGATAAGAGAGTTTGCATTTACCGAAATTTTCTGCTCATAAATATTTCTTATATCCTCATTAATTTCTCTGAGCGATTTATTGGTTTGTTTTTTAGCAGCCATCTTATTTTTTTGGGCGAGGTAAGAAGCAAAACCTCGTAAATTATACTGGTTAGCCTCTCCGACGGTAAGAATAATTGTTCTGGGCGGATAATTTCTGGAAGTAAACGATTTTAAAAACTCGAGGCATTCCGTCGTATTAAAATCAAATTTTGAAAACTTTTTAAGTCTTACGGCGTCTTTGCCGTAATTGTCATCCATAAGGGTTTGAAGCATATCGGTGTATTTCGTTACGAAACTGTCTCCGAAATGAATATTATCGCTTAATAAAAGTATAACGCGCTCTTCGCAAAAACCGATCTTTGAAGAAAATAACAGTATTAAAACAAAAACGGTTAAAATCTTAAATTTCATAAATAATTTCATTTTTTTCCACGCAGAGTTTTTTTCTTTTAACGTTTAAATTTTTAATATCGTCTTCGCTTAAATCCAAAACATTCTGCAGCAGCGTGCTTAATTTTAAATTTTTACTTTGACCGAATCTGAGCAGTATTTTCAGTCCGCCGTCTTCGGTCTTTTCCATAGAGTATATAAGAGGCCTTGCGTCAACTACCGTTTCCTTTCCTTTTTTCATCTTAACAACAGGCATAGTTTCAAGCGCAAGATATTCTTTTATCCGTTTATCGTCGATAACAGCACCGCTTACGGCGTATTCGGCCAAATTAACAACGGAATCAACCGCCGGAAATTTCAACGGTATTTGTTTGACTTCATCTATTTTATAACCGTCCGGAAGCTGGCCGGCAACGGCGCACTTAATTATATCTAAATTAACTTTATCTGTAAAATATAAATCGGCATATTCGCAATCGCTTTCATAACCTACGGAAATTGCCGGACCGAAAGACATTTTTATCTGAGGACTGAATCCGGCCGTATAAGAAACAGGAAGAGCCGCTCTTTTTACAGCTCTTCTCAAAAAATCTATCTGTTCAAGATGCGAAAGATATTTGACGTCTCCGTTTCTTGAAAATTTTAAAAGAGTCCTGAAAACGCTCTGCGTATTCTGCGTTTTGACGCTTACGGTATTTTTCGGCATCAAAACATCAGCAGGAGCATTATCATCTTTTAAATCTGCAGTTTCGGATATTCCGGAAATATAATCTTCATGTAATTGTTCTTTTTTCACTCCGAGTTCTATATGCTGCCAAGGCATAATTTCATCTTTTTCTCTATGTCTGTAAACATAAAAATCAAGATCAAGCCCGCATTGTTTCAGACAATCTTTCCAAGTTTCAAAATTAAATTTATCCGACCATTGGTCAAATCTTAAACCTTTTTCCCATGCAAGATAAATCACTTGTGAAAGCCTTCTGTCTCCGCGCGCAAGAACAGCCTCTACTATGCTTGCCGAATAATCATGGGCTTTTATTGTTGCAGCTCTTTCACTTTTAATTTTTTTTATCGTTTCTTTCATATAACTTTCCGGAAACATCGGAACCCACTGAAAAGCAGTCTGGGCTTTGGGCACAAAAGGAGAAACGGTTACGTTGAAATTCAAACCTTTTGCCTGCTGTTTTATTTTTTTTATAAGTTCAGAAATTGCTTTTATATCTTCCGCTGTTTCTGTCGGAAGTCCTATCATAAAATAAAGTTTTATAGTTCTCCAGCCCATATCGTAGGCCGTTATAAGCGTATTTATTATTTCTTTTTCGGAAAGATATTTTCCTATGACGTTTCTCAACCTGTCCGAACCAGCTTCTGGGGCAAACGTAATAGTCGGTTTTTTATCTCTGTTTATATATTCGGCGACTTTGAGCGAAAATGTATTGCATCTCATTGAAGGCAGCGAAATATTTAAATTATTGTCCGCATATTTTTCATTCGTTTCACACAAAAGACGTTCAAGATTTTTATAATCGGTACACGAAAGAGACGAAAAAGCAATATCTTCGTAACCTGTCGCTTTAAGGCCCGCATCCACAAGAGCCATAACAGTCTCGGGAGCCCTTGTTCTCCAGGGTCTGTAGTATTTTGAAGCCTGGCAGAATCTGCATCTTCCTATGCAGCCTCTTGCTATTTCGATATTAAGCCTGTTATGCACAGTTTCAACGAACGGAACCATTTTACGCGAATGAAAAAAAGATTTATTAATATCTACGGTTGTTTTTTTTATGATTGAAGGAGCGTCCGGTTCGACAGCTTTTATTTCTTTTATCGTATCGTTCTGATTATATGAAACTTCATAAAAAGACGGGACATAAACGCCTTCCAATTTTGAAAGCTTTTTTAAAATTTCTTTGCGCGGCAATCCGTTTTTTTTGGCAGTTTCATAATTTTCTATTATTTTAGGCAAAATTTCTTCACCGTCTCCTATTACAAAAAAATCAAAAAAATCGCAAAAAGGTTCCGGATTTGCCATAGCCGGACCGCCGCCGATTATAATAGGATCGCCGTTTTTTCTGTCTTTTGAAAAAACAGGTATTTTAGACAATGAAAGCATATTAATTATATTTGTTCCTACAAGTTCGCACTGCAAAGAAAATCCGACTATGTCAAAGCTGTTTAGAGGGCTTTTGGATTCAAGAGAAAAAAGAGGCATATTTTGTTTTATGAGAATTTCTTCAAGATCTGTATCCGGCGCAAAAGATCTTTCGCATCTTGCAAATTTTTTTTCGTTGACAAGATGATATAAAATCTCAAGCCCTAAATTAGATGCGCCTACTTCATAAATATCCGGAAAACACAGGCATATCGAAACATCTTTCGACATATCCGGTTTGTGTGAATTTATTTCATGATTTATATATCTTGAAGGTCTTTGTATGAAAGGAAGAATTTTATCTAAGCTGTTCATATGATGATTATACTATATTCGACAATTCTTTTGTAATACAATTTTAAACATCCTAAAAATACCGTTATTCCCTTATAAAACGTCTTGCATATATCGACATAAGTATTCCTATTGCAACCATTGATGAAGTAACGCTTGAACCTCCGTATGATACAAGCAAAAGAGGCAGTCCTGTTGCAGGCATAAGACCCGTAACCATCCCTATATTTATAACGGCATTAAAAGCAAAAAGAGTCGCAATTCCCGTTGCGACATAAGAGCCGTATCTGTCTCTGGCATTCTTTGCTATAACAAGCGCCCGCCATATAAAAAACAGATAGAAGAGCATCGTAAGCTGCGCAAAAAGATATCCTCCTTCCTCCCCTATTACGGCAAAAATAAAATCAGTTCTCTGTTCCGGAAGAAATCCGAGCTGAGTCTGGGTCCCTCTGAAAAAACCTTTTCCCGCAATCCGGCCGGAACCTATTGCGATTTTTGACTGTATTACGTTATATCCCGCTCCTCTTGCGTCAAGACTTGGTTCAAGAAAAACAATCAATCTTTTTCTCTGATATTCTTTAAGCGATTTTTCAACTACTATAGACGAAAAACTGCCGGCAAAAACAATAATAAGAAATATTACCGGATAAAGAACAGGCATAGGGATTCTGAGTTTATACAACAACCATTTTATAATAAAAACAACAGCCGCAACAGAAAATAAAACAAGAAGAGCTGTAGGAAGATGACTGTAAGCTTTTAAAACAAAAGCAAAAAATGCCGTCTGCTGAACATCAGCCGGCTGGAGTTTTATAAAAGTTATAAAAAGAGGTATTCCCATTGAAAGACCGCCGTAAAGAATAACGCTTAAAATATATCTCAATTTAACTCCTGCAACGTAGAGCAAAATCAAAGTTATCGGATAATAAGGAAGCGTTGAAGAAAAATCAGGCTGCATCATTATTAAAACAATATGTCCGCCCAGTATGCATAATGCCTTAAAAAAAGTTGAAAAATTTCTTATTTCACGCCAGTATCTGTCCAAAAAAGCAGCCAATACGAGTATAAACATGATTTTGGCAAATTCTACGGGCTGCACCGAAAAAAATCCGAAATTGAACCAGCCTTTTGTACCTTTGATTGTAGAACCGAGAACTAAAACGGATATTAATAGAAGACATGAAAATAAATATATATATCCGCTGAAATGTTTATAATACTGATAATTAAAACTTGAAAATATCAGCGCCGCTGCAATTCCGGCAAAAACGGCTATGATCTGCGTTGTGATAAATTTAAGCGGATTAATATAATTCATGCTTGCCGAATAAATCGACACGCATCCTATCGCCAAAATAAAAAACAGCGATATGCATAAAAGCCAGTCGGTATGTTCTGAAATTTGTAAAAATATGCTTTTTTGTTTTGTCATAAATGATGTTCTTCCTCAACGTGTTCCGCTTTTTGTTCAATCTGATTCTGCATGTTTACGGCTGTCGACGAACTTTTACGTATTATCTGCGGATCAGGCCCCTCGTTAAGATTAAAATATTTTCTGAATATTTCTCTTGCGATAGGAACTGAATTTGTACCTCCGCCTCCGCCGTTTTCAACTATAACGGCTACGGCAAGTTCAGGATTTTCAGCCGGTGCATAAGCTACGACCCAGGCATGGTCTATACCCTGCGGATTTTGGGCTGTACCTGTTTTTGCAGCAACGGTCAAACTGTTAAAATATGTTCTTTTTGCAGTTCCGTTTTTAACTGCTTCCATCAGAGCTTTATTTAACGTTTTCCATATGCCGGAGTTTATTTCCAATACATCTTTAATTTCCGGAGTATGCTGATATATAATTTGATTGTTATACGGATTTCTTACGGTTTCGACAAGATACGGTTTGTAGAACGTTCCTTTATTTGCAACTGCCGACGCCATTGAAGCCATCTGAAGAGGAGTAACCCATAAAGCACCCTGTCCTATTGCAAGTATTACTGTGTCTCCCTGCAGCCAGGTCATTTTCATTTTTAATTTTTTCCATTCCGGAGTAGGGACAAATCCCTTTTTCTCATACGGAATATCTATGCCGGTTTGTTCTCCCAGGTGAAATAACTTTGCGTATTTTTCAAGAATTCTTACGCCGAGTTTTAAACCTAATTTATAAAAATAAACATTGCATGAATTGGCCGTAGCTGTTATAAGATTGACCGTTTTATGGCCTTCCTTAAACCAGCACGAGTAAAACCTGTCTCCAAGTTCAAATTTGCCCGTGCAGTATTCCGTATGAGACGGATCAAAATTAAGATAATCCATAGCGGCTATAAAAGTTATAATTTTAAAAATTGAGCCAGGCGGATATAAAGCCTGCGTAGCTCTGTTAAACAACGGGAGATTTCTGTCTCTTAAATACTGCACATACCGTTTTGTATAAACGTCGTTTGTATCATAGCCGGGGCATGAAACCAAAACTTTTACGGCGCCTGTCCTTACGTCAAGCGCTACAGCCGCCCCTCTTCCCGTTGTCGAATTTTTTAACGCGTCATAAACTATTTTCTGCAATTCCACGTCTATCGTAAGATGCACGTTATTACCGGATTCCGGCGCGTAATATTTAAAAGCTTTTCTCTGCTGTCCTTTGGCATTTACCTCAAGCTGTAAACCGCCGTCGGTTCCTCTTATGTATTTATCATAAGACTGTTCAACTCCGCCGCGGCCTATAAAATCGCCGGGTCTGTAATTGTCATCCTGCATATTCTCGATTTCTTCCTGGGTAACTTCACCGACATAACCTGTAATATGGCATGTTTCAACCGCATTAAAATATTTTCGTTTCGGTATTTTTGTTACGGCAATACCCGGCATAAACAACTTTTTTTCCTGAATTTGAAAAACTTCTTCAAGAGTCAGATTATCCGCTATTTGAATAACTCTTTTATATTTTAATCCCGTCTCTATTTCTCTGTTAACGTCTCTTTTAAGTATACCGCTCAGCTGGTCTATAGTATCTTTGCTTGGCAGTTCCTGCTGCTCAAAAGGATAAAACAACGCCACATATCCGAATTCGTTACCTACGACCAAACTGCCTTTAGCATCGTATATCAGGCCTCTTTGGGCTTTTTCTTTTGCTGTGTTTAGTCTTTGTTTATCGGAAACATCTCTGTAATATGATCCGCTTATAATCTGAAGATAAAAAAGATTTAATGACAAAACGACAAACATAAATCCAAAAAGCAGAAGAATGTTTTTGTGTTTGCCCAGAAAGAAATCATAAGTTGATTTGTTATCGTCGCTCCATGACATTTTCTATATTTTAAAACTCCGTTATTTTAATTTAGAATCTATTTATCCAAACTTCTGTATTTTATAGCCTCTGCTATATGCTGCACCGATATCATTTGTGAATTTTCCAGATCAGCAACGGTTCTTGCCACTTTTAAAATTCTGTCGTATGCTCTTGCCGAAAATCCCATTTTATCAATTGCCGTTTTAAGAAGTTCTTTTGCTTTATCGTCTATTTTACAGTATTTTTTTATTTCTTTAGGCCCCATCTGGGCATTGCAGTAAATTTTTGTATTTTTAAATCTCTCGTACTGTTTGTTTCTTGCATTTATAACTCTTTTTTTTATTTCTTCGGAAGATTCCGTTTGAGAAGGCTGCTCAGAAGTTATCTCGTCTATTTTAAGAGCCGGAACTTCTATCTGTATATCTATTCTGTCCATCAAAGGCCCCGATATTTTGGAGCGGTATTTTATAATCTGGTATTTATTGCACGTACATTCTTTATTTAAATCGCCGTAATGTCCGCATTGGCACGGATTCATTGAAGCTATAAGCATAAAAGATGCCGGAAAAGACAGCGTATTTTTTGCTCTTGAAACAGTAACTGTTTTATCTTCAAGAGGCTGTCTTAAAACCTCAAGAACGTCTCTTTTAAATTCGGTAAGCTCGTCTAAAAACAAAACTCCGTTATGGGCAAGACTGACTTCACCGGGTTTAGGATAAGAGCCTCCTCCTATAAGCGCAATTGAGGAAGTAGTGTGGTGCGGACTTCTGAAAGGCCTTTGTTTAACTAAACTTTCTCCGGCCTGAATAAGCCCCGAAACAGACCATATTTTTGTAGTTTCCACCGACTCTTCAAAACTCATCGGAGGAAGTATAGTGGGAATTCTTTTAGCTATCATCGTTTTGCCGGAACCGGGAGGACCGACCATTATCATATTATGGCCGCCGGCTGAAGCAACTTCTGCTGCGCGCTTAGCAAGAAACTGCCCTTTTATATCTGCAAAGTCTACCGTCTGCACAACATTTTGGTCTTCGTCAGATTGACAGCCGCCTGTAAAAGGAAGAACTTTTATTTCATTTTTTAAGAATTTTACAGTTTCGGCAAGATTCGTAAAAGGATAAATTTCAATATCTTTTGCGACAGACGCTTCATTTTTATTTCCTTCGGGAATTATTATTTTTGAAACTCCTGATTTTTTTAAACTTAAAACTATCGGAAGAAGCCCTTTGACCGGTCTTAATTTACCGTCAAGAGAAAGTTCCCCTATCGCACATATTTTAGAAACAGCTTTTTTATCTATATAACCGCTTGAAACTAAAATCCCCAGAGCAATCGGAAGGTCAAATAACCCTCCCTCTTTTTTAACGTCGGCAGGCGCAAGATTAATTGTAATTTTTCTTGCCGGGAAATCAAACCCCGAATTTTTTATTGCAGCTACGACTCTGTCTCTTGATTCTTTAACGGCTGTATCCGGAAGCCCTACTATCGAAAATACGGGAAGCCCGGAAGATATGTCGGCCTCAACGTCTATAAGATAAGCATTTATTCCCTGTACTGCCGCGGAATGAAGAAATGAAATCATTTTTCAACCTATGAGACTTGATATATTTTTTTTAAAATTTTCAAGAGCAAGAGCCCTGTGGCTTATTTTATTTTTAATTCCGTCGGCAAGTTCCGCGAAAGTGCATCCCTGTTCATTAACAAAAAATATCGGATCGTAACCAAAACCTTTTGTGCCGGAGATTGTTTTGCTTATTACGCCGTCAATTTCGCCTTTTGATAAAATTACTTTATTGCCCTGAGGATCGCTTAATGCTATTACGCATCTGAATTTTGCTTTTCTGTTACCGGCATTTTCAAGCGCTTTAAGAAGTTTTTTGTTATTGTCTTCGTATGTACAGCCCTCGCCGGCATATCTTGCCGCAAAAACTCCCGGCGCCCCGTTAAGATACTCAACTTCAAGACCAGTATCGTCGGCAACTGCCCAGCTGTTAAAAAATTTGGCAACTTCAACCGCTTTTTTAGTCGCATTTTCTTCAAGAGTAAGTCCGTCTTCAACCACTATGGGATAATTTTCAAATTCTATCATAGGTTTTATGTTTACGTTCAAATCGGAAAGTATCGCTTTTATTTCGGAGACTTTATGTTTGTTTCCTGTCGCAAGTATTATTTCTGTTATTTTCATTATTTATAATTATCCTTTTGTTTTGGCTTATTATATTAAAACTTAATTTATATTGGCAAACGCCGTCAGCGCATTTTTCTGAAAAACAGACACTCAACATCTTTAGGAAAAAAATCTATAACAGGTTTTAATAATACAAGTAAAACAAAAACGATATTGCAAAAAATAGTATTGCCGTTAACGGCTTTTATTCTGTTTTTTAGATTTTTGACAATAAAAACACATTGTTTTACTCTGCAATCTGCAACAAAACCGTATTTTTGCATTAAAAAAGACAAATTTTTTGCATTAAAATAACTTACATGAGGGCTATCGGTTTCAAACTGCCATAACCTGTTTAAAAATTTTTCAATCCCGAAAAAAAACAGAAAAGAAGCTGTTCTAAACAGTATTCCCGTACTTACAGGCATATTTATTATAACAAATCCGTTTTCATTAAGTCTTACAGAACATTCTGTGATAATTTTATTTATGTCTGGTATATGTTCAAAAGCATCGTTAAAAATAATAAAATCAAATTTTTCTAAACATTTAAAATCTTCGGGGAAGAAACCTTTTACGACATTCAGTCCTTTTGCCTTTGCTTCATTAAAACTTTTTTCCATAGGCTCAATTCCGGTCATATTTATGCCTGAAGCCGCGGCAAGTTCCATAAATAAGCCGCCGGCACATCCTATTTCAAGGCCATTTATTTCTTTTTTGCGTATTTTTTCTTTTATCCGTAAAATTATTTCATGGAAATTCTTTATTCTTATATCTCTTACAGACTCTAAAAGCAATCCGTAGTCAGCGCATTTTTGCGATGAACAACATGATTCGGCAGTTCGGAAAGAGCACCGCGCGCATAATAATATCAGGCCTTTTGAGGTCCTTTGCTTTTTTATGTTATAGCATCCGCATACCGGACAGCCGTTATTTTTCATTTTTATTCAAAACCCTTTCTACCTCAAATATTTTATAATACACGTCAGAATATATTTCCTTAAACCGGATGTCTTTTGCGTTAAATTTAGATAAATCATTTTTAGTAAGAATATAATCAACATCTAAAACAGCCAAATCACCAGGCTGAAGATTTATTTGTATGACATCAAAATCCATAAGCTGAAACTTATCTTTAGGATTTTCACAGCTTATAGAAGTCAAAACATGACAATATCTGTTATAAATGTTTTCGTATTTGCCGTCTTTATCAAATTTACGCCATAACTGCGTATTTGGATATGTATTTGTAGAATTTACTGCGGCGGCGCCCTGCATTATTATATAATTTGGAATGTTAAAATTTGTGCCTTCCGTCATCCACAATCCGCGTTTTGACAGGTCTATTTTGCGTATTGCCGCTGCAAGAGGAGTTTCGTTTACGCCGGCTGTTCCGCTTTGAACCGGATTTACGAACAAACCGCCGGCAAGCACGGTTAAAACTGCAGCAGATGCAAAAAATTTAAAATGCTTTATATTTAATCCTGCCAAAAAAATTATAAAACTTAAAACAGTTATTATAAAAATCATGACAGTATTCAAATATTGTCCGTACACATAAACCGAAGCATAAACGGCAGCTGCCGTAAACAATACGCTCATAAAAACATTATATTTAATCTTTGTTTTTATCAAACTTAAAGCCCGTATAAGCACCAAAATATTTATAAATCCGAAAACCACAAGCGTTCTGTGAGCCGGAGACATTTTCATAAAAGTAATATCCGCAATAAAATTCGGAACTCCTGCGACGCACCAAAAACCTAAAAAAACAGAGCAGACTGTCATTATAATCAAAAACATATCTTTTATTTTTTCCTTAAATATAACCCAGCATGACAAAATAATTCCGAGCGGGAAAAAATCTATAAATGCCGCCTTTTCACACATGTTTGAATTTTTAATAAAATCTTTGAAACTGAAAAAAATATTTCCCCACGACTGGAATAATCCGAAAAGCTGTCCGCCTCCGTTCTCAAATCTTTTACCGGGATAGACCGTATGCATCAAAGAATATATTGTATCTGCTGATTTATTATAAATATAAAAAAAACAGACTATCAGAAACAGAGCAAAAAAAGATACCGCTGCAGCATCATAAAAACCGATTTTGCATTTATGTTTATTTTCAAAAATAACCCATAAAGCCGCTGAAATAAAAACATAAGCAAACGGAATCTGCCACGGAGGATAAACAGTAAGCGCATAAGCGCCGCAGCATATAAAAATAACAGCCAAATATATCAGTCTTTTTGAAATAACATTATCCGACACGTAACGATAAATCATAAGAACGGCAAGCTGTCCGAATATAAGCATTTCGGCTATTCCGTTTGGAGTGAACCACCATTGAACGGCAGGCGCAAAAGTTACAAGCAGAGTCCCTGTCAGAGAAAGCATTTTTTTATTACCCGTAATCATCATAAAAAATGCAAAAGAAACAACAAAAAGCGCAGCTATACGGGCTGCCCAGAAAAAAGCAAGCCCTTTGGGCGCGTCAAAAACAAAAAAACCGCATAAAAAAGGCCTGAAAACAGACATCGCATTTTTAACAGGCTGCGCATAAAAAAGGAACATATCAGTTTTGGTTCCGCGCAAAATACCGTTAAAATATTTATATCCTGAAAAAGTCTGTGATAGAAGAATAGGCGTATATACACACCATTCATCGGTTCTTATCCATCTCGGTTTGCCGATTAAAACAGTTTCTTTCTTTATTGAATCAACCGAAAACTGCCACATTGCAAGAGAAGAGCCGTTTAATTCAAAAATAACGGCAAAAGCAACAAAGGCAAAAGCGATTATATATTTATATTTAAATATTTTTTCATACATTGTACGGATGTTGAAAATCAAATGAGCGAATATGAAACATACAAAAATAAACAATATGAAAAATTTCATCAGAAAATATTTATTAAAAACAGACTCATTAACCGTTATTTTTCCTATATCTTCGTAACAGTTCTGATTTTTTATATAAATTGCAAGATTGGAAAAAAATCTGTTTACCGTTAAATTGACATAATATTTTCCTGCAGGCATTACGGCGGAACCTACAAAATCCGCCCTGTTTCCGTTTATTTCATATATGATAATCGGAATTTCTTTATCGGCAATTTTTGAAAAATAGACATTTAAATTTGAAACGTATCCGTTTATGTTTAAAGGGATGTACCTTCTGTTTGCGGCATTGGAAGCCACAACAATATTATCGTGCGCAATTAACAAGCCGGAACAATTGAAAAGAAGTTTTAAATCATTTGCGAAGGTATTTTTTTTTGACAGCAGATATGCAGAAAATAATGCGGTTAAAGCAGATAAAAATAAAACACTTATAAAATACGCCGTCTTTTTTTTATTTAGATACATGATTTATTTTAACCGGGGTTCCGTTTTAAAAGTATTTCATATAATTCTTTGTGTTTTCTGACTATAGTCTGAAGAATAATTCCGCATATCCACATAAGAAGCGACATCGTAGCCAAAACACCCGAGACTATTAAAGACGGAAATCTCGGCACTTTGCCTGTTTCAATAAATTCTATGAAAATAGGAACAAACAACAGCATTGAAATGACAAATAACAGCAGCGAAACTGTCGTAAAAAATATGAAAGGTTTATAATCTTTAAATAAACTGGCGATTGTTTTTAGAACTAAAAATCCGTCGCTAAAAGTATTTAATTTTGAAAAGCTGCCGTCAGGTCTTGAATTATATTTTACGGGAACTTCTTTTATTGTAAAATTTTTATCAAGGGCATATATTGTCATTTCTGTTTCTATTTCAAACCCTTTCGACAAAATAGGAACAGATTTGACAAACGTACGGTTCATTACTCTGTATCCGGACATTATGTCTTTCATATTGCTTTTAAACAATTTATTGACGAGAAATCTTACAAGGCGGTTGCCTATATTGTGGAAAGGCCTCTTATTGGTGGCAAAATAAGATTCGGAAAGCCTGTCTCCTATTATCATATCTGCTTCGCCGTTTATTACAACGTCGCGCATTTTGCATATATTTTCAAGAGAATATGTCAGATCGCCGTCAATCATTACATAACAGTCGGCTTCAATCTCTTTGAACATTCTTCTTATAACGTTGCCTTTACCCTGCCTTGTTTCATATCTCACTGTTGCGCCGGCCTGTTTTGCTATTTCATCCGTTCCGTCCGTAGAATTATTGTCATAAACGTATATGTCGGCATCAGGCAGATATTTGCGGCATTCTTCTATTACATTTTTTATTGTAACGCTTTCATTATAACACGGAATCAAAACTGCCGTCTTTGTCATATCACATCCCTGTCTTATTTAACTTATGTTATGTTAAACTTCCTATCGCTTTTTTCTGTGCATTTGTAATCAATTTAATTCCGTCGTAAGCTGCGTCAAGCATTTGATTTAAATCTTTTCTTGAAAAAACATCGCCTTCCGCCGTACCCTGCACTTCTATCAAATCGCCTTTTGCCGTCATAACGACGTTCATGTCAACGTCGGCGACATTATCTTCTTTTGCCGATAAATCAAGAACCATTTTGCCGTTTGCAAATCCTACGCTTACGGCTCCGACATAATCTTTTACCGGAAGTTCTTTTATAAGTTTTTTCTTCTGCAGATTTTTAAGGGCAAGTACAAGCGCTATAAAACCGCCGTTAATAGAGGCCGTTCTTGTTCCGCCGTCTGCTCTTATAACGTCGCAGTCTATTGTTATCGTTCTTTTGCCTAGTTTTGCCATATCAACGCTTGCTCTTAAAGATCTTCCGATAAGCCTTGATATTTCCTGCGCTCTGCCGTTTTGAAGACGGTTTCTTGATATTCTGTCGTTGCAGGATCTGGGAAGCATTGAATATTCGGCCGTTACCCAGCCTTCATCTGTTTTTTTTGCTTCTATAAAAGGCGGAACTTTCTCTTCAACCGTAGCAACGCATAAAACTTTAGTTTCACCCAAAGAAAACATACACGAACCTTCGGCATGTTTTAAATAATTTTTTACAATTTTAATTTTTCTCATTTTTCGTCCTTGTATTTTTACTTTGTCTTTGCAGTTAGACTTTATAGTTTTAGGCGAGATGAAGTAATTGCGAGTTGCGGTGTATGCAAGTGTAAAACGATACATAAGACTTGCAACTACAAAATCGGAGCCAAAAATATAAAGTCGTTATAATTATCCTATAAATTCCAAACTTTCTTTAAGCTTTGAAATTTTTATTTCAGCTTCCTGCAGCCTTATTCTAATCTTCTCAACCTCTTCCTTCGGAGCTCTTGCCA
>CAYTCB010000019.1:0-16481 GCA_964436195.1 uncultured Elusimicrobiaceae bacterium
TATCGCATGCCTTGCCGCATGGCAGGGATACAGCGGAATATCAACTTTAAACAGCAACCAGGGTAAAATAAACCTTTCAATAAGCCAGGAGTGGAATAAGTCAATGCCTCTGAATACTCCGGAGACATATGACGTGTCGGCTACGCCGGTTATAGCAAATTTTAACGGTTCAAAAAACTGCGTTGCCATGCTTACAAGTTCAGGTTTATTGAATGCGTGGGATTTTAAAACGGGCGATCCAATATGGAAGCCTTTTGAAATCTTTAATTCGGGAATGGCGTCTCTTGTGGCCGATGATATAAATAATGACGGATATGACGATATAGTATCGGTGTCTGAAAGTTCTATGATTTTTATAGTCGACGGACAGACCGGAAACATAATAAGAAAAGAAATTCTCGGCGGCGATATTTCAAAATTGACTCCGGTAGTTTGTGATTTGGATTCCGACGGCAAAAAAGACATAGTCGTTGCTTCGGAAGACGGCACTCTTCATTTTATGTATTCTCCAGGTTTTGATACCACATATGTAAAACAGACGGAGTTTATAGACGGGCCTATATATGCAAGCCCGATTATAATGTC
Organism: uncultured Elusimicrobiaceae bacterium; assembly: GCA_964436195.1. GTDB lineage: Bacteria > Elusimicrobiota > Endomicrobiia > Endomicrobiales > Endomicrobiaceae > Proruminimicrobium. Next base: position 586 of record CAYTCB010000019.1, read on the forward strand.
CAGAAAGAATTTTTCTCCTTTTGTCGTGGTCGCAAATTATGACAGCAAAGTATATTTCCTTGACGGAAAAACAAGAACTAAAAAAATCGTAAATCTTTTGGAATTGTCAGGCAAAGCCCATCTTGTAGCCGGTGCTCCCGCTTTGGGAGATATAAACGGAGACGGAGTAGATGAAGTTATAGTCCAGTCAAGCGTGCCGCAGTATATATCGGCTATAGATACAACTAAATTTTCAGTCATATGGACATATTTTGTTGAACCTACGCCTCCGGGCAATATGAGAAATTCAAGTCCGATAGTTTCGGATTTTAACGGAGACGGAACGGGAGATGTCGCTTTTGTATCTGCCAACGGTACGATACAGATACTTAAAGGAAACACATCTTTCCCGACAGGCGAACTTCTGTGGAATTTTACGCTTCCGGGCGCCGGAAAAATAATTTCTTCTCCTTCGGCGTATGATTTTGACAAAGACGGAATACTTGATCTGGTTTTCGGAACGGAAGACGGCAGAATAATAATAGCAAAGAGCAATACGAAGAGAAAAGAAATAGAAATACTTGCCGATCTGAAAGCAAGTAATTCGGCAATAACTTCAAGTCCTTTGATTGCCGATTTGAACGGCGACAAATTGATAGAAATACTTTATACGAATGTTCAGGATTCAATACAGGTTTTAAACACTAACTGCAAAACTTTGAAGAATCTTAAAATATGGTCAATGTTCCTCGGTAATGCCGAGCATAATGCAAAGGTTTCTCTCAAAGTTTATAAGGATAAATTTATAAAAATGTTTGCTTTCGGTTTTGTTCTTCTGATAGTGGTTGTATTTTTCAAAATCAGAGGGATTATAAAGAAGGCAAAGAAAAAAGTTAAGGTTATATATCTATGATTTTATTTAGCGGTTATTGCACTGACAAAGGGATGATAAGGACTGAAAACCAGGATTCTTACGGGGCTTGGGAAGAAGGAAATCTGTTTTTTGTATGCGACGGGATGGGCGGAGGCGTTGCCGGAGATTTTGCAAGCCGTTACGCGAGAGATATAATTCTTACTTCATACAAAAGACTTTCGGACGAAGAAGTCGCCGATATTGCGGATAATTACAGAAGCTACGAGCTTAAAATACTTAGAATGATTTCAGCCGTCAGGCTTGCCAACAGAGGTCTTTACAATCTGCAGATAAAATATCCTCTTTTGTCGGGTATGGGAACGACTTTTACCGGAGTCGTTTTTGAAAAAGAAAAAAACTTGCTGCATATTTATAATGTCGGAGACAGCAGAATATACAGAGTGAGAAACGGCAATATTAAACTGTTGACGACGGATCATTCAAAAATAAAAGAACTTATTGATGACGGTAAAATGACCGAGGAAGAATCAAAAACTGCCGAGATACAAAGCATGATAACAAGAGCTTTGGGTACGGCTCCGACAGTTAAAATAGATTATAAATCGGAGCTTGTTAAGGCCGGCGATATATACATATTGTGCTCGGACGGTTTAAACGGAGAACTTGAAGATTTTACCATAAGGGACATAGTCCTTACTCATAAGCCAAATGCCGTTTCGATATCGCAGGAACTTGTAGTGGCCGCCAATAATTCCGGAGGCAGAGATAATACTACGGTTGTTACTCTTTATGCCCAGGATGAGATTAATTTTGAAACATTTAAAGACGTTTATCCGCAGGAAGATATAATAACATTTGAAGCTGAGACAAACAAAGAAACTGAAAGAGAAAACGTGACGGTTTCAGCCGTCGAAAAAGTTACCGGAGTTGAAATTCCCAAACTTGCAAAAAAGAAAAATATATTGTCCAGTCCGTTGTTTTTAACGGTATTTCTTATATTTTTTGCATTTTCAGTTTTCTTTTTATATTCAAGTTTTATTAATTCGCATGAAACAAAAAGCATAGTTGAACTTACCGGAGATATTTCCGGCATAAACATAGAAATCAAAACCTTATCATATGAAAAATTAAACGAGATAAAAAACATACATGATAAAATTTTTAAAATGCAGGTGCTTCAGGAGGCTGTCAGGGATAATAATTCTTTAATTCCTCTTGCCAATGCTACAATAATGATTGAAAAAGACGGACAGAATAAGTTTATGGGAGTTTCAAGCGCCACACCGTTAGAAATTAAATTGCCGAATGCACAATATAAAATGACTTTAACTTATCCGGCGTACAAAATTTTGGACAGAGATTTGAAATTAAAGGATTTTCTTGTCGTAAATTTTGAAAACTCGAATTTCCTTTCAAATTTAACGGTGGTTATGATTCCAAATGATATAGGAGTTTCCCATGAACAATGAACAACAGAAAAAGAAAAAAATAGTTATAATCGACGATGATAAAATCTTTTTGGATTCAATATGCGAAATATTTAAGATGTATGATTTTGAAGTTTTTGAAGCCCAGACTGCCGAAACCGGATATGAGGCTTTGGTTGAAGTTATGCCCGATATTCTTCTTTTGGATATTAATCTTCCGGATAAAAACGGTATTGATATGCTTAAAACAATAAGAGCAAGCAAAAATTTCGGCGATTTGGTCGTTATACTTATAACGGGCGATTCAACCGTTGACGTGGACAATGCTTTTGACAGCGGCGCGGATGACTGCGTTTTTAAACCGTTAGATATTGAAAAATTTATATTAAGGGTAAACAGATTATTAAAAAAATGAAAAAAATAACAACTTTCTTTTTTATCATGTTCTTTGCGGCCGGTTTTGTTTCGGCGGATTTTTCTGACGCTGATTTGAATATTTTAAATCCGGATCCTAATTCTCAGGCACTTGGCGGAAGCATAAACGCCTTATCCGGAAATGTTTCCGGTTTTTTTTACAATCCGGCTAATAATTTTAAAAATTATTCAAAAGAATTTCAAATATCTTATTTAATGCTCGGACGAGGAGTTCGCGGAGAAACTGCGGCATTGTTGATTCCGACTAAGAATATAGGTAATTTTTCTTTTATGTTTTCACACGCCGAATATGCACAGTCTGATGCCGTTACGACTTTTGGTTCTTCTATGATGTTTGCGTTGAACTATGTATATCCTCTTGTTACAAAATATCCTATATATACGGAAAAAGGCGGCATAGGTCTTACAGTAAAAGGATATCAGCTTAAAAACAGAGATTCCGACGCCGGAGACTGTAATATGTACAGCGTTGATTTGGGATTGATTTATAATCTTGATTTTATAGATTCAGATCTTATGGGAGCCGTTGCTTTTAAAAATATAGGCAATGATATGGAATTTAACGGAGTTTCGCAGAAACAGCCTCAAATTACGGCGGCATCAGCCAGATATCTTCTGTCGGATGCAGGAAAAGTTTCGTTAATGGCCGATGTCATTAAGGTTTCCGAAATAGATGAAACAGGTTTTGCGGCGGGGCTTGAATTTACTCCTTTTTATCCTGTTACATTCAGAACTGGATGGAGAGATTACAGGGATAATTTTAATAAAGGCGTTACGGCGGGATTATCGTTTGATTTTGATAATGTTAAGATAGGATATTCTTTCAGCGATACGCCTGAAACTGACAATGACCAGCACACCGTTTCAATGGGGTTCTATTTCGGTTCTATGCCTGATCCGGACAAAGCTTACGAACATTATCTCGGTTACCATTTGAAAAAAGCGCAGCAGGCTTATGATGACAAAGATTATGTTTCGGCCAGAAGACAATTTGAAGACATACTTGCAATATATCCCGACGATTCAGTCGCGCGCCATTATATCAAACTGCTTTCCGAAGATCTCGAACAGGAAGACCAAAATAACATAGAAGTCATAAATAAGTATCTTGCAAAAGCTGAAGTCGCTTTTATGAAAAATAATGTTTTGAAGGCAAGAAAATATTATTTAAAAGTAACCTCAATGGATGCAAACAATCAAGAAGCTTTAGAGGGACTGAAAAAAGTTGACGGGACTATAAAAGAACGTGAAATATACAAAAACAGAAAAAAACATCAAAAAGAAATAACCGATTCTTGGATTCTTGCGATGAAATATTACGATAAAGGCGATTTTATGTACGCCAAAGAAGAACTTGAAAAAATAATTGCGATAGATCCGGAAAATGCCGGAGCCATTCAATATCTTGAAACGATACAGAAAAAAATAGACAGGGTAAACGTCATACAGTCGCATGCCGTTTTTAAACAGGGTATAGAGGCATACGAAAAGGGAGATTATGAGGGCGCTTTGTCATATTTTAACGCCGCCTACATAGTAAATCCGCAGAGAGAAGATATAAAAGCATATATTAACCAGTGCAATATAAAAATAAACGCTTCAAAGTCTTTACAGCAGGATGAATCTGCCGGCAAGTCGAATAAACAGATTGGCGAAGAAATGAAAAAGGTCTATAATGCCGGACTTGAACTTTTCAGCCGTGAAAATTATACAGATGCCCTTAAAAAGTTTGAATTGCTTAAAAATATGTCCGCAAAATATAAATTTTACGATTACAGGGAACAGACAAACACCTATATTGATAAATCGCGAAGCTATATTGCCGACAGGCTTGTTAAAGAAGGCAATGATCTTGAATTGCGTGAAGAATTTGAAAAGGCTTATGCCAAATATAAAGAAGCTTTAAGCTATGTAAAAGATAACCAGCAGGCGCAGAAGGGAATTGAAAAATTGAATTCTATAGTTGCACGCCAATATTATGAACAGGGTTTAAAAGCTTTTTCTGCCGGCAACAAAGAAGATGCCGTAAAATTTCTTGAAGAGTCTTTAAAATATGAACCTAATAAAATTGAAGCCAAAAGAGCTCTAGAGAGAATAAAATAATATGGTTGAATTAAGAAAAGATCCTATATCCTCGGGCTGGGTTATCGTCAACCAAAACAGAGATTTGAATTGTTTTGTAAAATCAGATAACAATGTTGTGGACGAAAGTCGCTGCCCTTTCTGTCCCGGGAAAGAAAAATTCACTCCTCCGACCATAATAGCTTTTGATAAATTCGGTAAAAGAACAAATGATAAAGACTGGAATATCAGAGTAATTCCTAACAATAAACCTATTCTTGCCATAGAGGGATCTTTATTTAAAAAAGCAGAAGGCATGTTTGATAAAATGGCAGGTATAGGGGCGCATGAAATAATCATAGAGACTCCTCAGCATGACAGAACTACTTCTTCATTCGGCATTGATGAATATTCACAGATACTTTTTGTGCTGCAGGAACGCATTAGAGATTTAAAAAATGATTCAAGGTTTGAATATATACTTGCTTTTAAAAATTACGGAGCAAACGCAGGCGAAACAATATCGCATGCACACTGCCAGATTGTGGCAATGCCTATAATACCTAAAACGGTAAAAGAGGAAATAATTTCCGGTCTTAAATATTTTGAATATAAGGAAAGATGTCTTTTCTGCGATATTATATCGCAGGAAATATCATCCGGGACCAGAGTTATAACAGAAAATGATTCTTTTATAGCTTTTGTTCCTTTCGCTTCGAGATATCCTTTTGAAATATGGATTTTGCCTAAAGAACATTCCGGAGATTTTCGCACGATAAACGACCGTAAAGTATTAAATGAACTTGCCTCAATAAATATAAGCGTTTTCAGAAGATTACGGAAGGTTCTGGATAATCCGTCTTATAATTTAGTGCTGCATTCTCTGCCGCTTAAAGAAAATTTTCTGCCGCATTATCACTGGCATGTTGAGATCATTCCGCAGATTCTAAAAACTACCGGTTTTGAGCTCGGAACGGGCCTTTTTGTAAATCCTATTTTACCGGAAGAGTCGGCCAAATTTTTAAGAGAAGCGGAATAGTTTATGAATATCTTAATGATTGCATCAGAGTGTGTTCCGTATGTTAAGGTCGGCGGTCTTGCCGACGTAGTAGGAACGCTTCCCAAATATTTAAAAAAACGCGGACATGACGTAAGAATAATAATTCCAAAATACAGAGCCATAGACGGCGTTAAATACAATTTGGAGACGCTTCCGTACAGGCTTACCGTAAAAGTGGGCGTCGAACGTGAAAGTTTCAGAATAAAAACCTGTATGCTGGACGGAGATATTCCCGTATATTTTATCGAGAATATGCGCTATTTTAACAGACTCGGCATATACGGCGACGAGTCCGGAATAGGATACGGAGACAACAGAGAAAGATATATTTTCTTTTCAAAGGCCGCTATAGAATCTGTAAAAGCATTAATGTTCAGACCGGATATAATTCATTGCCATGACTGGCACACAGGAATAATACCGGCATATTTGAGAACCACTCAGGCCGACGACGGTTTTTTCTGGAAGACGTCTTCGGTTTATACTATTCATAATATAGCGTTTCAGGGAAGTTTTGACGCAGAAACCACAGTCCCGATGGCAGGTTTTTCATGGGAAGACTATACAAGCGATAAACTTGAATTTTACAATACTTTTAATTTTATGAAAGCCGGAATTGCTTATACCGATATAATTTCAACCGTCAGTCCGACTTATGCAGGCGAGATACAAAATTTTGCCGGCAACGGCATGGAAGTTGTTTTGAAAACAAGAAAAAACGATATATACGGTATTTTAAACGGGATTGATTATTCTTACTGGAATCCTCAAACAGATAAAAATTTAAAGGCAAACTATTCGGAAAATGACTTGTCAGGAAAGCTGTTATGCAAAAGGGCCTTACAGGAAAAATGCGGTTTTGCCGCAGATGACAATGCTTTTGTCGCGGGATGCGTGTCTCGTCTTGACAATCAAAAAGGTTTTGACATTATAATGGATTCGATAAGAAAACTGCAGCATCTCAATATACAGTTTGTAATTCTGGGTTCCGGAGACAGATACATAAAAGACGGTCTTTTATATTTAAAAAACCTGTATCCTTCAAAAGTAAGCGTTTTTAACGACTATAACGAAAGTTTGTCTCATCAGATATATGCCGGTTCTGACGCGTTTTTAATGCCTTCAAGATTTGAACCGTGCGGGTTAAGCCAGATAATAGCTTTGGCTTACGGTACGGTTCCTATAGTAAATAAGACGGGCGGTCTTGCCGATACGATAAAAGATTTTGAAAAATATACCGACGGCAACGGTTTTGTTTTTGATCTTTATGCAGGAGAAAACTTTACCGATAAGATCAATTTTGCATATAATAGCTTTTATGATAAAAATTTATGGAGGAAAGTGGTCGCAAATGCTTTTGCAAGCAATTATTCATGGGATAATTCAGTCTCTTCTTACGAAGATATGTACAATACCGCGCTAAACAGACGCATAGCATACACCATTTACAAATAATCATGAACTTACAAAAAATCAGGCTTTCTTTTATTTCAAAAATTTTGTTTATATGTTTAATTTCCGTTTTCTTCACTTTTTTATTTAAATATTATATCGATTTGAACGCCGGTCTTAAAAATATGTCGCATGAACTAAAATATGTGATATTTTTGAACGACAAAGCCGAAAATAAAGATGTGGTTGTTGCAGGCCTTGAAAGCCTTAAATATTTTAATATTTCCGAATATGTTGATAAAGAAACTTCATATTCAAGGGCAGCCGCTCTTAATCCGTCGCTGTCTGCAGGAATCACAATAGACAATAAATATTATCCGGCATATATAATAGCAAACGAAGTTGCCGTAAAAAATTCTGCGCAGTTTAGCGAAATCAACGACAAAATATCGCAGCTTGAATATGTAAGTGAAATCGGATATGACAAAAAGGCTTTTGATTTTTATATCAAAAATATTGAAACGATTGCTGTATATGAAAAAATATTTACAAATATTGCTCTTGTAATCTTTGTTTTGCTCATAATTAAAATTACGCTGTATTCAATAAAGGGTAAAATACTTATATTTCTTGCCGAAGCCGGTTACGGGGCTCTTGCTGCAGCCATGGCATACGCTTCCATAGCGGCGGTAACCGTATTTTCACACCAGCAGTTTTTTATACTTAACTGGAGAATGCTTTTTATTCTTATTCCTCTCGGCGCGGCAGTTTCATTTATGACAAAAGAATCCAATGTTTAAATTAATCTTAAATATTTTACTATTAGTTTTTTTTCTGTGCGCCGCGGTAAATGCCGACGTTGCTTCTGATTTGAAATCAAAAAATGACGAACTGAGCCAGATTAAAAGGGATATCAATAAAAAGAAGTTTGAAAAAGAAAAACTGCAAAAAAAGGAAAAACAGTTTAAAAAAGAACTTGAAAGAATCACGTCCGCAATATCAAAAACTGAAAAACAGCTTAAAAAAATAGAAGCTGAAATTAAAACTGCCGAAAAAAAACTTGCCGTTGCTTCAGACAAATATACTACGGCAGACAATGAAAAAAATTCCGTAAACGACGTTATACAAAAACAGTATTGGCAATATGCAAAAAGGAATATTTTTTCTTATTATTCCGACAGTATTGAATTGAAAATGAGAGAAAGTCTCATGCACGATTATTCAGGGCGCTACGCCGATGCAAAAAAAAGGGAAGATCTGGCCCAAAAGGATATCCAAAAATACAATAAAGCAAAAAAAGAACTTCTTAATCTTAAAACAAAACAGCAGAATCTGGTCGTAAAAAATAAAGAATTGCAGAAAGAAAAAAATGAGCTTCTTAAAACCACCGAGGGAAAAAGGATGGAAGCCGAAAAAGAAATAGAAGCTTTGAGCGAATCGGCAAAAGCTTTGACGAAGCTTATTGAAAAACTCGGAGAAGTCAGCAAAAAAGCCGAAATAGGAAAGAGGCAGAAAACAACGATACGTTCTGCTTCAAACACAAGAAAAAACAATCTGCCGTGGCCTGTTGAAGGTACGGTGATTCTCAATTACGGCAAAAATAAACATCCTGATCTTGACACAAACATAATAAGCAACGGAATAAAAATTAAGACTCAAAATAATGCTATAATACGTTCTGTTGAAGCCGGTAAGATTGCTTTTGTAGGAGAATTCAGAAGCTACGGGAAAATGGTTATAATTGACCATAACGGCGAATTTTTCAGCGTTTATGCCAATTTGTCCGAAATAAACGTTAAGGAAGATAAAAAAATAGCGCGCGGAGATGCAATTGCCAAGGTAGGAGACGGAGATGCAGCAGTATTGTATTTTGAAGTAAGACAGTCCAATATCCCGGAAGATCCGAAACTGTGGCTGAAAGAAAAATAACGGCTGTTTAAGGGGAAGATTAATGTTGAAATTTAAAAAATTATTCGTATTTTTGTTTATCATAACGGTTTTTGCTTCCGGAAATGTTTACTCAAAATCTGATGAAACTTACGACACTTTAAGAATGATGATTGACGTTATGGAGATCATAGACACAAATTATGTTGATGAAACCAAACCTAAAGAACTTGTTATGGGGGCAATAAGCGGAATAGTAAAAACGCTGGACCCGTATTCTCAGTTTATGGATGAAAAAGCATATAAAGAAATGAAAACCGAAACGCAGGGTTCATACGGCGGAATAGGATTAAGAATAACAATGCAGGATAATATCCTTACAGTTTTGACTCCTATTCCAGATACGCCGGCTTATTTTGCCGGAATACTGCCCGACGATAAAATAACAAAAATAGACACTGTATCGACAGAAGGAATGTCGAGCGATGAAGCTGTTAAACTTATGAGGGGAAATCCCGGAACAAAAGTGGTTCTTACAATCTTCAGGCCTTCAACAAAACAGGAACATGTTTTTGAACTTAAAAGAAAAGATATAAAAATAGAAACCGTAAAAAAACAAATGCTGGAAGATAATATCGGATATATCAGGCTTTCGGAGTTTAACGCGCAGAGCGCCGACGATATTGCAAAAATGCTCAAAGAATTAAGCAAAGACGGAATGACTTCTCTTATTCTTGATTTGAGAAATAATCCCGGAGGACTTTTAGATTCCGCAGTAGATATATGCAGTCTGTTTATTGCTGAAAACAGTCTTGTAGTTTCCACAAAAGGAAGAGATAAAGCTCTTGAGCAGCATTACAATACAAAAAAGAAACCTTTGTATCCTGATCTGCCTGTAGCAGTTTTAATAAACAGGGGCTCGGCTTCTGCCTCGGAAATAGTATCAGGGACACTTCAGGATTACAAAAGAGCTCTTATAATAGGCGGAAATTCTTTCGGAAAAGGAAGCGTTCAGACAATAATTCCGCTTTCTGACGGAAACGCTTTGAGACTTACGATAGCAAAATATTACCTGCCGTCCGGCAGAACAATAGCCCAGAGAACAGAAAAAAAAGACGTTAAAAGAGGACTTGATCCTGATATCAAAATAGAAGTATCTCCTGAGACGGAAGGAAAACTTTATGTCCAGTCTGAAAAAATTAAGGTAAAAGATTCTGATAAAAAAGAACCGCAGATAAAAGACGACGTATTGGAAACGGCAGTTTCGGTAATAAAAGCAAAGAAAATCGATGAATATATAAAACATCCTGAAAAATATCTGCAGGATAATCCTAAACAGCAGGAAGTTAAAGCCGAACAAAATATCCAGACTGAGAAAAAAGAGCTGAAAGATGATAAAAAAACAGAAAAAACAAAGTAGTGTTCTTGTAAAGATATATATACTCGTTTTATTTATATGCGGAATATTTTTAGGTTTGTCTTATGTCTCCGGAGATAAATCATCGGTTAAACGCCCGAGTGTCGCCGTTGAACAAAAACTGGACAACGATCTTGTTACGGTTCTTGTTGCAAACGGAATCGCTCAGGAAAATGTCGTAAAACAGTATGTAAAAGAAATTACTGATAAAAAAGGCGTTTACGGCAGTCATTATAAAAAAATAATTTTACCGAAAGGAAAAAATCCTGAAAATTTTGAACCGCAGTTTAGAACGCTTTCCAGAAATTTTAAAATAGAAATGTCTAAAAAGGTAAACGGAGAAAATTCGTGCGAATATGTTTTTTTCGATAAAAAAAGAATATATTCTACCGTAATTTTTGTTCCAAAAAAGGGATAGCTGTCCGGTGATTTTAATATGAAAATTCTTGCAATAGAAACATCATGCGACGAAACTTCGGCTTCGGTATCGCAGAACGGAAGAAAAATTCTTTCAAACGTTATCTCTTCTCAGATACCGGTTCATGCCGTTTATAACGGAGTTGTTCCGGAGCTTGCCAGCAGAGAACACATCAAAAACGTAAATCCCGTAATAGAACAGGCTTTAAAGCAAGCCGGCATAAATTTTGAAAATTTTGATAAAAAAATAGATGCCGTTGCATGTACTTACGGGCCCGGTCTTGCCGGTTCTCTTTTAGTCGGAATAATGGCTGCAAAAACGCTGTCTTTTGTTTATGACAAACCTTTGATTGCCGTAAATCACATGGAGGGCCATATTTTTTCCGCCTGCATAGAAAATAAAAATTTAAAGCCTCCGTTCTTAAGCGTTATTATCTCGGGCGGGCATACAGAGCTTGTCATAGTAAAAGATTACGGCAAATATGTGTATCTCGGCGGCACAAGGGATGACGCAAGCGGCGAAGCTTTCGATAAAGTTGCAAAAATTCTCGGACTTTCATATCCGGGAGGTCCGGTGATAGACAAACTTGCCCAACTCGGCAATCCTGAAAATGTAAAATTTACAAGGCCGCTTCTTAAAGGCAGCTGGGATTTTTCTTTCTCGGGCATAAAAACTGCCGTTCTGAATTATTCAAAAAAAGTTAATTTAAAAGACAAAAATACGGTAAACGATATCTGCGCCGGATTCAGGCAGGCTGTATGCGAAACCGTAGTTTACAAAGCTTTTGACGCCGCAGAAAAATTCGGCATAAAAAATATCGTTCTCGGAGGCGGCGTTTCGTGTAATTTTCTTATGAGAAAATTGTTTAAAGAAACCGCAAAAAAGAATAAGGTTAAAGTTTTCATTCCGTCGCCTGTTTACTGTACCGATAATGCGGCGATGATAAGTCTTGCCGCCTATTATAAATATCAAAAAAACGGTTTTAAAAATAAAACAATTATTAAACCCGAGCCTTCTCTTACTCTGGGGAACTGGTAATCTTATGACAAAACTTCCGCAGCTTAAAATAGGAGACGTTCAGTTAAAAAATTCGCTTCTTCTTGCTCCTATGGCAGGCATAACTGATTTGCCGTTAAGAGAACTTGCAGTCGAAGGCGGAGCAGGTCTGGTGTATACGGAAATGATATCCGCGACGGCATTGTCATACGGAGATTCAAAGACGCTGAAACTGCTTCAAATGTCGGAAAAAGAAAAAGATATAGTCAGCGCCCAGATTTTCGGCAATAATCCGTACGTGATGTCGGAAAGCGCAAAAAAAATACAGGATCTCGGTTATAAATTCATAGATATCAATCTCGGATGTCCGGCAAAAAAAATAGCAAAAGCCGGTGCCGGCGCAAAACTTTTGGAATCGCCTAAAAACATTGAAAATATATTAAGCGCGGTAGTTAAAGCCGTCTCTGTTCCGGTTACGGCAAAAACGAGAATAGGTCTGTTTAAGGGCCAGAACATAGCGCCTGAAGTAATAGAAATAGCGCAGAACAGCGGAATAAAAATGATCGCCTTGCACGCAAGGCCTGCCGAAAACGGACACAGCGGTCCTCCGGATCTTCAGGCTTTTGAAGAAGCCGCGGCTGATGCAAAAATTCCAGTTGTGGCAAACGGCGGCATAACAGATATTAAAACTGCCGAAAAATTTTTAAAAATACCGAAATGCGGCGGCTTAATGATAGGAAGAGGCGCTGTCGGAGATTACGAATTATTTAAAAGAATAGAATGTTTTTTTGATAAAGACGAACTTCTCTCTCATCCGGCTATAAATACAAAAATAAACTGGTTTAAAAAACATATATTGTCGTCGATCGCTTTTTACGGCGAAGAAAAGGGGATAGTTGTTTTGAGAAAAATAGCGCCTTACTATATAAAAGACATACCTAATGCGTGCCACATAAGAGACAGATTCAACAAAGTCACGACCCTTAAGGATTTCAATATTCTTATGGACAATATAATGCCTTTCTGCAACGAAGCTAACTTTTAAAGACAGAAGCTTCTCAGCTTCCAGCGTATTTATTGTTGTTTTTTCAAAAGAGGTTTAATCCCTTCATAAACTTTTTCTGCGACAAGCTTATATCCCTGTGAATTAGGATGCAGCTGGTCGGCAAATAATGCTCTGTCGGGCCATATTTCATTTAATATTCCCGGTATAAGAGGAGCCCTTTTATCTTTTGCTATTTCTACAAGGGCTTTATGAAGCTCTGGCAGCTGGTTGTCTTCCGTGCATAAGATTACGGCAACGGCGCCGGTAGCCTGTATTTTATCTATGATTTTTTCTATATTCTGCTTAGTGGTTTCTATCGGGATTTTTTTAAAGAAATCGTTTGCTCCGAATTCGACAAGAACCATAAAAGGCTTAAATTGGAATATGTCGTCTATTCTGTCCAGTCCCTGCTGTGAAGTATCACCGTGGACGCCTGCATTTACAACGGTGAGATTTGTAAGCTTTTGAAGAAAATACGGATAAGTTTCTCCGTTTTCCGATCCGGTTCCTTTTGTAAGGCTGTCTCCGAAACAGACAAGAGTATTTTCAAGTTTAGGTTCCGCAGTCACATCAGCCGTTTTAGGAGAACATCCCGTGAAAACAAAAAAACACACTAAAGCCGACAAAACAAAAAGTTTTTTTAACATGATAATTAATCCTTATCGTAAATTTAATAATTTTATTATATTACCGCCGAATAATTTTATCTTTTTATCTTCTTCAATATCAAGAGATTTTAAGAAATCTATTTCTTTTTTTTGGTTGCCTACCGGGAAATCCGTTCCGAACAAAATTTTATCGACGGAATGTTTTTTCATAAGCATATCAAGCTGCTGTTTTTTCATATAAGATATTGATGACGACGTGTCGAAATAGATATTTCTGCCGGCAAGTTTTTCTATTACTTCATCCCATATTTTAAATCCGCCCATATGCGCGCCGATAAATTTCATTTCAGGAAATTTATCAGTTATTTTTATTATTTTATCAGGAGAAGCGTGTATTATGCCGGGCAGACTCAGTTCTGTTCCACAGTGAAAAAGAACAGGTATATCTAATTTTTGTATCTGTTCATATAACGGGAAAACTTTTTCGTCGTCTATGTAAAAGTCCTGAAATTCAGGCTGAAATTTTATTCCGAAAGCGTTGTCTTTTATTCTTTTGAGTTCTTCTTTCCATTTGTCGTAAAATGGATGAATAGATGCAAAAGGAATAAATCTTTTGCGGTCTGTTTTAAAAAGCCAGTTGTTTATCGATATTACCTGGTCAGGTCTTGAAGCTACCGACGCTATTACGCTTTTTGATATTGCGTTTTCATCCATTATTCTGAGCAAATTTGAAACTGTCGGAATAACGGATATCGGCATAGAAAACGACTGCCTGAGATAATCTTTTGCTTTTTCGGCTACTTTGTCCGGCCATACATGTGTGTGGGAATCTATTATAATCATAATGATGGGATTATATAACTTATTAACGGTAAATGTAAATGTTTTCAGAGGATGTTGATAAAAGAATTAATATTGTTTATAATTCTTTTAAATTATTTTTACAGGCGGATAAATGATAGTTTTAGGAATAGATCCAGGACTTTCGATGGCCGGATGGGGCGTTGTTGAAAAAGGCGCTACGGATAAAATAAAGATGCTGGAATACGGCTGCATAAAAACCTATCCGGAACAAAAATTGCCGCAAAGACTGAAATATTTATACGATGAAATGTATAACGTAATAAAAAAATACAATCCGGAAGTTGTAGCAATAGAAGAATTATTTTTTCTTAAAAGAGCAGCAAGCGTAGCCGCTGTAGGGCAGGCAAGAGGCGCTCTTCTTGTGGCTGTATGCAATAATAATATTCCCGTTTTTGAATATAATCCCAGACATGTAAAAATAGCGCTTACCGGTTACGGATCAGCCGACAAACATCAGATGCAGCATATGGTTAAGGCTGTTTTGGGGCTTAAGGATATTCCAAAACCCGATGATGCGGCCGATGCTCTTGCCATGGCGATATGCCATCTAAATACCAACAGGCTTTTCAAGTAAAATGTATGTATTTTTGTTTGACAAAATACTGCTATAAATATACAATTTGTGTCAAAAATTGACAAATCTTTAAAATCTTAAAAAACGCCAAAGCATAATAAAAAACCCTGAAAAAGGGCGAAAAAAGGAGAAAAATAGTATGTTTTCAAAACTGAGGAGTATGCTTCTTTCGCTGGTGATTACCGTTGCGGCTTCAGTATGTGCTTTTGCTTCAAGCGAAGCCAATCTTGTAATTCCGGATCTATCGTCTGTTTCGTTTTTGGGCGGTATTTCAGGACATTCGTTGTTGATGTTTGGGCTTTTTGTCTGTATTTTCGGTTTGGCTTTCGGTTTTACCCAGTTTAATGCAATAAAAAATCTGCCGGTTCACAAATCAATGCTTAATGTTTCTGAGCTAATTTATGAAACATGCAAAACATACCTTGTAACACAGGGTAAATTCATAATAATTCTTGAAATTCTTCTTGCAGCGATCATATTTATATATTTTTATTTCTTAAGCGGTTTCACTCTTTTAAAAGTTTCCATAATAATATTGTGCAGCGTTATCGGTATTTTGGGAAGCTATGCTGTTGCATGGTTCGGTATGAGACTTAATACTTTCGCAAATTCAAGGGCTGCTTTTGCAAGCCTTAAGGGAAAACCTTATCCTACTTTTGCAATTCCTTTAAAATCAGGTATGTCGATAGGAATGTTGCTTATAAGCATTGAGCTTTTTATAATGCTTGTAATTCTTCTTTTTATACCGAGAGATTTTGCAGGTCCTTGTTTTATCGGTTTTGCGATAGGAGAATCGCTGGGAGCTTCTGTTTTGAGAATCGCAGGCGGAATTTTTACAAAAATCGCAGATATCGGTTCT
>CAYTCB010000020.1:0-16224 GCA_964436195.1 uncultured Elusimicrobiaceae bacterium
TTAACGATCAATCGGATAAGATAAAAAAAGTTATAAAATCCGTCAAAGAAAAAGAAAATCAGGGAAACCAGTACGAAGACGCCGAAGACTCATTTTTTGTTTTGACAAAAAAAATAGAAAAACACTGTGATAATTTTTTTACTTTGAAGGGATACAGGGTAAGCGTTGAAAAAAATATAGACGGAAGAATAATTTCGGAAGCCACCGTAAAACTTGACGTAAACGGCAGAGAAGAGCATACGGTTGCCGAAGGCGAAGGTCCGGTCAATGCGCTTGATAAATGTCTGAGGAAGGCTCTTATTAATTTTTATCCTGAAATAAAAGACGTGCTTCTTATAGATTTTAAAGTGCGTGTTATAGACAGCAACGCTAATACTTCGGCAAGCGTAAGAGTCCTTATAGAATCAAAAGACCAAAAACATACGTGGGGAACGATAGGCGTTAGCGAGAATATAATAGATGCAAGCTGGCAGGCGCTTGCGGATTCTGTCGAATATAAATTATTAAAAAATAAAATTGAGAGTAAAAAATGAAAAAAATAATTATGCCGGCAGTACTTATGATGTGTATTCTTTTTGTTGTTTCAAATGTTTATGCAAGAAATTATCAGCATTGCATGGATGAAGGTTATGAAGCAAAAAACATGTGCGATAATGATAAAGCTTTTGAATGTTTTGAGGAAGCTTTAAAATATAAAAATGAAGATCCTGTGGCAATGTTTCATATAGGTAAAATATATGAAGAAAGAGGCGATGTCAGAAAAGCATCCGAGTATTATGAGAAAGTTATCGCTATAAGCTATCATCCTCTGATGACCTATGAAATAGGCGCTTTTTATCTTAAGATAGGCGATTTGAACAGGGCGGAAGAAATATACTCAAGAGCGTTAAGGCACAGAGTAAATCTCGTTGAAGCCAATCTCGGCATGGCCGATTATAATTTTGCTATAAAAAATTATGACAAGGCTATCGAGTTTTACCAGTTTGTGGTTGAAAGAGACCAGAAAAGAGCAATCGCTTTTTACAGATATGCGATGTGTCTTGAGGCTGTAGGCAAAGATGACGAGGCTCTTGAAATGTGCGAAAAAGCGATGCGAATCGAAAACTCGGAAGATATACGAAAATATTATAAACATTTGAAAAATAAGAAAAGGTGATAAAAATGAAAAGCGATACAATTAAATGCGGCGCAAACAGAGCTCCGAACAGATCTTTGATCTATGCGACAGGCGTCAGCCCGAAAGATAAAAATAAACCGTATATAGGAATTGCTTCTTCTTTCACCGATCTTGTTCCGGGTCATATAGGAATGAGAGACCTTGAAAGATTTATAGAAAGAGGAATAGCGGCCGGCGGCGGCGTTCCTTTTATATTCGGAACTCCTGCGATATGCGACGGCATTTCTATGGGGCATTCCGGCATGCATTATTCGCTTGCTTCAAGAGAACTTATATGCGATATGATAGAATCAGTGGCAAACGCGCATTGCCTTGACGGTCTTGTGCTTTTGACAAACTGCGATAAAATTACGCCCGGTATGATTATGGCTGCTTCGCGTTTGAATGTTCCTTCAATAGTTGTTACGGCAGGCCCTATGCTTACCGGTTTTTACAATAAAAAAAGAAGATCTTTCGTAAGAGATACTTTTGAAGCTGTCGGTTTATACCAGAGTAAAAAAATAAATCTTAAAGAGCTTGAAGAACTTGAAGTCTGCGCATGTCCCGGAGCCGGTTCTTGCCAGGGTCTTTATACGGCAAATACGATGGCATGTCTTGCCGAGACTATGGGAATGTCTCTGCCGGGTTGCGCTACGGCTCCCGCGGTGTCTGCAAAAAAAAGAAGAATAGCTTATGAGTCCGGAATACAGATAGTAGAACTTGTAAAAAACAATGTAACACCAAGATCGATTATTACAAAAAATGCTTTGCATAACGCTATTGTCGTTGATATGGCATTGGGCGGTTCTTCAAATACTGTTCTTCATCTTCCTGCCATAGCGCATGAAGCCAAAGTTGATTTCGAACTTGATCTGTTTGATAAAATATCAAGACAGGTTTCTCATATAAGTTTGCTTGAACCTGCGGGCGATCATTACATGGAAGATCTCGAAAATGCCGGCGGAGTTCCTGCAGTATTGTCTGCCGTTAAGGCAAAATTGCTTCCAAATAAAACAGTCTCCGGTCTTAATATAAAAGACATAGCAAAAAATTCAAAAGTTTTAGATACAGACGTTATAAGAGAAAAAAATCCTTACCATAAAGAGGGCGGTATCGCCATCTTGAGAGGAAATATTGCTCCTGACGGCTGCGTTGTAAAACAGGCTGCAGTCAGCGAAAAAATGAAGAAATTTACCGGCAAGGCGAAAGTTTTTAACAGCGAAGAACTTGCAATGGACGCAATTATGGGCGGCAAGATAAAAAAAGGCGATGTTGTGGTTATAAGATATGAAGGACCTAAAGGCGGACCCGGCATGAGGGAAATGCTGGCTCCCACAAGCATGATACACGGAATGGGACTATCGGATTCCGTAGCTCTTATAACAGACGGCAGATTTTCTGGCGGGACAAGAGGTCCGTGCATAGGACACGTTTCTCCTGAAGCTATGGAAGGCGGAGTCATAGCTGTCATAAAAGACGGAGATATCATAGATATAAATATACCTGAAAGAAAGATAAGCGTTAAACTCACTA
Source organism: uncultured Elusimicrobiaceae bacterium (assembly GCA_964436195.1). Lineage (GTDB taxonomy): Bacteria > Elusimicrobiota > Endomicrobiia > Endomicrobiales > Endomicrobiaceae > Proruminimicrobium. The sequence continues at coordinate 2,690 of CAYTCB010000020.1, forward strand.
AAGAAGAAATAGATAAAAGATTTAAAACATGGCAGAAGCCTGAGCCTAAAATCAAAACAGGCTGGCTTAACAGATATGCAAGATTTGTAACTTCTGCATCGACTGGCGCGGTTCTTAAGTAAAATATATTACGTAAAAATAAAAACGGCTGAGATTTTTTAATCACAGCCGTTTTTATTTTGGTTTTATCTTAAATTAACTCTTAAGCCGCCGACAGGATATTTCTTGTTATGCTGATATCCTGCTGCGCCAGCGCCAGGCTTGCCACATCTACCTGTATGTCGTTTGTATCTGCAAACGGCATTAAGAATATGAGAGTGTTTACTGCGATAACATCCGGTTTTGATTTTGAAAAAGCTCTCTGAACCAGAGAATCAACATTCTCTTCAATATATTTGCGCATCATCTGTTCTTTAGAAAGCTGGTCTTGTATTTTATCTATGGCTTTTACATTTTCATCAATATTATTATTATCAGCAGATGCAAAATCTATAACTTTCATTTTCATGGCTTTGGCAAGAATATTTTCATATCCGCGGTTTTTTAAGCCGATTTCTTTTCCGTATTCCGCCAGTTTTCCGGCCGCTGCTATTCTGAATACAATCTGTTCTATGAAAGATATGTCTTCATCGCTTATCCGTGAATCGTTAACAAGTTTTTTAAAGTCAAAAAATGCGCTTAAATCCTGATGAGCCGTTAAAGCCTGTATAACCTGAGAATAATCTTTTGTTGTAACCGCTTTTGTATATAGCGCAATGATCTTGCTTATATCCTCGCTGCCGAAATTTTTTGCAAGGCTTTCGGTTGGATAAGCTTCAGCTATTTTTGCCGATAAATATTTTGATTTAAGAGTTGAAATGATCTCTGTTACTTTAGTCATTGAGAAAATATTTCTTAAATCGCCTGACAATACGCTGTCTTGTTCATCGGCGACTGCTTTTTTAAGAAGGCTGTTTTTAAATATTATAGGCTGCTTATTGATATTTTTTGTCATAGCCGATATTATTTTTTCAACCGTATCAGAGCTTTCGTCAAACGCAGCCGTTATTTCGTCGTTTGTAAATTTATCGGTTATAACGCACGAATCTTTTGTAACAACTTCTATAGTTCCGCACAGATTGTCATTTTTTAACGCTTCTTCTTTTTCGGCATCCGATGCGGTAAGAATATAAACGTTGATATTTTTTGTTCTGGCTTCTTCAAGTACGGAGTTGAATTTTTCCTGTCCGAAATCTTCGGCAAGTTTTATATACTGGGCATATCCAAGAACAATCTGGCAGCTTATATTTTTCTGCTGTTCAATTAAATCCAAAAATTCTTTCATTCTGTCTTCTTTGGATGTTTCGATGCTTAGGTCGTCCACATATCTGTAAATGCTTTCTCTTAAGGCAAATGCGTATTTTTTTAATACGTTCATATACGAACCCATTATTTCTTGCTGTCTTTCAAAGCCGGAGGCTGCATTTAATAAAGGCATTTTTATCGTAAATATTTCATTGTCCCAGCTTACGGATTCTTTTTCGGCATTAACAACCTGGGCAAAAATAAATTGGGTTTTCTCGGATTTTATATTTACTCCGTATGCTTTTGAAATAAATTCCGCTATTTGACTGTTGAGAACTTCGGAGTTTTTTGTGTCGTTTACGGTTTGTCCGTAATCTGAATTTTCGCAATATAAATAAATGCCTTTTGCCGTGACTGCCGTATATAATATCTGACCGTTTATTTTTAATCCGGAAGGTTTAAAGTTAAATTCCAGGATTTTTTCGGCAGGCATCTTTCCCGTTATTACAAAAACATTTGCAAATAAATCTTTTGACAGCTGGGTTTGTTCAGCATCGGAAATTTCATCGGACGTTATCTGTTTGTAGAAAATTCCAATTTTATGAGGCGAGTTATTTTTGTTGCCGTTGTAAATAAATATTCCCATAATCATCGAGGCAAATATAACAATCATGTCAAAAGGAGCAATCAGTTTGAAATTTGAAAGCGAGTAAGTGTTTTCGGTTGAAGCGTAATTTAAAATATCATTTGTCGTTGCCTGCACAAATACAGGTTTTTCATCTTCAGCGACATTTTTTTTGCCGGCAAGAATTGAAGCATATTGTTCAACGATGCCTTTTACTACTTCGTTTTTATTTTCCTGCGGCGAAAATGTCGTATACGTTTCAATTTTTGAAGTAAGAGAAGAAATTAAAGCGTCGGCGTCTGTTGCAGACGAATGAGAATATTCTTTTTCTATAAAATCGGAAAATTCATTTAAATATTGCCGAATTTCAGTGTCGGTAAACAATTTGCTTGCTTCACTAAGATATGATGATATGAAATAAGCCTGCGCCATATCCCTTATAGGAAGTTTGCAAGACGTGAAATTATTGCCGTTGATGTATTCTTCTATTGATTCGTCCATAATTTCTTCAATATTTGCCGGAGTATTATTCAAGGCTTTTATCTTTGCGTCAAATATATTCATTACGCCGAAAAGCATATTCCTTCTGAACGTCATTTTTTGATCTGTTTCAGAAATATAATTTTTTGCTGCCGTATCAAGTGTTTTAAGTCCTTCTTCTCCCGAAATCTGGGATATTCTGCCGTTTAAAGCGGCAGCCATTTCAAGATATGAGCTTTTATTGCTGATGTCGGTAAGTTTTACCGACGGCAGTCCTTCTATCGGTATCGATAAAGTTTCAGCCATTCTCAAAGCGCTTATCGTCCCGTATAAATCGATAAACGATGATTTCGTTCCCATATATGATTGTGTTTCATACACTGAGTTTAGATCATTTGCAATTGCCGCAAGAAGCACAGGATTTGAGGTTAAATCTTTAAAACGACCGGCTACAACATTGTAAGCGTAGATGTTTCCTGTCGTAACAGACTGTGTATCTTTAAAAATCGTCGGTTCAAGCAGCAAATCGCCGGCAGCATTTGAATCGAAAGTATCTGTCGAAATAAAATTTACCATTGCGCATAATGTTCTCCATTCATAAATATTATGAATATTTGTAAAATCGTATTCTGAATAATTATATTCACGCAGATATTCTTCAACTTCCGCCTTATTCATCAGTCTCAACAGTTTTGTATCGTCGGAGTTTTTGTCTATAAGCATCATATATGCGTAAAATCTGTATTTCAAATCTTTGTCGCCCTTCACTATATTGATGAGCTGTTGTTTATTGCCCAGTTCCATTGAACTTGTCAAAGTATAAGGCAGAGACGCCATCTTTACATATTCAAATTCGTTTTGCGTATAAGCCTTGGCAAAAGCATCCGTATATTGCTGGCCTGTTATTTCTTTTGCGTTTCCGGCCAAAATCGTGTCTAAATCTTTCAATACATATCTCCATATCGAATAGTAAGACGAATCGGCTATTTCCGGAGAAATGTCACTTTTCGGATTTACCATTTCGGTTCTTATCTTTAATAACGCTTCAACAAACTGCTGTTCTGTTTTTACGTCCTTAAGATACATTCCTACTCGGTCATGCAAAAGTTTAACCTGAGGCTGGCCAAGATATGAATCTATATATTGTCCGAAGAAATTCTGGTAATTCATTATTTTTGAAACTATTTCCTGCTCTCTTGTTTGTTTTGAAGAAGCTGTTATTTTTCCTGCGGCCAGTTCCGAATCGGCAACCTTTTGAGAGAACAGAGCCGTGATTTCATATACAACTTCACGTGTTGCCTTATTTTCAAAATTTGCGTCTGACTGGTATTCTTCTATGGCCTGTTTTAAAAATTCAGCATATTCGGGCCCCATTGACGTTTTAACCGATTCAAGAACCAAACTGCCGGCATCGTGTTCCTCGGTGCCGTCTCCTATTTCTGCCATTGCCTGGCTGCTGCCTGTTTCAATATCAAGTCCGGCTTCAAATTCCATAACTGTCTGTGAAGAATAGGCGTATAATTCATGAACCGACATTTTCGTGAGATAAGATTTTACAAGGCCGGTAATCAGGTTATAATAAGTATTGTCGGTAAAAGGATTTTTTTCTTCCGACAATATTAAATAAAGTCTGTCATGGCCTATTTCATGGGCTGATGTTGAAGATAAGTTTGCATTTTTGTCGGCGCTGTATGATAAATCGGCTCTTGCCACTATGTAAGTGTCTCCGCTTAAAATCATTCTGGACCACTTCTGGATAAAATCGGCCGGAACATTTGCATCAACTATGAAATTCATTATGTAATTTTCAACCTGCCATTCGAAATCCGTTGCGATTTGGCCTCTTTCATTTTCAGATTTTATCCACTCCAAAGTTGCCTGTCTGTCAAATAATGCGGCAAATTCGCCGTCTTTAGGAGTATAATCTCCCTCGGCAATAAGAATCATATGCGCAAAATATCTGTAATCTCTGTCCTGAGAGACGTCGTTGATTATTTTAATAAGTTCGGTCGGTTCTTTTCTTACCGACAATATTTTCAAGTATCCTATATCGCGTTGGCTGTAAACGCTTTCCAGGTCTTTTTTCAGCGTTTCATTTTTCATTATGGTATCAAGGCCGTCGGCAATCTTATCTTCAACGTCGTGTACCTGATACTTCCATACCGGCGTATAGTAGATGTCCATAATATCCGGCATAAAATCTTCCGATCCAAGATTTTTTCTTATTTCAAGAAGGCTTGAATAATATCCGGTTGTGCTGCTGTGGTCGACGGCCGTTATGGTATAAGCTGTCGACTGGCACGTTGATACAAAATCCGACGGAGAAATTATTGCAAGAGCTCCGACAGAAAGACCTATAAGTAAAGCGGCAGTAACGGCAAGTTTTTTTGCCCATCTTACAAGTCTGGGGGTTTTTGCGCGTATTCTCTTTTTTTCTAATTTAATTTGTTTTTTATTCCATTTTTTATGTACAAGAACGTTTGTTATTGTTGAAGTTATTTCGGCAATTTTTGCAGAATGAGTCAGTCTTAAGGTGAATTTGTATGTTCTGTTTATTTTGCCAAGCATTTGTTCCATTATTGCTTCATAGTCTATTCTTGTTGTTTTGTTAAATCCTGCGTGTTTTTTAAAGAAATCTTCTTTTAAGGCCTCTGATTTTTTTACGTCTGTTAAGCCGGCTCTGTATATGGCGTTCAATAAAGGCGCTTCAGATACTGGAGCTATTATTACAGAATATGCGTTATATAAAAGAGTTCTTATTTTTTTGTTTTTAATATTTTTGATTTTAGAAACTATTTTGTTGTCTATGGTAAATCTGAATGTCGGCGTAATACTCGTTTCTATTTCTTCGATTCTTGCATCTTTTTGGTCGGGCTGCAGAGTCCCTGCCGCTATTTCGGCGTCTGCCGTAATTACGGCGTATTGGTGTATTATGCCTTTTACGGTTTCGGCTTTTGAGTTTTCTATGTTAAACGTTGAGTATGCGTCTGCGCTTGCCGTAAGAGCCGCATCGAGTTCAGCCGAATCTTTATATGAAAAACCGCCGGACTGGATTGAGGCGTTTACGTAAGCTATAAAACCTTCAAGCGTTTCACGTCTTGACTGTTCCGTAAATAATTGGTCAGCCTGGTCAAGATAATCGCTTATAAAATAAGCGCTGGCCATATCTTTTACGGGCAGATTGCATCTTGTAAAATCATTCTTCTGTATGTATTCGTCTATGGATTGCTGTAAAACTTGTGCGACATCAATGTTTTTTACGTCAGTATCTTTAATTTTATTTTCAAATATTGTCAATACGCCGTAAAGCATATTGCGATTCATAGTCATTGTTTGGTCTGAACTAAGAATTTGATTTTTTACGGCCTGTTTTAATATTTCAAGGCCTTCTTTGCCGTCAACGCTGTAGATTTTTGAACTCAGAGCCGTTCCTATTTCAGCAGCGGTAGAATTTTGATTTATAACCGTAACGGCCGGTAAAGCCGTATCCGTTGAAATAATATGAGAAATTTTAAGTATGCTCATATTTACAAACATGCCCGTAAACTCTTCTCTTGTGTTTAACATGAATATTTTTATATCTGCCAGCGAATTTAAATCATTTGCCACAGCAGCATAAATTACAGGATTTGAAGTGATATCTTTTAAATATTCTTTTACATAATTGTAGACGTATATATTGCTAACATATTCCGTGTTTTCAGGATTTACTTCTCCTGACAGTATCATCGGTTTGAAAAGAAGATTTCCTATTGAATATGAATCAAAAGTGTTGCCTGAAACAAAACTTACCATGCCGCACAGAGTCTGCCAGTTGTATATTCCGCTCAGCGTGCTTGAAAAATCTGAAGAGTCTTTATAATCGGAAAGATATTCTACTATTGTTTTTTTGTCTATAAGAGGGGCAATTGAATCGTCGGTGTTGAATCTCTTTAACGCGAGCATATATGCGTAAAATCTGTATTTCATATCCAGATTTTCGTTATTGATTACCGAAACAAGGCTGTCTTTTGTCTCTTCGTTCTTCATTTCGGTTATTTTTATATAAGTTATCTGTTCATCCGTATAGACCGAATGATATTTTGCCGACAGATTTAATTTGTCTATGGTAGCTTCGCTGTTTACTATTGTTGTGTCAAGTCCTTCAAGCATATATTTCCACATTACATACGAAGATTGTTCTTCTGTCGTCGGCGTGAAATGGCTGTCAGGTTTGTTTAATTCACCTCTTATTGTCAACAGTCTGTTGAAAAATTCATATTCTGTGTCAGTTCCTTTTAAATTTGATATGAAATAATCGTTAATTTCTTTTATCTGCGGATCATCCAGATACGGTTCAATGAAATCGCCGAAATAATTTTCGTAATTCATAAGCTGTATAACAATTTCTTTTTTTCTTTCGGCTCTGCTTGTCGTGAGCGTGTTATTCTGAATTTCCTGGGCAATTACTTTATCTGCAAAAATATTGACTATGTTTAAAACAGTTTCTCTCATTGAAATTTCAGGGTCGGATTCAAGGCTCATCTGGTATTCTTCGACTGAACGCGATAAAAGAGGCATATATTCGTTTCCGAAATTTGTCTGTATTGAATCTATTACCATATGCCCGGCATCATGAACTTCCGTCTGATCCATCATTTCGGATATTGATTTCGGGCTTACATTGTGAACCGGGACATCCAGTTCAAGCGAAAGAGTGTATTGTACGGAGTAAGCGTATAATTCTCCTATACCCGATAAAAGATAACTGCTTTTTGAACCGAGCATGTTAAATAAACGTCTGTGTCCGAGTTCGTGGGCTGCAAGAGCCGACAGAGATCCGACAGGCGAGCTGTAAGACAAATCCGACCTTGCGGCAACATTTGTTCCGCCGCTCAAAACAAGTCTTGAATTGCGCAGAATATCTTTTGCCGATACATTGGCCTCATAAAGATAGTTCATTATATAGCTTTCAACTTTCGCATCAAAGTCTGTTTTGTCTTCGGTTGATTCCTGTCCGACCCAGTCAAGAGTTTCCTGTCTGTTGAATAGTTCATCAAATTCTCCTTCTTTGGGGGTATATGTTCCTGATGCCATAAGGACCATATGGGCATAATATCTGTAATCCCTTGGCTGGGTTAAATCATTTATTATTTTTAATAACGCTTCATTGTTATTTCGCAATGAGAGAATTTTTAAGAAACCATGTTCTTTCTCGGTATATGCTGTTCCAAACATTGTTGTAAGGTCAGTATCGCTTTCTATAATCGGAAGGCCGTCAGCTATTTGATCTTCAACAACTGCCAGCTGTTCTTTCCACCATTTTATGTAGTTGCCGTCAACCATTGAAGCCATGTATTCTTCGCTTGTAAGATCTTTCTGAAGGTTTATCAGTTCGCCGTAGTACTGGTTTGTTTTTGCTGAATCCAAATTTTGGATTCTTTCCATTATTTCAACAACCTGCGTCTGTCTCAATTCTGAATTCTTGGTTATGTCAATATAGGATGAGGCGTCAATACCGGTCAATACGGTAGATACAATCGGTATTGAAGATAAATTGTTGAAAATATCGCTTACTCCCGGCAGCGATAAAACTATTGAAGGTATTGTGATTAAAATAAACAAAATTGTGATGGCTTTTGTTATTCTTTCCCTAAAAGTCAGAATCTTTTTGCCGTGAGCTCTTTCCAGTTCATGTTTATTCCATGTGCCGTGTATGACAACATTTGACAGGCTTACTGAAAAGCCTGATGCGAATGCAAGAACTTTGTTTTTTGTAAAGAAAACATTAGTTCTGTCCATTCCGTCCAGTATTTTTTTGATCCCCGACTCATATCTTGTTTTGGTGTTTTTATTAAATCCTTCATGCTGCTTAAGCATATCTGAAATCATTTTTTGTGATTTTTTAGGATCTGTTTTTGCAGTTTCGTAAATTCTGTTCAATAACGGAGCTTCGATTATAGGGGCGATTATTATAGAATAAATTTTGTATGAGAGTCTTCTTAAAAAAGGGCTGCGAATGTTTTTTATTTTTTTAACGATATTGTTGTCTGTTATAAGAACCGCCGGCGGATTTGGCGGGTTCATTTTATTTTTTACGGTCTGAGGCAGGCTTTCGTAAAGATATTGCTGAATAAGTTCCGGAAGTCTTGCTATTACCGACAAGTCAATTCCTTTTATGCTTAATATATTATTGTTTTCTGCATTTCTGAGTTCAAAAATAAGTCCGTCTGAAAAATTCAATTCGGGATTGTTTTCAAAAAGAGAATTAATATAAGACGAATTTATTTCTGCCTGTGAGTATTCGTCAAAATCTTCTTCCGTTGTTGTGTTTTTAATTGCGCCGCTGTCGTTTGTGAGTATGATTTTTCTTGTTCCTACGTTTATTGTTGTTTTGTCCTGAGAAAATTCAACCGTAACATCATCCGTTACCATTGATTTTAATTTGTCCGTTACCGTATCAATTGTTTCCTTTGAATAAGCGCCGCCGAGTATTTCAAGACCGGCATTTACCGCCATATTGAACTTAAGAAAATCGCTTACGCTTGAGGCTACTGTAAAACTCAGGGCGTTTGCGTCAATAGAGACTTCTTCTTTTATCATGTTTCTGTAAGTTTTTTCAGTATTCTGAATATTTTCTATCGCCGGAGAAATAGTTACAAAGCTGATATTTTTATCTTTGAAAAGCTCCTGAAGGCCTTTTGAATGGAATCCTCCGCTTATAACGACCACAATATCTTTGGAGCGTTCAAAAATATTTTTACCCTGGTTTGCGCCGCCGTATCTTAGATCTCTGTTGTTTAAAATTTTGTTTGCAAAAATGGAGTTTCTGGCATTGTTTATTTCATAATATTTATTAAGTTCGGCAAAATAAGGAGTTAAGTTTTTTAGTCTGTTGACCGTTGCGTATTTTGAATAAATTTCGGCGAATTTCTTATTTTTTGAAATAAAATACTGGTAATTTGCGGCAGTTAAATTTGTCGACATATAATCTTTAAATACGGTGTAGAAATCAGACAGGAAAGAAATTTCGTATTCAGTCTGGTTTCTTGAAAAAGCCTGTCTTAGGCTGTTTATAAGTATTCGGTCTTCGGCTATAAGCTCCATAGGATTGATCGTCGCGGCAATCATATTGCCTGTTATGAATTTGTTTAAAACAGGATAATCTTTTGAAAGATTTATTCCGTAGTTTACGGCAATATTGTTAAATGCAGCCGGTATTTTTTTTGAATCGGTAAATTTTGAAGTTTCGGTTTCAAGGGTTTGATATTCGTTGTAAGGAAGTTTTGCTTTGAGCATTGAAACAAACGCTTTTGCATCTTTTACCAAGGCTTTATTATCAGGCATCTGCATCTGCGAAATGTACAAATATGTATTGATCGTTTTAAAAGAAGAAGCCGTTAAAGGAAGTATGCCGTTGTATCTTTCGGGATATTCGGCGGTCTTGTCAAGCAATTTGAATAAACGCAGATAATATTCCTCGGTGCTCAATGAGCCGTTGTGGAATTTATCCAGAATTTTGGCAAGTTTTCTGTTATCTCTTGAAAAAACAGAGTTGCTTAGAAAATCGATGTCTGATTTTATTTTTTGCAATTCGGAATCAAACGTTTTTTGTTTTGAAATTAAATCTGAAAGCCTTTTCAGGTTATCTTTGTGTATGTTTTTGTCTTCAAGTCCTTTTAGAAAATTTTCTCTGCCTGATATATATGCAAAATATTCAGCTCCGGTGAGTCTTCCGGAAACAAAAAGTTTTTCTGATAATTTATTTCTGAAAGATTCATCTTTAATATTTTTCAGCCATGCCAGATTTATATTGTCGTAGCCGCCTTCTATAAAAACATTTGAAATATCATAGTTTTTATCAAGGGCTTCTAATATGTTTGTTATGTTTTTTTGTACAAAATAATTAGAATGAAGGTCTTGTATGTTAACAACAAGAAGATTGCTTTTGTTGTCGGATTCATAAACTATTTTCCCGTAATCGGCAGGGATCAGCGTTTGTATTTTCAGAGCGTCGGCATTTATAACCTCACGCTCTTTTACCGAGGCAAATATGTTTGCCGGCAAAAGAGTAATCACAAGGCATAAAGCCGTAAAGAAAGCCACAGTTTTTTTAAAGTTCATAAGTTTGATCTCCCAAAATAAAAAACACATAAATTGAATTTATGTGTTTTTAGTAAAATATTTATTTTAATAATATTATTAGCGTAAAAAAGGCGCAGCAATCCCAGATATTTGATTAAAAATGTTATAAGAATAAATAGAATAAGCATTAGAGCCGATGTGTCTGACCCATGAAAAGCGATGCCTTTGTCCGTTTTTGCGAAAGAAAGAATAGGACTTGCGATCGAACTTTTTTCCGATGTATAGAATATGTTGTCATTTGCCGAAAAAGATAAATCCTTTTTATGTGATGTTTCGGACAGTACGGCAGAAACATCTTTGCTTATTATATCGCCTATGTCCAGAATAAAACGTTTTGTCTGGTTATAAACCGCGCATTGTACTTTAATTATATCGGAAATGCCCTGAGCGCCGTTTTTTATATTAACGTTTTCCGTTTTAATATATGCTACGGAACTCAAAGGAGATAAGAGTATAATTAAAAATAAAAATAATCCGATAATCTTTTTCATGCTGACAAAGTATAGTATAAAATAATATTGAATTCAATGATTTTGGCACAATTTTACAAAATTTTTACAAAAAGGCTTCAAGCGGCCCGGCATACTTATTATATAGTGTGAAGTTGCCATTAAAAAGCGCGTTTTGTTCCGTTGTTGCTGAACTATTGACATTGCCGGCCGAATAATGTATAATTCACAAACTTGTCTGCATTGCGTCGTCGCTGTTTTTAAGGCGGGGACAATGCGGAAAGTCTGTATTTTTTTACTGTTTAATGTAAAAAAATAATGCATATTTACGCAAAAAATATGCGTTGATGTTTTTTTTACATTTTGTTTTTAAAATGCAACCGTTTGCAGGGTTGACAATAAATTTTTGAGGAAAACACATGGCTAGAGAATTTGTATTGGAAAAAATTAGAAATTTCGGTATTGCCGCTCATATTGATGCAGGAAAAACGACGACAACCGAAAGAATCCTGTATTATACGGGAAGAACACATAAAATAGGCGAAGTTCATGAAGGTGCCGCTACTATGGACTGGATGGAACAGGAAAGAGAAAGAGGCATAACCATAACATCAGCCGCAACATACTGCAAATGGAGAGACATGCAGTTTAACATAATAGATACCCCCGGCCACGTTGACTTTACGGCTGAAGTTGAAAGATCTCTTAGAGTTTTAGACGGTGCGGTCGTTGTGTTTGACTCAGGAAACGGCGTTGAACCCCAGTCTGAAACGGTTTGGAGACAGGCTGATAAATACCACGTTCCCAGAATCATATTTTCAAATAAGATGGACAAAATAGGCGCAGATTTCTATATGGTTGTCTCCCAGGTTAAAGAAAAACTCGGAGCAAATCCTCTTCCGATACAGATCCCGATAGGCCAGGAATCAGAATTTAAAGGAATAGTAGATTTGGTGGAAATGAAAGCTCACATTTGGAGCGGCGAAGAATTAGGCGCAAAATTTGACGTTACCGACATTCCGGCAGATTTAGTAGAAAAGGCAAAGCAGTACAGAGCAAACATGATAGAATTAGTCGCAGATTACAGCGAAGAAGTCATGAATGCCTACATGGAAGGAAAAGAACCTACCGAAGCACAAATCAAATCAGCAATCAGAGAAGCAACACTTAAAATAAAATTAATCCCTGTATTATGCGGAACGGCGTTTAAGAACAAAGGCGTGCAGCCTATGTTGGACGCGGTATGCGATTATCTCCCTTCTCCGCTTGACAGAAAAGACTTGAAATGCGTTAACCCTGAAACTAATGAAGAAGTTGCAAGAACTGCCGACGATAATGCTCCTTTCGCGGCGCTTGCATTTAAAATACAGGCAGATCCTTTCATAGGAAAACTGACCTACATAAGAGTATACTCCGGAACTTTGAACAGCGGATCTTACGTTCTCAATCCTGGTAAAAACAACAAGGAAAGAATATCTCGTATCGTAAGAATGCATTCAAACAACAGAGAGGAAATCAAGGAAGTAAGAGCAGGCGATATAGCCGCGGTAGTCGGATTGAAAAATACCACGACCGGCGACACGCTTTGCGATGAAGCAAATCCTGTAGTTCTTGAATCTATGGATTTCCCTGATCCTGTTATCTCGGTCGCAATCGAGCCTAAATCAAAAGCTGATGAAGAAAAACTTGCAAACGCTTTGAGCAGACTCGCAGAAGAAGATCCTACGTTTACCGTTAAAACTGATGAAGAAACCGGCCAGACCATTATTTCTGGTATGGGCGAACTTCATCTTGAAATTCTCGTAGACAGAATGAAAAGAGAATTTAACGTTCAGGCAAACGTCGGAAGACCTCAGGTTGCATACAGAGAAACAATCAGAAAATCTGCAGAAGCAGAATCCAAGTACATCAGGCAGACAGGCGGAAGAGGACAGTACGGTCACGTTATTATTACGGCAGAGCCTCTTGAAGCCGCAAAAGGATTTGAATTCGTCAACAAAATTGTCGGCGGTGTTATTCCCAGAGAATACATACCGGCAGTTGAAAAAGGTATCAGAGAAGCACTTACTGCGGGAACACTGGCGGGTTATCCTGTAGTAGACATAAAAGTTACCTTGACTGACGGTTCGTTCCATGAAGTTGACTCTTCGGAAATGGCATTTAAGATCGCAGGTTCAATGGCGTTTAAAGATGCATGCAAAAAAGCAAATCCTGTCATTCTTGAACCAATCATGAAAACCGAAGTCGTCGTTCCTGAAGATTATATGGGCGACGTAATCGGAGATTTGAACTCAAGAAGAGGAAAAATTATGAACATGGATTCGAGGAACAAAGTTCAGCATATAAAAGCTAACGTTCCTTTGTCTGAAATGTTCGGTTATTCAACAACGCTTCGTTCGTTGACGCAGGGAAGAGGCAACTATTCAATGGAACCTTCACACTATGAAGAAGTTCCTAAGCAGATAGCAGATAAAATTTTGGAAAAGAAAATATAATAGTATAAAAAGCAAAGGAGAAAAAGATGTCAAAAGAGAAATTTGATAGATCAAAACCGCATGTAAACGTAGGAACAA
>CAYTCB010000021.1:0-16174 GCA_964436195.1 uncultured Elusimicrobiaceae bacterium
ATAGGCGTAAACAAAGCTACAAGCAAAGAATATTTGAATATTTTTTTTGTATCCATATTTGTGTGTATTAAAATGCTTGTTATTGTTATTCCGTCGCAGATTTTATGAAATATTACGGCGGCTGTTGTAAGAATTCCTATTGAAAAACTTGCTTCAAAACCTATGCAGACTATAAGACCATCAAAAAACGAGTGCATGCCAAGCCCTAAAGTCGACAATGTGCCGAGATGATGAACGTCGCAATGCTCTTCGTGGCACGGGTGAAAAAATAAAAAATGCTGTAAAAAAAACATTGTCAAAAATCCGGCAAGAACGCAGTAGATTGCATTCGACGTGTTTTCAAGAGCTTCAGGCATAAGATGTATGAACGCTATTGAAAGCATTACGCCTGCGGCAAATCCTATAAGCAGCACGGAATTTTTTCTGGACCAGTCACTGAATTTCAGTACCAGAAAAGTTCCGCATAACGCCGACGTCATTGCCACAAGCGAATATATTATTTCGTTCATAAAAGTCTGTAAATGTTTCTTTCGGTGAAAGCTATAATGTTGCCCATCATTTTTACTGCTTTATCCGGGAATTTTCCTATAGCAGTTTCAGCCGAAAGCATGACATAATTGCTTCCGTCTATTATTGCGTTTGCGACATCGCTTACTTCGGCTCTTGTAGGAGTAGGCGATTCAACCATGCTTTCAAGCATCTGTGTTGCAGTAATAACAAATTTGTTTCTTGAACGGCATTTTTTTATTATATATTTCTGCACCACAGGAACGGTCCATAAAGGAATTGATATTCCCAAATCTCCTCTTGCAACCATTATTCCGTCGCATGTATCAAGAATTGATGTTAAGTTATCAAGGCCTTCTCTGTCTTCTATTTTTGCTATTAATTTGCATTTTGGATGTTTCTCTGAAACTGCATTTTTAAGTGCGAGCATGTCATGTTTATTTCTTACGAAGGAATTTGCCAAAAAATCGAGCTTGTTTTTTATCGCGAATTCTATATGCTCCATGTCATGTTCTTCTATTTCCGGAAAATGCAGTTTTGCATCCGGTATATTGACTCCTTTGTTTTGCTTCAAAAGATAATCCACTTCAACTTCGGTTACGACGCTGTCTTTTGCGACAGAAAGAACCGTAAGTTTTAAATTGCCGTCGTCAATGTATATGTCGAGTCCTTTTTTTAAATCGGAAATAGGTCCCGAATAATCTATTGAAACGGTATTGCTGTCTCCGATTATTTCTTTCTTTGTAAGAGTCAGCTTTTGCCCTTTTTTCAAAGTCACAGGTTTGCCGTCTTTAAGCTCGCCGACTCTTATTCTGTGGCCTTCAAGATCGCCGAGAATTTTGATTTTCTTGTTGTATTTTTTATTTACGGTTCTGATTAAAGCAATATCTTTTTCATATTGTTCAAAACTTCCGTGCGAGAAATTAAGTCTTGCGACCGTCATTCCCGAATCCGCCATTTTCTTCAAGATTTCCATTGACCTTGTCGCCGGTCCCATTGTACAAATTATTCCTGTTTTAGCCATTATATTTTAACCTCTGGTAAAAATTTTAAATTCTTTTCGACTTCTTCTTTTGAATATACGCAATCTTCAAGATCTCCGGCAAGGGCATGTTCGTAAGCAGATAAATCGAAATGTCCGTGACCCGAAAGATTAAATAATATTGTTTTAGAAACACCTTCTTCTTTTGCCTTTAAAGCTTCATCTATTGCAACTTTTACGGCATGCGCCGATTCCGGAGCAGGAAGTATTCCTTCGCATCTTGTGAATTTTATAGCAGCATCAAAAACTTCTCTCTGTTTAACTACAGCCGTTTCTGCCAGGCCTTCTTTTACTATTGCAGAAACCAAAGGAGAAGCTCCGTGATATCTTAAACCGCCGGCATGCGTTCCGCCGGGAATAAAAGAGTGTCCCAAAGTATACATCTTCATTGCAGGCGTAAAACCTGAACTGTCTCCGTAATCATATGCGAAAACTCCGTGCGTAAGTTTCGGACATGCCGAAGGCTCAACTGCAATTGCTCTTAAATTTTTATTTTTTCCCTGAATTTTATCCATCAGAAAAGGAAAGGACAAGCCTGCAAAATTAGATCCGCCTCCCAGACATGCGATAACGACATCAGGATATCTGCCGATTACTTCCATTTGTTTTTTTGCTTCAAGACCTAAAACCGTTTGATGCAATGCGACATGATTTAAAACGCTTCCAAGCGCATATTTGGTATCTTTATGTGTAATGACGTCTTCAATTGCCTCTGATATTGCTATTCCCAAAGAACCGGGATTTGAAGGATCGGTATCTAAAACTTTTCTGCCGACTTCAGTATATTTTGACGGGCTTGAAAATACGCTTGCTCCGTAAACCTGCATCAGAATTTTTCTATAGGGTTTTTGCTCATATGAGACTTTGACCATGTATACAACACATTCCATATCATAGAATTTGCATGCCATTGACAAAGCCGAACCCCATTGGCCTGCGCCTGTTTCGGTGGCTATTCTTTTTACTCCGCATTTTTTATTGTAATAAGCCTGAGGTATTGCCGAATTAGATTTGTGGCTTCCCGAGGGGCTTACGCCTTCATTTTTAAAATAAATCTTTGCCGGAGTATCAAGAAATTTTTCAAGATGTCTTGCTCTGATAAGAGGAGAAGGTCTCCATATCTTATATATGTGAACCACTTCTTCCGGAATGTCGACAAATCTGTCTCTGGTCATTTCCTGGTTTATAATGTCTTCACAAAATATAGGCATAAAATCTTCTTTGGTCGCAATCTTCCCCGTTCTTGTGTTAAACGGCGGATCCATAGGCTTTAAGTCTGCAGCTATGTTATACCACTGTCTGGGAATATCTTTTTCGCCTAAAATTATTTTTTTATCTTCTAACATATATTACTCCTTAATATTGATGGTTTGATTTTTTAAAAATATACTGCAATGAAAGGCCTCAGGCAGTAAGAGTCCGCCATCGGAGCTCTGATAATTTTTGAAAAACGTACTTGAAACGGATGCTAAAATAAACTCTCAACATTACTCCCCATACTTATATATAAAATTGATACAGTTTGTCAAGTTTTTTAAGAGGATAATTAAGGTTGACGGAGACGACAGTTTTTAATACAATCATAAAAACTGTATGTCAGGAGCGTCAAAAATGTTTAAACTTGAAATAGGCATTTATTGGCTTGTACTGCTCGGTTTTGTTTTTATTAATTTTCTGTTGATAGTCTTTATGATTTTTAAGGAGCACAGAAAACCGTACTCAATAATGGTATGGACTCTTGTCATACTTTTGCTGCCGATATTTGGTTTTTTTTTATATATTATTATCGGCAAAGGCCCGTCTTTAAAAAACCGTAAAAAGTTTTATCTTAAAATGCAGAGCGACACAAAACTTGCAAAATTCCTCCACAGAAATATAAAAGAATTCAATAAAACCGATTTTTTTGAGCAAAATAACGTTAAGGATATAATAGAATTCAATTCCAAATACAATCTTGCCCCTCTGGCCATAAATAATGATGTAAAAATTTATACTGACATATCTGAACAGTACGAGGATATGATAAATGATATTTCCAATGCAAAAAAAACGGTAAATGTTTTATATTTTGTTTACAGAAAAGACGTAATAGGATCAAAACTGCTGGAGGTTTTGGTACAAAAAGCAAAAGACGGCGTCAAGATAAAACTTATAGTGGATGATATAGGGTCTCTTTGGGCTAACAGAGATTTTTTTAAACCGCTTACAGACAGCGGCGGCGAAGTTTTGAGATTTTTGGCTGGGCCCTGGAAATATTTAAACAGAAATTTAAATTTCAGAAATCATCGTAAAATGGTAATAATAGATAATGAAATAGCATATACAGGAGGGGCAAATATAGGCGACGAATATATGAATCAGGGAGAAATTCCCTGGCGTGATACGCATATGAAAGTTATCGGAGATGCTGTTGCCCTTGTTAATCTTAGATTTTTACAGGATTACGCTTATGTCGCAAATAAAGACGTTTCAAATCTGATATCTGATTTCGGCAGACATGATGTTACAAAGATACTTCCGATGCAGCTTATAAGTTCGGGACCCGATGTTGTAACCGAGGAAATAAAACAAACATACATCAAACTCATTTACGGCGCCAAAGAAAGGATATGGATTCAAACACCATATTATATACCCGATGACAGCTTTGCCGATGCTGTTGCTACAGCAGTCAGAGGCGGAGTTGATGTGCGAATTATGATACCTGAAATACCTGACAAAAAAGCAGTTTATTTTGCGACAAAAAGTTATGTCAGCGATATGGTTAAAACAGGAGCAAAAGTTTATCTTTATCCTGCCTTTATTCACAGTAAAACTTTGATTGTAGACAATGAAATAGCATCGCTCGGCACGTTTAATATAGACATAAGAAGTTTTAAACTGCATTTTGAGCTTACAATGCTTATGTACGGCAAAGACATTGTTTCGCAGATGGCCGATATTTTTATCCGGGATGTGAACAAAAGCTTGATTATGGATGAAGGATATCTTCGCGTACAGAGCAAAACTGACAGATTAATGCAGACTGTAATGAGATTGTTCAGTCCTCTGTTCTGATTTTTGAAATCTATATTTTATAAATTTTTTTCTTTATTTTCACGGTTGTATCATGTTTGTCAGAATGATATAAAAAATTTGTTTTTAAATTTCAGCAATATAAAACGTTAAAATAAAAACATAAAATTACAATGAAGTTTTTTTAAAAAATTAACGGTATTTTTGTGTAAATATCCGCAAATTGACAAAGAATCTTATATTGTGATATAATCAACGGCACTGATCGTTAAAAAATGCTGATATTCGGGAAGTAGCGTAATTGGCTATCGCGCCTGCTTTGGGAGCAGGAGGCTGCGGGTTCAAGTCCCGCCTTCCCGATTCTTCTTACAGGAGAGTATGGGTTTATGTCAACAAACTTAGTAGTCATATCTGCAAAGTATAAAGATAATATCGACAAAAAACATGAAAAATGTTTCGATAAATTCGGGAAATACGAATTTTTCTTTTTTGCCGATGATTGCATCGAATCGTTGAAAAAACAACTGCTCTCAAATTCATATGAAACAATTATTTTTGCTTATCCGGATGTAACCGAACACCACAGGGCAATCAGAGCCGCGAAGGTTCTGAGCGTCAAATCTAGAATTATTTTGTTCCTTCCGTCAATCTCAAATTTAGAAAAATATGTAAAACAAAATGAAAGTATTTATGATGAAGTTTATAAAATATTGAAAATATCAAGCGCGATAGAGATAAGCAATTGCCAATTAGCGGACGCCGTTATAACTGAATCTTCTGAACAGGCTGAAATGATAAAAAATAAAGTTTCTAAAGTCAGCCTGAGCACGATTGACGAAATTATGTCAAAGGGCTTGCAGCCCGCAGATAAAACAAAACCGCTTGTAAGCATAATAATGTTAACTTATAACCAGCTTGACGATACAAAAATTTGTGTTGAATCGCTTTTTAAACATACTGCGGACGTAAACTATGAACTTATATTTGTCGACAACGGATCAACAAAAGACGATACTAAAACTTATCTGGAAGATTTGAAATCAAAACATTCAAACATCAAGGTAATATTTAACGATTCAAATTTAGGATTTGCCTGCGCAAACAACCAGGGAATTGAAATTTCAGAAGGCGAGTATGTGCTGCTTTTAAATAACGACGTTATTTTAACAGACGGTTGGCTTGGCAGAATGATTGCGGTTGCCGAAAGCGATAAAAATACCGGAATAGTCGGTCCCTGCACTAACCATGCTTCGGGCAGACAAGTTGTAGTTTTCGACGGAGCTGCTTCTGATGATGAGGCAATACAAAAATTTGCCGGCGAAATATTGACTCAAAATGCCGGTTTTTGGTTTTCTGTGAGCAGAATAATAGGTTTTTGTGTCCTTATAAAAAGAGAAGTTTTGTTTAATGTCGGAGTTTTGGATGAAATGTTCGGACCCGGCGGTTACGAAGATTTTGATTACTGCATGAGAGTCAAACAGGCAGGATATAACATAATCATTGCAGGTGACACATTTATATATCATATAGGCGGTAAGGGATATTCGGCGAATAATATGAATTATAATGTTCTTAGAACGAAAAATATAGAACTTTTAATTGATAAATGGACGAAGAATGTTCTTGAAATAATGGAAAAACTGCCAGACGGAATGTGATAACATGAAAGTCAGTCAGTTTTCTTCTTCAAAAATCCTACAACATATTGACAGAATAAGCGAATGGCAGAAAAATGGAATTTCAAGGCCTGTAACTTATGAGCTGGATATGACAAACGTATGTAATGCAAAATGCCATTTCTGCTTCGGGTTTTTTCAACAGTCCGAACATCTAGTGAGCATGACTCTTGCGGAAGCAAAAAAAATATTAAAACAAATTAAATCATTTGGCGGGAAAGCCGTTACATTTACGGGCGGCGGAGATCCTTTGTGTAATAAAGATACCGTAAAGGCCGTTATTTACGCAAACAAAATAGGTTTGGATGTGGGATTTATAACAAACGGAATTTTGTTGAATGAAAGCAATGTCAAAGATATAGTAAACAGCTGCACTTGGGTAAGAATAAGCCTTGATGCGGCTTCAAAAGAAAAATATAAAATTACTCACGGGATGAATGCGTCGACTTTTGATACGGTCATCAAAAATATAAAAATGCTGGTTCAGGCGAAAAAAAGTTGTAAAAAAAACACAACAATAGGGATAGGATTGCTGACTTATGACAAAACGGTGGACGATATAATCCCTTTTGCAAAACTCGGCGCAAAACTAGGTGTAGATTACGCGCAATACAGGCCTCTTTTGAAGAGATTTAAGGAAAAAGAAATTAATACGGCCGATCAGTCGGCCATTCTGAAAAATATGAAAAAAGCCGAAAGTTTCGGAACTAAAAATTTTTCGGTTGTAAGCTCAATTCATAAATATGTTTTGATGGAATCCAAAAATATAGACAGACAATACGACGTGTGTTACGGACATAATTTTGCAACTGTCGTTGCTGCGGATCAAAAAATGTATTTGTGCTGTCATATGAGAGGAATGGATAAATACTGTATAGGCGATCTTAAGAAAAACACGCTTAAAGAAATATGGCAGTCCGGTTTAAGAACAAAAGTTTTTTCAAATATAAATTTTGACGACTGCCCTCTTTTGTGCAGATGTGACAGCTTTAATACGGTGCTTTTTAATATGCAAAAAAAAGTTGATCATGTAAATTTTTTATAAAATCTAAAAGTGAACAATTCAATAAAATTTAACAGCGTTTTAAATGATTTTGAAACAGCGCATTCCGCAATCAAGCTGAGCTCGTCACCTAAAAATATAGGAATAGGGGCTCATTTTTTTTGCAATGCAAAATGCATTTTTTGTCTGGGCGGGGACTATCCGCAATTTTCAATTGAAAGATATAAAATGTTTTTTGAAGAAAAGCTTAAAGACGTGTTGTCAAAAGCCGAAAATGTTGATTTTCACGGATACGGAGAACTGCTTTTAATGCCTGGTATCAATTCTTTTATAAAAAGAATCAATAAGACTCTTCCAAACCAGACAAAAACTTTTTTTACAAACGGAATAAACTTAAAAAACAAGGATTTTGACGGAGGGAAATTCAATGTAATAGTTTCTCTTCACGCTTCCGACAAAAAAATGCACAAATATTTAACATGTACTGATGCATTTGACGGTATTGTTGAAAATATTAAAAATGCAAAGAAACAAAAAAATTTAAAAATCAGTCTTTACAGCGTTCTCAATAAAATCAATTTGTGCGATATGGAAAATTTAGTCAGACTTGCCGCAAAATTGAAAATTGATTCCGTTATATTCAGATATCTGACGATTTTTGAATATAAAGATTTTGATCTTACTGTATTTGCCGATAAAAAAAAGACTAATGATATGATAGACCGTGCGGCGGAACTTGCAAAAAAATACGGAGTTCATGCAAATATGCCGCGAAAATTTTTTAGTCAAGATTTGATCCCTAAAATATGCCGTTGCCCTTGGAATTATATTTATGCCGAAAATCAGGGAACAGTAAATGCTTGCGTTTTTGCCGGAAAGCATATAGGAAGTTTGGAAAAAAACTCATTTCTGGAATTGTGGAATTCTGATAGGTATAAAAAATTAAGAAAAGAACTGGCTGACCACAAACCTAACGAGATATGCAGCAAATGTCCTGAATATATTTCAGCCAACATAGATAAAATTTCATCGCATATAACGTTCAGGCCAGATACTCATAAAAAAATGATGGAATATGCTAAAAAAAATATGAAAAAGTTTAACTTAACGGCAAAGGATATATAGAAAAATGAAAAAAATACTGATTATTTCTCCCTATTTTCCCTATCCTCCGAGAGACGGCGGAAAGGTAAGACTGTATAATCTTATAAAACACTTGTCAAAAGAAAATGAGATTTATCTCCTTGCCTATATCGAGCCTGAAGCTTCTATGGAATCTGTTTCGCTTGCGAAAAAATTTTGCAAAGATGTTTTTCCTGTTGTAAGACATGAAGATAAGAGGATAGAACGAAACGATATCCCCAGATGCGTCAGTTTTTTTTATACCCAGGCCATGATAGACGAACTGCAAAAAGTTATTGCCTCTGTTAAACCCGATCTTGTCCAGCTGGATTTTTTAATAATGTCAGAATATGTAAATCATATAAAAGACATACCCGTTTTCTATACGGAACATGACCTCGGGACTTTAGATTTTAACCAGTCTTATCATGACAGGGATATGCCTGATAATTTAAGATATGCCGAATGGCGCCGTCTGGTAGATTATGAAAAAAGAATAATAAAAAAATTTAAATCAGTTATAGTTTTGACTCAAAGAGATCAAAATTTGATGAAAGATTTTAATCCTGAGGTTAAAACGGTTGTTATCCCTACCGGAGTTGATATTGATTTTTTTCATCCTTCTTGCGTACGAAATGCCGAAAAAACAAATCTCATTTTTATAGGGCATTATAAGCATTATCCAAACGCCGATGCAATTGTATATTTTGTTAAGTTTATTTTCGGCAGGATATTAAGTCATATACCTGATATAAAATTATATATAGTAGGTTCTGGCTTGACGGAAGATGTTAAAAATCTTGCTTGCGGCAATATTATAGTAACGGGAGAAGTTGATGATGTCAGAGAGTATCTGAAAATGCCGAATATTTTTATAGCGCCTGTAAGGCTCGGAGGCGGAATAAAGGGAAAGGTATTGGAAGCGATGGCTTCCGGAACTCCCGTCATAGGAACACAGGAAGCTGCAGACGGCATAAATTGTACGCCGTTTTTTGATATGCTTGTTGCGGAAAACGAAGAGCATTTTGCTGAATTAGCGGTTCAGTTGTATAATAACAGAATTCTGTATAATGAAATCTCTAAAAATGCTAGAATAAACGTTGAGAAAAATTATGATTGGAAATCGATTGCGTCTAAATTGAACGAATTTTATACACAGAATTTATAATTCATAAATTGACAAAAAGTATGGAGATTAACTTATGAGAAAAATCCTTGTTGTCAGCCAAAAAGATATTATGGAAAATCCGGTCTTCCGGCAGGATAAAAATCTTAAAGAGATATTGACTATTCTTTCCGAGGATAAATGCGACGTATCTTTGATGTATTTAAATAAGGAATTTAAATCAGAATCTGAATTGTCGGAAGACTCTTCCGATTTTAAAATAAAAAAAATATATCTGAGAGATATGATAAAAAGAGATTTGCTGACTAAAAATTTAACAGAATTTGTTCTAAAAGAAAAATTTGAAACTATTATTTTTACTTCATACAATATGGCCCAATTTGTGCTGCCGCGCATTAAAGACATATGCGGAGATATTAGCATAATAGTTGATTTTAGATTGTCGCAGCTTGATTATATTTTGCAAAAACACAAACTTGAAATCGGTAAAAAATACCAAAATCTTTATTTTTTCAGCAAGTCTTTTAAAATTCATTTTTTTCAGGCGATTTCGGTTTTAAGAATCAGCGATGCAAATATTTTCAGTGAAGATATTGAACTTGATTTATTGAATAAAGAAAAGGTTGAAAACATAATAAAAGTTAATGAAATTGCTAAATCTTTTCCAAAAAGGATTCAGAAAAAAGAATTTAGTGTTGAAAATATATGTATAAACGGAGATAATTTTGCGGCCAGAGCTCCTCTTGCCAAAAGTATTAAAAAGAACGGCATAAATTGTATTAATTTTTCAAAAAATTCAAATCTGATAGACGAGATAAACGATATAATATCAAAAACAAAATCACAGTTTATATTTATATATAATTCGAAATTAAAAATATTTCCAAAAACAGCGGATGAATTGTCAAAATATTTATCGTTTAATGATAACATTGGCATTGTTTCTCCGGTTACCTCATATGCGCAGGGGACTACCAATAAAAAGCTTGAGGTGGCTTTTGAAGAACAAAGCAATAATAACTTTGCAAACAGTGAAGAAACCCATCCTGCTTTTTTTTCGGAATGTTTTATGGTCAATAAAAACTTTTTTAAAAAATTTGGATACTTTGACAGACGTTTTAAAACAATTGACTATGCATTGTTTGATTTTATCATGAGGTTATATCAAAATAAAGTTTATTTTTTTACTGTGAAAGATATAGCGGTATTTAAGGCAATTTCTGTTAAGCAGCCTGTTTCTCTGTTCAAAAAAGACATTGAAATTTTACACAGTAAATGGGGAGAATGTAAATTTGATTTCTCACTGGAATAAATGTGAAATTGAACAAGAAGACTACTATAAAATCAGGATTAATAAAAGAAAGTGAAAAGTGGTGCGGAAATATAGTTATTGATTCCGGACTTATTATTGCGCAGGGAGTTACTGTAGAGGTTGAGCCAGGCACGATAATAAAATTCAGAGGCGAAAATGCAGAATCCGATGAAAATATCCCGAAAATAAAATTTCTAAGTTTAGAATTCGGAACGAAAGAATCCGAATATAATAAAAGGCCTTGCATAACAGTGCATGGTTGTTTTTTTGTCCGCGGTAAACCGGACGGCAGAGTCAGCATAGGCAATTGCAGCTGGAAAGGATCTATATATATCGCACGCGGCGGTTGCTGCATATTGAAATACGCAAATATAAGATATTCTTTTGGCATTATATTTGATGAATATTCAAAAATATCTAAAATTGATTCATGTTTTTTTGAGCAGTGTTTTTTCGGGATTGCCAGTTTTGCCAGAATGATCGTTAAAAATTCAGAATTTCGTTTTAATGTCCACGGAATAGTATCCTATTCAAAATCAATTATTGTTAAAAATTTATTTTATGAGAATGTATTTAATGGCATGCTTTTTAAATGCGCGTCTAAATCTTATGTTCTTTTTAACAGTATGATTGCAAATAATAATGCCATATCGTTTTACAATTCACAAAATATAGTTGTTAAAGAAACTCTTCAGTGTTTTAACGTAACCGGTATTTTATCTGTTGACTCGATGAATAATAAAATTTTAAATAATCCGGTTATTGATAATCTGTTAGGTTTTGAGTCCAGGGGCAATTCTCACGATACCCACATAAAAAACTGCGTGTATAAGGAATCGCCGATATATCTTAAAGATTTTAGCGATATAGAAATTTCAAACAGTTTGATTGTAAGCTGTGAATTCGGACTGTCGCTTGTGAATATGGCGAGAGCCTGTGTTTTTGAAAGTAAAATTATTGATAATAAAATAAATTTTATACTTTCTGACATGTCCAATGTTTATATGACGGCATCAATCAGCCGCTCATCTTCGGCGAATATGATACTTTCTGAAACGGCTGATTTTTTGGTTGATAAATGCAATCTGAATTCAAGAAATTTCACATATCTGTCCCTCGATATGTCATCTGTAACTGTTTACTCATCGGGGATAGAATGCCAACATTTTGCAAAAACAAAATCATTATCTGAAATATTTATAAAAGACAGTTCCGTAAATGCTCAAAATTTTGTTGAGATGTTTGATCTTTCAAGCATATTTATTGTCAGCGATAAAATTAATATTTTAAATTTCGGAATAGAGACTTATAATAAAAATTATGTTTTTATCGAACAGAGTAATTTTTTTATAGAGAATAGTTTTTTTCTGAAATCGAACAGCGGGACAAAAGTTATTATAAATGGAAGCGATATAAACGGAAATTTTGCGGATTATCTATATGATTGCGATTTATATATAAAAGATTCTAATATCGTCAAAAAAAACGGATTTATTGAATTTCTTAACGGAGTTAATTTTAAAGCAGAAAATACAAAATTTAAAAGCAATATTTTTGTTAATGGCTTTTCGGATGTAAATTTGAAAAATAGTCAAACAGAAACGCTTATTATATCAGGATATGGTTTTGTAAATTCTGAAAAAAGTAATATAAATGGGAAAATAATAAAAATAAAAGACAACGCTGTACTTATTTCAGAAGATAATTCCATAGAAGTCGATAATATTAATGTGTCCGGCAATTCAAAATTTTTGATAATGAAAGGAATTGTTAAAATTAATGAATCCATAGAAGTAAACGGAGGCGGGAAATTTCGGATAAAAGAGAGCCGAGTAGAGAGTAGCGGCACATGCATAAACAAAGACGGTTATGAGATAATGGAATGTTTGGACAGCGAGCTTGAAGGAGAGAACGGGCTTGTTTTTATGGAAGGGGAAACGAACATAATAGAAGGTGTAAAGATAACGAGCCGCAACAGCGGAATATTATTTAAAGACGGCAGCGGCGGCCGGATCAGGAAAGTAGAGATAGACAGTGAAGAATTTGGAATAAGGTATGACGGCTCGCGCAAAGAGAAGATAGAAGGCTTGAAGATAAAAGCTAGAGAGGCAGTGAGCATAGGCGGAGGGGAGCTAGAGATAACAGGAAGTGAGATAGAGGGAGAGATAAGGGGAGAAGGAAGCGAGAGGATAGAAGTAAGGGACAGTAAAATAGGAGCAGTAGGTTCGAGGAATTTAAGTTATATAAGCGTAACAGGAAGCGAGATAGAAGGACGAGAGATAGAGATAAGTTTAAACGGCGAGTTAGATATAGAAAGCAGCGATATAAAGCTTGAAGACGGTATAGTAACAAACGGAGGCGGGAAATTTCGGATAAAAGAGAGCCGAGTAGAGAGTAGCGGCACATGCATAAACAAAGACGGTTATGAGATAATGGAATGTTTGGACAGCGAGCTTGAAGGAGAGAACGGGCTTGTTTTTATGGAAGGGGAAACGAACATAATAGAAGGTGTAAAGATAACGAGCCGCAACAGCGGAATATTATTTAAAGACGGCAGCGGCGGCCGGATCAGGAAAGTAGAGATAGACAGTGAAGAATTTGGAATAAGGTATGACGGCTCGCGCAAAGAGAAGATAGAAGGCTTGAAGATAAAAGCTAGAGAGGCAGTGAGCATAGGCGGAGGGGAGCTAGAGATAACAGGAAGTGAGATAGAGGGCAATATTATAATGGAAGCGGAATCTTGTTTTTTTGTTGAGAATTCGAGTATTAATTCTTTCTCAATATCAGGATTGGGCAGCGCCGAAATAAAAAACAGTAAAATTAGCGGAGACGGAATAACCGTCAGCCAATTCGGGCAATTGTATGCCCAGTCTGCAGATTTTAATTCTTTATCCGGTATTGAAATTTCGGAAGCCGGAAAAGTTTTTATAACGGATTCACAAATCAACAGTGAAAAAATAGGAATAAAAAAAGAAGGCTCGGAAGATTTGTATTTGATAAATACAAAAATTATTTCATCATACGAGAGTCTTAGCGTTTTCGGTGATATTTTTGTCAGAATATCGGATTGTATTTTGAAATCATATTCGAAATATGCAGCTTTATTTATAGGCAATGCCGTTGTTGATGCTTTTAATTTACATTGCAGCGGGAATAAAGGTTTGTTTTGCAGCGACGTCTCATCCTTTACGGTTTCAAATTTTACAGTTGATGTTTTCAGCAACAGCATCAGAATGACAAATTCAAATTTAAAAGCTGATAAATTTAATTTTAAATCAAAGTTACCGGATGAAAATTTATTTATAGAGGGAAATTCAGAACTTGTATTGAACAAAGGGAAAATTAATATAGGCAGCGCGCTGCAGCTTAACAGAACAGATAAGTCCGCATTGATGTTTGTTACAGGAAATGCAAATGCTGTTTTAAATAATATAACGGCAGAAACTATTCTTGATAACCGTGTTAATTTTATCTCGTGTTCCAATAAAGCGGATATATGGATATCACACATGAAAGCAAGAGGTTTTTATAGTTTTATAAAGGCTTCTGATTACGCAAGAATATATGTTAATAAATCAGATATTGAGTCTCAGACATTGTCATTTTTGACTGACGGCAATTCTGAAACATTTATTCAAAATACTTCCGTAAAAAACAGTTCGGGGTTTCAATATGTTTTAAAAGAAGCAGCCCGTTTATTTGTTAAAAAAATAAAAGTTGTATGCGACAGCTGTTTTGAACTGAAAGATTGTTCGGAATTATACTCGGACGCATCTTCTTTTGTTATGCGTAATGAATCTATATCCGTTTCGGAATTCACTTTATTCAGTGAGTCACATTCATCATGGAAAAATTATGTACGTTCGGGCGCGGATCGTTTTTATGCGTTAAAAAACAATATTGTTTTCAGTCCAAATGAAATGATCCGCCGTATATCCGTTTTATTGCAGACTTCGGTGATAAAAACGCGCAATAATCCGTTTCTAAGAAAAATATATGATGCGATTTATTATTCGGCTGTAAAATTTTATCCTGTGGCGATAAAAAAAGATTATGTGAATTCTGTTTTCCTAAGAAGAGGCATGCTCAATAAAGACTGGATTCCGGGTTCAAGCGATATTGATTTTCTTACGGTTATAAAAAATAAAGAACCTTATGCTGAAATTAATTTGTTGCACGATATTCATAATAAATACGGTAAATTAAAAAAAATATTTCCTTTTTACGGCGAAAATATAATAATGAACCATGATGAACTTTCTTTTTATGTTAAACACGGAGATCTAAGAGTTAACGATATTTATAATTCCATGTGTTTGTACGGCAATACGCGATTTTCAAAGGAAGAACAGCAGAAAGCCTGCCCAGTTAAAACGAATATAGATAAGATGTCAGAAATCTTAAATTCCTATATACTTTTATCTG
Source organism: uncultured Elusimicrobiaceae bacterium (assembly GCA_964436195.1). Classification (GTDB taxonomy): domain Bacteria; phylum Elusimicrobiota; class Endomicrobiia; order Endomicrobiales; family Endomicrobiaceae; genus Proruminimicrobium. The sequence continues at coordinate 15,229 of CAYTCB010000021.1, forward strand.
CAAATTATTTCAGAAAAGACTGCATTGTAAACGACATAGGTTTTGCAAAAGCGGCAATAGATATTTTAAAAAATATAAATTCCGATACAATAAATTCTGATTCAAGAACCGGCTGGCTGATTCAATATTTTGACAGATGTCAAGTTAATGAAAAAAGTATTTTGCAGCCTTTATTGCTGTTGCTGCAACAAAATATAAGAATAGCCGGTGATGAAAGAAATGAGGTTTTTAATTTAATTTTTAATAAAATCAACGATTATTCGGTACACAGCAATGCTTTTATTTTTTCAAATTCCGCAGTTAATATAATCAAAGTTAAGAGGAATCACGGCATAAACAATAAGCATTTAAAAAACACGATAGATTTGCTTCAGAAAATGTTTAATAACAGTATAGCATCAATAATTATTGATGCTCCCGGCGTATGCAAGGTGATTGTTAAAGAAGATTATTTTAAAAACGGAGAAATACGAAATTTTAATGATATATATAAAAATATTAAACAGCTGGATTTATCGAATAATACTCCTGTTTTATTCTTTACGGAATCAATGTTTCAAATGCTTATCCTTTCGAGGTTTAAAAGCATGCCTCTTGAAGAATATAGGTTGAAAAATTTCTCAAATATTTACAGAAAAAGAGTGTTTTTTTTGGCTGAGGATTCGCAATACTTCGTACATGGTTTTGATATGAGAAAAAAATTGCTTTTAGAATCTTTGGCCGAAATGTCTTTTCAAATAAATATTATTGATATTACAAAAGATTTTGATTCTTTGCGGGAGAATATGCTTGAAATTTTATTTAATCTTACGGAGTTAAATTTATATTTAAAAAATGATATAATTACCAACGATATACGCAATATGTATAATTCTTTTAAAATGTTTAATTCTGAGGATTCTGCGCAAAAAGAGCTGGCCTGTGTTTTAAACGTTTTCAATGACGG
>CAYTCB010000022.1:0-10889 GCA_964436195.1 uncultured Elusimicrobiaceae bacterium
TTACGCCGGAATCTTTTGACCTCTGTAAAAAATCGACATTTTTAGAGTTATCGGCGTCTATTCCTATTTTAGCCAAAAACTTTTTTAAAATTGCCGGATCAAACCTGTCTCCCTGCATATCTTGGAATGCAAGTTCTGCGCTTTCATCATGAAATACGGCCGTCACAAAAGAATCCTGATCGGTCAGTTCTTTGTTAAACCATTGTCTCAATATGCCAAAGTAGGCGTCTGAGGCAACCGCTGTTATTCTGTCAAAATTTTCCGGCGTTAAAAGTTCTGTTTTGCCGTCTAAAAGTTTATTCATAAACACACTGACGGCGATGGCTCTTCTGTATCTTTGAATTATATTGTCTATACTTTTAAATTCTTCTTCATTTAAAACTTTGCCGCTAAAACTGTCGGAAAATGCTCTGCTTAAAAACACTCTTAATGCCAAATTATTATTTTCACCGGCAAGATTCTTTATACCCATTTTTGTCAGTTCTTTAAGCAATTCCAATACCTGTGACGTCTGAATTTCATCCAATTTAATATTTGCCGCCGTAAAATCGGCCATCAGATAAACAGAAATATCATCTCTTCCTGAATTTGCAAGCAATGACTTAAACAAAGGTATAAATGTTTCTTCCTGAATATTGTTATTGAGTTTTCTTTTTTCAACAATATTGCCTCTGCCGAAACAGTAACGCACAAGGAATTTCGTAGTATCAGCATCCGGATTTTTTACATCAATCATTTCTTTTAAAGCCGAAAACAATTTTACGTTGAAAATTGTTGTTTTATTTTCATTTGAAGCAATTTCTTTTGCTATCATTGATGATTCTTGTTCTGAAAAATCCAATATTTCTGCGGCATCATTCTGAAACCCGTTGTCAAAGCTTATCTGCAGTAATTTCAGTTTATCCGTATTCTGCGTAAGGTTAAACTCTCCGGTCATTTTAAAAAACTGTCCAAAATCAAAACTTTCAGCTTCAAACATCTGCTTAAATAAATATTCTATGGTTTCAATATTTTCTTTGGGCCCGTATATTTTTAAAATCGTTGCCAGACCGCGCACTGTTGACTTGTCCAGGTCATTAAATCTTGAATCTCCCCTTATGGTATTTGCCAGCCATACGTTCATGTATTCTTTATTCTGTATTGCCGCTTCATATCTTAACTTCATAAAAAGATTAAATTTATACCCGTCAAAACCCATTCCTCTTATATAATCAAGCATAAAAGGATCTAAATCAAATATATCCAAAGCATAATCATACGATTCCAATCCGTTAAGCAATGCCGGATCTATATATTTAATTTTATTTATTATGTTTAGTGCTGTCTGCTGCGGATCGGCAGATTTATCGATAATGTGAGCTGCTAAATTTTTGTCCAAAAGTTTTAATCTTTCCGCAACAAAATCATAGTATCCGAAAACAACAGCATAATTATGCAGTGTTTTTATAATATTTTCAGGTGATGACCCGTTTATTCCGGAGAAAATAATCATCGGATTGCCTGGATTATTTCTGTTATAAAAATAATGAATCGCCATGGAAGCAAGCGTAATCACGGGAAGAAAAGAAACTGGCGCTCCTGCTGTGAGAATATAAGGAATTGCTACGGTTAAAACCGGTATTGATAAATTTTTTAAATCGTTTTTAAGTATCCCTGAGAATTTTTGTCTGTTGCCGGCTGAATCTTTATTTACAAGCCATTTTACTATACTGTGTGAAAACAAAAATGCCACCTGCGAAACCGCAAACAACGATATCCCTAAAACCGGATTAAACACCATAACAAGAGAAGGAACGGCTCTGAATACTATTTCTTCCCATACAGGAGCCGTCTTTGATAAAAATGAAAATACTATTGAATTGTTTTTTAAATTACTAAATATTGACATGCCTGACGTTTTATTCTTGTCATGTTCAACCGCCAATAAAGCTCTTTGGACATCTGCAAACATTCTTGAATATACTTCAGCAGGAATACCGAGTAAATCCTTACCTTTATATTCCGATGAATCTATTTCATATACCGGTCCGTTTTCAAAATAAAAACCCATATCAAAAAGTTTAAGGCTCATTTTTGTTAAAATATTATCGATATCGGGATTAAAAATATTTCTGCCGCCGTCCAGCGGAACAGTTGAGACCATAGCACTTACTGCCGTTTTAATTATTTCATTGATTTTTTTCTGTTTATCCGAATATGGTTCTTCAGTTTTAATATCCGACAAATCAATGTCAGACCCTATCATATTTTTTAATTTTTCTGCATTCTCTATTCCGAGAGCATCAACTGCCATTTTTGCAAGCAAAGATTTTTGTTCGGAATCAGAAAGACACGACGCAAGCTTAAAAGCCAAAGCATTTGAATTGACAGATGCCTGTTCTTTTATTATTTTGCCGTATGTGTAATCCGCTTTTGAAACATCGCCTGTCACATTTGGAGTAATTACTATGTCATTTATATTTTTAGAAGCAAAAATAGATTTAAGTGATTGGCTGTGATATCCGCCTGAAACAACAACTATTATCTCTTTTGATTGTTTTAATATATCATCAGAAGTTCTAAATCCCGATTCATTCTGCCCGGGAACTTCATCTTTTAAAATATTTGATACAAATATATCGTTTCTTAAATCATTTGTGTCATAATATTTATTGAGCAATGCGATATCATCTGAAATTTCATTGATTCTGTCTACTGATGCATATTTTGAATAAATTTCTCTGAATTTAGAAAAATTAAGTTTAAAATAGTTCCAGTCTGATGAGGTTAAGGAATAAGCCAGATAATCTCCGAAATATTTTGAAAAGTCGTTGATATATGCAATCTCGTACTCAGTATTATCATATGACAAAGCCATTCTTATCTGTTCCGTAAGGTTTCTTTCCTCATTTACAAGTTCAACCGGATTAATGCGGTTGCCAAGCGCCGATGCTTCAAAAAACGCATTTAACTCTTTGAAGTCTTTTGACAAATTTATATTGTTCATACGGCAGAAAACGACAAGAAAATCGGTAAGCGCATGTGTATCCCTGAAATTATCTGTTTCTTCAATAAGTTTTCTGTATGAATTATACGGGATTTTATTTTTAACTATATTGACCATCGCCTGAAGTTCAGCGCTTACTTTTACGGAATTTATATTTTTTGAATTTCTGGACAAATCAATATAAGCGAGTATATTCGGATAATCTTCAATATTGATTGAAACTATATTATTATATTTGTCAGGCTCATTTTTTATTTTGCCCGCATATTTAACAAGCATTCTGTAATATTTCAAAGAATCCGTCATTCCCGCTCTGTACCTGTTTATTTTTAAAGAAAACCTTTTATTTCTGTCGTTAAGATATATATTGTCCAGAACTTCAATTTCATTGTTAATTTTTGACATTAAAATTTTGTATTTTTGCTGATTTGCCATTATCAGAGAAAGTCTCTTTAAATTTTCCTCATGCGTATTCTTATCTTCAATACCGTTTAAAAGTCCGTACTTGTTGTTTTTTATTGCAAAATATTCTGCGCCTGTTAGATATCCTTCTTTTATCATCTGTTCAACTATAAGATGTTTTGAATTTATATCCTGAATTTTATCTATCCACGAAACATCTATCGGCCCGTATCCGCCTTCGACAAAAACAGATTTTAATTTATATTTTTTATCAATGGTTTTAATTATTTCGCTTATATTGCGCTGAGTTCTTTCATGACAGTGCAAATCCTGTATATTTACAACGGTAATATCTCCAAAACTGTCACTGACCGATGTTATTTTGCCGTATTCGGGGCTTATAACATTAAGATTGTCAAAAACAGAATCAACAGCCGAAGAGCTTGCCGGAACTGCAGAGGCCGATAAATTACCGCCTATAGTCGTAAGCAAAAAACATGCCGCCGTAATAACGGAACACGTTTTTAAAAAATACTTTTCAAATACTGTTTTTTTCATTTTGGCTCCAAAATAAAACTCTGCCTCTAAACACTAAAGGCAGAGCTTTACCGTCACACTTTGTTTATTAACACAAAATACGTCATTAAATACGCGTAAAAGTCCTATATATCCTATCAGGTAAAAGATTAAAATAATCATAAAAAGATAGAACATATCTGTGCTGCCGTAATGTAAATTTATATTTGACACCGAAAATCTTTCAAGCGCTTTTACGGTTTTTAACTTAAAACCTGAAACCATCAAGGCGGCGGCATCAGATATGCCGTTTATATTTTTTTGTGCGGTCAAATTTAGTATATCCCTGCTTAAGATATTAAAATTTGAAATATCCCTGCTTACATTTACGCAAAGATTCACAAACTCTTTCGGAGCATTTTTAACAAATTTGTACTGCGAACTGACGCTTATTCCGTCCACACAAATGTCCGTTTTCTTAAGCAAAGAAACTGCACCCGCCAAACATATTGAAATGTTTGAAGTTAACATAAATAAAATCACGGTTACAGACAAAAACTTTTTTGATTGCATAAAAAGCCTGTTTATCATATCGTAATTCTAGTATAAAAGCATTATTTTTTCAATGTTTTTTATAATAAAAATGTGAAAAATTTGTGAAAAGGCGTTTTTGTAATATTTTTAGTTTGAAGAATATCAACAAATTTGGTATTTTATGGCAAATCTTTTAAGGAATGTTATGACATACTACCATAAACTCTTTTGGCTTTTAACATCATTTACAACTTTTATAAGACTTTTGGTTATAGGCAAAGTAGGAATAACAGTTGATGAAGCTCATTATTGGGTTTATTCAAAATTTCTTGATTTATCTTATTACGATCATCCGCCGGTAATCGGCTATATAGTAAAATTGTTTTCCGATTTATTCGGGACAAACACGTTTGCCGTAAGGCTTCCGTCCGTAATAATATTTATTTTGACTTCATGGATATTTTTTATTTCAGCCAGAAAATTATTCAGTGAAAAAACTGCTTTTACTGCAGTAATTCTGCTGAATATTCTGCCTGTTTTTTCATTTTTGGGCGCAATTATTACAATCCCCGACTCTCCTCTTTCTTTATTCTGGATTCTTTCATTTTATCTGTTCATAAGACTGATAGAAACATCTCAAAAAAGATACTGGTATTTTTTAGGTTTTTCAATAGGATTTGCCCTTATATCGAAATATACTGCGGTAATGTTGTTCCCGTCAATAATAGTGTTCCTTTTATTTTCTAAAAATCACAGATTCTGGTTTTCAAGAAAAGAATTATACATATCGATGTTTATTTCATTTCTCTGCTTTATTCCGGTGATTCTCTGGAACATACAGAATAACTGGGCAAGCTTCGGTTTCCAGCTTCAGCACGGTTTTGGCAAAACACTGCCGCAAATATCTCCGACATTATTTTTCAGGTCTATCGGCGCACAGGCCGGCTATATTTCCCCTCTTCTTTTCATATTCTATTGTTATTCTTTATACGTCTGCGCAAAAGAAGGTTTTTTTAAAAAAGACAAATATGCTTTATTTGTCGCTTCTTTTTCTCTGCCTGTTCTGGTATTTTTTACGTCTATAGCAACTTTTAATGAAATATTACCGCACTGGCCGGCAATGGGCTATCTTGTTGCAACGATATATGTTTCCCATTTAATTCTGAAACACTGGCAGACAAACTGGATACGCAAATACATAATAGCTGCATGCGCTCTTGCAATGGCTATGAATATTCTTGTTCCTCTCCATGCATTATATAAAATAGTGCCTCTTGAAAAATTTATAAACGAAAAAGAAAATCTGCGTCTTGAAATGTGCATTCCTGTCACTAAATTTATAAATCCGACAAATGATCTATACGGATCTCCTGACATTGCGGCTATAGTGCATAAAATGTACGACATGACTCCTTCAAATAAAAAACAAACAAATTTTTCCCACGTAAGTTATTACGGTTCAAAACCGTATTTTTACATACCCGATATAAGAACCTGCTGCATCAGACAGATAACCGATTTTGGCATATCTAAATCTGAAATAATAGATCCGACAAACGATATGTACGGATGGGATGAACTTTCAAAAGCGATACACGAAATTTACAATTCATACCCTGCCGGCAACAAACCTTTTATCTTTACTCACAAAAGCTATCTTGCAAGCCAAATTTATTTTTACACGCCTGATATACGCGTTTATTGTTTCAGCCCGAAAATCGACGCTTATGATTTATGGCAGAATGACATATCTGATTTAAAAAATAGAGACGCTGTTTTTATAACCAGCAACATTTTCGATTTTTTCAACCATGAATATGTTTATCCTTTTGAATCTTTCGAAAAACCTTCAGAACTTGAAATTTACAGAAACGGCAAAATCGTAAAAAAATTCTGGCTTACCGTATGCAAAAACTTCAATCCGGAAATGTTGACATGCGAATACAATACGAGCGCTCTAGGCGCTAAAAAAACAATTTCCGCCGGATTGTTAGACATAGATCATGCTTTGTTTAAATTTATAAATTTCTCGTTAAAAAACAGTTTTTTTGACGCCGTTATTTCAAAAATTTCTTTTTTTGATTCTAAAGGCATAAATGTTCCACTTATTATAATGTCTCTTTTCTCAATATTTGTTTTATTGAGATATGAAAGAAAAAATTTCTGGATATATCTTGCGTTGATCCTGTGCATTATAACCACATCAAGCGTTCTTAATCATTTTTTAAAAGATTTATTTGACAGGGCAAGACCTCTTGCCTTCTTCGGAGAAAACAGCATAAACACCTTCTGGGAAAAATTTTATGCAGCCTCTTTCCCGTCGGGCCACACGCAATTTGCTTTTACGATCGGCACGGCAATGATTCTTCTTATGCGGAAATATTGGTATGTGTACGTAATTTACGCATTTGCAACGGCTTTTGAAAGAATTTACGCCGGCTGTCATTTCCCGTCTGATGTTTTTGCAGGAGCTGTACTGGGGACTTTAATAGCATGCCTGTTATTTTTCATATTCAAAAGAATAAAGAAAAATCTGTAACATCATTTTTATTACATGTTTGCAAAAATCAGTCTTATTTGTTATAATAGTCAGATATGGATACGGTAATATTAGTTTGTATAGTTGTTGTAACCGCGTCAATTGTTGTTGCTACCGTATATTTAGTAATAACGCTTATACAACTAAAAAAAACGATAAAAAAGTTTGAAATATTGATAGACCGGCTGGATTCCGACATGTCCGGAATAAGGAACATTTTAGGATATATTTCCGGTTTCGGAAGTTTGATATCCGGATCATGGGTCGGCGTTATAGCATCTTTAATACCCAAGATAGCAGGCTCTTTGTTTAAGAAGAAAAAATGTAAGGAGGCAGATAATGAGCAATAAAGATTCATTTTTTGCGCTTTTAACCGGCATAGCCATAGGTGCTGCGCTCGGCATTTTGTTCGCTCCGAAATCAGGCAAAGAAACAAGAGAAGATCTTAAAAAGTTTGGACATGATTTAAAAGAAAAGGGAAAAAGCCTTGTAGAAGAAGGCAAGTCTGCAATTGAAAAGAAATTTTCGTCAAAAGAAAATTGAATATAATTTTGAAGTGAAGTGCTGAGGTAGCTCAGTCGGTAGAGCAAAGGTCTGAAAAACCTTGTGTCGGCGGTTCGATTCCGCCCCTCAGCACTTTTTTATTTTTTAAGCTATATTTTGATATTTTTAAACAATCCTGACATATCTTTCGGAAGGTCTGCCTTAAATTCAACCATTTTGCCGGTTTTAGGATGTGAAAATCTTATTCTGTATGAATGAAGCATCTGTCTTTTAAATTCAACGTTATCTATACTTGTGCTTCCGCCGTAGGCTTCATCGCCGAGAACGGGATGGCCTATATATTTCATATGGCTTCTTATCTGATGCGTTCTTCCGGTTATAATTCTTATTTCCAAAAGAGTAAATTGTTTTGTTCTTGCCAATACTTTAAATTCGGTAATAGCCATTCTTTTAGCAAACGGACTGACTTCTATTATTTTTCTGTCTCTATGCGATCTGCCTAACGGAGCTTCTATTCTGCCTCTTTCTTCGGCAAGCACTCCGCAAACAGCAGCTACATAAGTTTTATTAACGGCTCTTTTCTGAAACTGCTTTGATAAAGAAACTTTTGCTTTCTGCGTTTTTGCAAAAATTATCGCACCTGTTGTATCTTTATCGAGCCTGTGAACCATAAAAGGTTTTACTTTCCCCTTTAAATGCCACATAAGCGCATTTAACAAAGTTCCTGATTCATGGCCAAAGGACTGGTGAACAACAATATCAGACTGTTTATTTAAAAGTATGATATCGTCATCTTCATGTATTATTTTCAGCGGTATTTTTTCAGGTTTTAAAGAAATTGAAGTTTCCTGATCCTCAAACGAGTAGGAAATTTCATCTCCGTCTTTTAACTTATAACTGGGAAGTATCTGCTTGCCGTTTACAAAAACACAGCCGTTTTTTATAAGCTTCTGAAAATATGTTCTTGAATACTCCAAATGCTTTTGATTGAGGAAAGAATCCAGTCTTTCAGGAGTCGTGCTTTCGTAAATTATTTTATTTTTTTTCATATGCCTTTCTGTACTTTAAAATTATAACGGCAGATGCAGCAGCCATTATTGCCAGAGATATAACCTGCCCGATGGAAAGTCCGAAAAAAAACATCCCTCTGTCATCGCCTCTGAAAAATTCAACGGTAAATCTCAATACTGGATACAAAATAAGGTAAGTCCAAAATATCAATCCGGGCTTATGTTTGGCGGCATTCATTTTGTGAAGAATAAAAAATATAAAAAGATTAAAAAAAGCTTCTGTCAGCTGGGTCGGATATCTGTGATGAACCGCTATAAAAGAATCACATTCTTTGCCGTAACAGCAGCCTGAAAAAAAACATCCTATTCTGCCGAAGAAATGCCCGAGAGCTATCGCCGGAGCAAGCAAATCGACAATAACCGGAAATTGTATTTTTTTTGCTTTCAGGTATACTGCGGCAACGGCTGCGGCTCCGATAAAACCGCCGTAGTAAACAAGCCCGCCTTTCCACAACTGAAAAATTTCTAAAGGGTTTGAAATAAAGTATTTGATTTCAATAAGTACATAAAGAAGTCTTGCGCCTACAATGCCGGCTATTATTATATAAAAGAAAAAATCATAGAGCTGATTCTTTGACATTCCCGTGTTTGAGCTGTGCTTGATAACATATTGAAGCGCAATGAAAAAACCGAGCGCAACGCATACTCCGTAAGTATAAACAGTAATGCCGCCGATGGTAAAAAGTTCAGGGTACATTGTTCTATTATACAAAATTTAGCTTTATTTAAAGCAAAAATACGTTATTTTTGGTAGAATGTGGCAAAAATTAGGGGCAGATAACTTTGGATATTCCTAAAATTTCAATAATAGTGCCTGTATTTAATGCAGAACTTTATTTAACGAAATGTCTTGACAGCATATCAAATCAAACATTTACGGATTTTGAATGTATCTGCATCAATGACGGATCGACAGACTCTTCCCTTAACATTCTGACAAAACACTCTGAAAAAGACAAAAGATTTAAAATAATTTCACAACAAAACGGCGGAGTTTCCCAAGCGAGAAACTCAGGTTTAAAAGCCTCTTGCGGCAAATATATTTCTTTCGCCGATCCTGACGACTGGCTAAGCGCAAATTATCTTGAAGTTTTATACGATACAATTGAAAAAAACGGATGCGACGTTATAGCGTCAGAAAATTTTTTTTACGATGCCAAGACTAAAAAAACACACATAAAAAGACTGCCTGAAAAATTTTACGGACAAAAATTCAAGTCAAAAGATTCAAAGAAAAAACTCATTCCTGTGCTTCACATATGTCCGTGCTGGGGCAAAATATACAATGCCGGTTTCTTAAAAACCAATGAAATTTATTTTCAAAAATGCCCCATGGAAGACGTTATATTTACTTATGATATTTTGACTTCGGACTGTTCAATAATATTTATAAAAGACGCTCTTTATTTTTACAGAAAAAACATTGAAGGTTCCGCGACATATAATTTGCCTAAAAGAATTTATGATATGGTTGAATGTTTCTTATTTTTAAAAAAACGTCTCAATGAAAAAAAATTATACGATGATTTTAAAAATGCCTTTTTGGCTCATGCCGCAAAATGTTTCGCCTTTGAATTTGAAGAATCAAAACTGCCTTTAAAAGCTTTAAAACCTATTTTTTCAGATATCAAAAACTATTTTTTCAAAAACGGCGAATTGCTTTTGTACCCTGACAATATTTTTTATAAAGCAAGAATTTTATTGTTTCAATTTTGTCTAAAATACAACATAAATTACGCGATCTTCGGAAAAACTCTGAAGCAGACATATTATTTTTTATCCGGAAAAATAAAATGACAAATCAATCCGTGTCAATAATCATCCCGGTTTACAACGTAGCCCCCCATCTGGAGAATTGTCTCGACAGTATAATATCGCAGACATTTAAAAATCTGGAAATAATAATCATAAACGATTGTTCAACAGACGGAAGCGGCGATATAATAAAAAAATATTCAGAGAAAGACACCAGGTTAAAAATCATAAATTTTGAAAAAAATACGGGGCTTGGCAATGCAAGAAACACAGGTTTAAAAGCCGCTTGCGGCAAATATGTGGTTTTTGTGGACGGCGACGATTGGATAGATAAAAATCATATTGAAATTCTGCACAATGCTATTGAAAAAAACGGCTGTGATCTAATAATGGCAACCCATTATACTTTTGATAATACGACAAAAAAAATCAAGTTATTTAAACAAAAAAAAGAATTTTATAATATGCCGATTGATTCTGTTTCACAAAAACAAAAGGTCCTTACTCTGAGAATGATATGGTCTGTCTGGAATAAGATATACGACAGAAATTTTCTTTTAAAAAACGATATTTATTTTAAAAC
>CAYTCB010000022.1:10989-16151 GCA_964436195.1 uncultured Elusimicrobiaceae bacterium
AATGGATATCCCTTTTTATAAAACATATGATAAGTTTTCTTATAAAATAAGACTTTTCTGTTTTTATATTTGTTTAAAATACGGCATAAATTACGCCGTTATCGGAAGATTTCTGAGAAAAACTTACAATTTTTGCGCTGAGTTTTTTACTTTTTGGAAGGGAAAATCTTCAGATCTATAATATTAAACAACGAAAATTTAATCCATCCGTCAGAACGGTATATTATAAACGCCGGAAAAAACACAAACTTAAACGCTTCACGGCATCTTAAAAGAAAATATTTAAACTGTTTTACAAAAACTTCCGAATTTTCATACTTAAAAGGCGTCATCTGCCTGTATTTTATGTACAAATGTCCGAAAGGAACGTCGCAGTTCCAAGGTTTGCATTTTGTAATATAATGGATTATTGAAGGATGCCTTACCGCTTCTATAATCTCATCTTTTAAAGGATGAAACACGACATTATTATAAACATGAAAGGCGGGAAAAGACTGCACATTCCATTTAAAATTCAGTCTTTTGCATGTTAAAATTTTATTTATAACATCCTGATCCCCAAAAACAAGTTCTTCTTTAGTTTCAACGGCAAATTTAATCAATTTTGTTCCCAGACCGTCTCTGCGCCACATTTTAAGATTAAGAACCATAACACCGGAATTTATCTGGAGCTTTTCAAATTCAGGTTTTAAGACAAGATGGTTATAATACGATCCTATATCCTCAATTGCGGCTATATAAAAATCCGAAACATCTTCAGAAAAAAGCTCTTTCAGGCTTGAACATACCACAAGATCGCAGTCCAGATATATAACTTTATCAATTTCCGGAAGCAAATCGGCCGCCATAAACCTGTAATATATCGCTGTGGTAAAATGATTAAGCACTATCGGCAGGCTGTCTAAAACAGATGTGTCAAGTTTAACGTATTTGACGTTAAACTTTTTAATTTTTTGAAGTTCCGATATCTTATTTTTGTTTAAGTCCGATATCCCGCTGTCAAGAACATAAAAAGAAAACTCATCGTCATATGAAGCATTTTTCAAAATTGAAGCAATTACAACCGCCATATGCTGAGCGTAATTATCAGATGGAGTAAAACATATATTAATATTCATTTTATTTATTTCCTTTTTAACGGTTCGCCTATTATATAAAATTATTTGATATAATTGTCAGGCGTTAATATGAAAAAATTAAAAATTTTTTTAAAAAACAAATTTCCGTTTCTTGCCGATATAAAGCCGTTCATTGAAAATCTGGCATACGGGCCGATTCTTGACCATCTTGAATTCCATGTAACCGAACACTGCAATTTAAATTGTAAAGGGTGCACTCATTTTTCAAACATATCCGGCGAAAAATTTACGGACTGCCTTCATATACAAAAACGCCTTGAACGCCTTAATAAAATTTTCGGCAAAATCAAAAAGATTAAAATACTTGGCGGAGAACCTCTTCTACATCCGGAAATTGTAGAAATTTTAAAAATAACAAGAAAAACAGTTCCATTTACCGATATCATTGTCATAACCAACGGAACTTTGCTGCCGTCAATGCCTGATATTTTTTTTAAAACATGCCGCGAAAACGATATATCGATTGAAATCACCGTTTATCCGCCGTTATTTAACAATATTGAAAAAATAATCCAAAATCTTGATTTATTTAAAGTCAAATATATTTTGTCAAACAGAATATTTTCTTTTTGCGGCGTATTAAACGCAGCCGGCACTTCAGATAAACAAAAAACTTTTTTAAACTGCACCGGCAAATTCTGTTCCATTTTAAAAGATGACAATATATATATGTGCGCCATAGCCGCCTATATCGGATATTTCAATAAAAAATTCAACGCTTCCATAGCGGAAGGCGAAGGAATCAATATCTACACACATACGGGCAAAGAAATTCTATCCTATCTGAAAAAACCTGAAGAAACATGCAGGTTCTGCACAAATAATTTTAATTATTTTAAATGGGAAACTTCGGATAATCCGCAGCCGCTCGACTGGTCCGGAAAAATATAAGAATATTTTATTTTGTTTCATGAAGAATAAATTCAAAAAAATTAAATACTTTAATTTTAATTTTTTTATCGTCGGTTCTATATCCTTTTATAACCGGAGAAATAATATATCTTAAAAGATACGCCGCCGCTTTAATGTTATGAATCACGAATTGTTTTGCAATTTTAATTCTATTTATAAAAGACAAATCAGAAGCTAAACCGGCAATATCCAAATAATAAAAATATAATTTCCGTTTCGGGACATACGAATTCCATGGTTTTTTCCACGTTATATAATGAATTATTTTAGGATTTTTTTTCGCTTTTATAATTTCACTCTTCAACGGATGATTAAGAACATTGTAAAACTCAAAAAAAGAAGTCTGAACATTCCATTTTAGGTTCAAAGGTTTTATTTTATGTTTAAGAACGCTGTTTATTACGTCCTGATCGCCGAAATGTAATTTTTCTTTTGTCGTTCCGGCAAATTCATACAGCTTTTCGCCTATTGAATGCTCGCGCCACAGTTTCAGATTAATAACCATAACGCCGGAATTGGCATAAAATTTTTCTTCTTTTCTTCCAAACGAATTATGCGCCCAAAAATATCCTATATCCTCAACCGCCGAGATGAAATATTCTCCCGTATCTTCTTCAAAAAGTTCCTTTAAACTTGAACAAACAATCATATCGCTGTCCAAATAAATAATTTTATCGACATCCGGCAGCAAATCGGCCATTCTGAGTCTTAAATAAACGGTCTGCGAAAAATGCGGAAGCAGCAGCTGAAACCCGTGGGACTTGAAAGCGCCGCAGTCTACGTATTCAACAAAAAAATCTTTTATTTTTTTTAAACCTGATATTTTATCTTTGCTGCGGTCTGATATTCCGCCGTCCAAAACATAAAAAAACAAATTATCGCCGTCATCGGCATTTTTAAGAATTGAAACAATAGTAACCGCCATATGCACGGCGTAATTATCATCGGAAGCAAAACATATTTTTATATCCACAATATTCTCTTTAATTAATTTCGCTTATTATACCATATATGCAAAACGGGCTTTTCAAAACATAAAGATAGTTGTTATAATGAGTCAGGCATCACAAATAATTTTTAATTTTATTAAACTTCTCGGAGAAAGATATGGATGTTTCAATAGTAATTCCTGTATATAATGTGGAATCTTTCTTAAAACAATGTTTAAACAGCATAATATCACAAACGTTTAAAAATATTGAAATAATTATTATAGATGACGGTTCTACAGATAAAAGCCCTCAAATTATAGAAGAATATAAAAAAAACGACAGTAGAATTATGGCTGTGTTTTTAGAAAAAAATGTCGGTGCTGGCAATGCAAGAAACGAAGGAATAAAAATCGCATCAGGCAAATATATAGTTTTTATAGATTCCGATGACTGGATAACCGAGGACTATATCGAAAAATTATACAACAGCATAGAAAAATATAATTGTGATATGATATCGGCAAATTTTTATACTTATGATACCGCAACAGGACAAACAGAAGAGAATAAATATCCGAAAAATTTTTATAATACCACTTTTAATTCCTCATTAAAAAAACGATATTTCTTATTCTTAAGCAACAATTATATATGGATTCGCATATACAGAAAAGAGTTTTTGAAAAAAAACAATATTTATTTTAAATTAAATAAATTAGAAGATTCGTTATTTTTATGGGAAGCAGTTCTGGCTTCCGATAGTTTCAGGTTTATAGATGAAACTATATATTATTACAGACTTAACAGAAATAATTCTTTGACAAGATCTGATTATGCAGGCGTTTATATTGACGGATTGCGCGAAATAAAAAAACATTTAGCCGGCAAAAATTTATACCGGTTTTATAAACAACCTTTCTTTTTATTTGCTATGGCAGGAATTATTAATTCATTCGGCAATTCTAAATTGCCGTATAGACAATTAAAAGATACGTTTTATAAATTAAAAATTGAATTTTTAAATGATAAAGATATAAAATTTTACAAACAAAAAAATTTGCATGCATCGGCAAGAATGTATTTGTTATTTTTTTGTTTAAAATATAATATTAATTATGTTGGAATAATAAGAACATTTAAATCTTTGCATTTAGGAAAATTTTTAAGAAAAATTTATAATTTAGGAAAGCTTTTAAAATAAAATGGTAAATCAAAAATCAATATGCGCGGTTATTGTAAGCTATGAACCTGATGAAGCAATAATAAGGCTTTATGATTCTGTCTGCAAACAGGTTGATGAAGTTATCATAGTAGATAACGCAAGCAGCTGCAAAACATCTAAAGATATTCTTGAAAGTCTGGCAGAAAAAGTTAAAATTGTTTATAACGATAAAAATTACGGAATTGCAAAAGCTCTTAACCAGGGCGCGCTATACGCGATAGAAAACAATTATAAATGGCTTTTGACTTTAGACCAGGACAGTAATTTTTCCCAAGGCACTTACGATTTGCTTCTTAGATCCTACGAAACTCTGCCGGATAAAGAAAAGATTATGCTGATCGCCCCGCAGTATAAAGAAAAATTATACTTTGAAGCGGCAAATAATGCCGCATTCCCCGATATAAAAAATATAATATGGAAAAAACTAAACTTTATAATAACTTCAGGCAGTCTTATAAAAACTGAAGTTTTTGACGCAGCCGGATTTTTTGAAGAAAAGCTTTTCATAGATAAAGTAGACTTTGATTTCTGCCTGAAACTTGCTCAAAAAGGATTTCTCTGCCTCATCGCATCAAATGTTTATTTTTCACACCGGCTGTCAAACCCGACAATAAAATCCGGAATTAAAATCTTCAATTATCCGCCGGTTAGAAGATATTATATAGCAAGAAATTCTGTTTTTCTGTTTAAAAAATATTTTACTTCTCATCCTTTCAGTATGATTCTGACTCTTGTCCGCAGCGGAATATTTTTTGCCGCATTAAAAGTTTTGCTGTTGGAAAATAACAGATTCCAAAAGATAAAAAACATTTATAAAGGTTTTATTGACGGTATTTTAAATAAATATTAAAAAATGAATAACACTTTAAAATATACAAATATCATATTTTTTACAGCCGCCGGCATCGGAGATTTTATATGGGCGTCTTCAGCATTGTCTCTTATAAAAAACTATAA
>CAYTCB010000023.1:0-15314 GCA_964436195.1 uncultured Elusimicrobiaceae bacterium
ACAACCAAAAACTGTGTTTTTTGGGCAAATTCTTTTATAACGTTTATATATCTTCCTATATTGGCATCGTCAAGAGGCGCATCGACTTCGTCAAGTATACAGAAAGGCGAAGGTTTTGTAATAAAGAAAGAGAATAGCAGCGCAACTGCCGTAAGAGCCTTTTCTCCTCCTGAACACTGGAGAATATTTTTAACTGCTTTTCCCGGAGGCTGCGCGGAAATATCAACGCCTGATTCGAGAAGATTATTTTCATCTGTAAGAGTAAGATCCGCATCTCCGCCGCCGAACAGTTTTTTATACTGCGTTTTAAAATTTTCTCTGACAACGTCAAAAGTTTTTTTGAAGTTTTCAACGGTAGTCTGATTTATTTTCTGTATAACTTCTTCAAGATCTTTCTTTGCTTTTATAAGGTCGTTCTGCTGAGTCACTATAAAATCGTATCTCTGGGAAAGCTGGTCATATTCTTCCTGGGCGGCCATATTAACCTGTCCCATATCTTCCATTTTCTTTTTTATTTTAGCGATCGATTCTTTATCAACTTCAACTCCGAGATACTCGTCTTTCAATTCGTCAAAAGTTTTTCCGTAAGTTTCGCTGATTCTGGTTTCCAAAAAGTTTTTCTGAGTAATAAAACTCTTCTGGTCGCCTTCCATATTGCTTACTTCCTGCCTTAATGTTTCTACTTTTGTTCTGGTTTCATGTATTACTATGTTTTTTTCTTCAATGCTTGCCATAATCTCGTCTCTTTTTGATTTTACAAGCTGAAGTTCTGTTTCTTTCTGTATCATTTCATCGTTATATTTTTGTATGTTTGAGGTTTCCTGCTGTTGTGTCGTCAATATATCCTGCAGAGATTTTTCTATTTCTTCAATTCTTGCCGTTTTGAGCGTGATCTGCTCTTTAAGATTGGCAATATTGTCTTCTATATACTGTCTGCCCTGCTGTCTGTTCGACAAATCGCTCTGTCTTTGTGCAAATTTTGTCGAAGACGCCATATAATCCTGCTGTTTCTGTTCCTGCTGTTCTTTAAGCTGATTATACTGCGTTTCTATTTCAGAAAGCGTTTCTTCAAGACGAGACTTTTCTATTTCAATTTCAGCAAGACGGTTGTCTATTTCCTCAAATTTTTCATTGACCGAATCGGCAAGCTGTTTTTTTGAAATCTGCTCGCTTTTAAGTTTTTCTATTTCGTTTACAGTGTCGGATATATTAGCTTTTTTCTGTTCAATAGTTTCTTTAATGTATTCTATTCTTAAAGCAACTTTTGTTTTTTCGTTTGAATTTGTTCTGTTATCAAGATTTATATTTAATTCTTTATCTTCCTGAGCCGATATCTGGACATTTACGGTTTCCAGTTCCTGTTTTTTTGCGTTTATGTCATGGCTTAATTTTTTTATCTGTTCTTCAACAAGAACCGGTTTATCAGAAAGATTTTTTGCTCCGCCGGAAACAGTAGCCTGAGTATAAACTTTACCGTCTGAAACATAAGTGCCGTAAGCTATAAACCTGCCGACTTTTTCATTTTCCTGCGAGCAATTAAGCATTGAAAAAAGCTCAGATCCCTGCGCTGAAAATCCGGAAGAGCCCGAATCGTTTATCTTTTCGGCTATTATAAAAGTCAGTTTATACAGATTATTGTCTTTTAAAAATTTCACCGCTTCTTCAGCCTGAGCGGAAGTATCGCATATAAGATAATCAAGTTTGTCGCCCAAAGCAGACGCTACAGTTTCTATTTTATCTTCGGCCGGAGCGATTATCGCGCTTACTGTTGTTTTTGCAAAACCTGCGTCTATAACGGCTTTTACCGAAGCTCTTATCGGATCATGCTCGGCCATTTCTTTCAGAGTGTTTATTCTTGACTCAACGGCGGCTATTTCCTGCTTTAATATGCTTTCTTTATCTCTTAAATTTGTAATTTCTGTTTCTATATTTAAAACAACCTGTTTTGTTTCTTCTTCTTTTTTTTCAAGTTCAGAAAGCTGGGCCTGAGCCTGAAGAAGAGACGCATTGTCGTTTTCTATATCGTCGCTTGACGGCTGAATTTCAGACTGCAGTCTTTCTATCTGGCGAGTAAGAGAACCGACTTCGGCATTGGCCTCGGACTGTTCCTGATATATGCTTGTTTTTGAATTTATAAGAGCATCTTTCTGCTGTTCAAACTCATATATTTTTTCTCTTGTCTGATTTTCTCTGTTTTCAAAATCGGCAATCTTTGCCTTAAGCTCGTTAAAGTCTTTTTCCTTTTCCTCAAAAGAAACTTTAAGAGCGGCAACTTCTTCTTCAATGCCGTCGTCATTCGTATTTAAAGTAAGAATATCGTTTTCATATTTTGCAATCTTTTCCTGGGCATCTTCTATTTCGGTTTTCAGACGACCCTGCTCGTTTAGAAGGTCTGTGTCTTTCTGTCTGAGATTTTTTATTGTGCTGTCTGCGATAGTAACGGCGCTTTTGAGCTGAGAATGTTCATTGTTTAAAGAAACATATTGTTCGTCGGTTTCTATCTGGGAAAGCCTCAATTCTTCAACTTCCGTTTCTATCTGCGTCAAAAGAGTATTAGTCGTTTCAAACTCTCTGATTTTAGGTTCAAGATCTTTTTTAAGCTGTTCTATCTGTTCATAGCCTCTTGCCAGATTATTTACAATATCGGCTATTTCGTATTTTGCAAGTTCTTCCTGATATTTTTTATACTGTTTTGCTTTTCTTGCCTGAACATCAAGCTTTTTAATCTGATCCTCGTATATATTTAAAGAATCTTTGAGTCTTGACATATCTGTTTCTATTTTATCAAGTCTGTGAAGAGTTTCTTCTCTTCTTGCTTTATACTTTGCAACGCCCGCAACTTCTTCAAAAAATTCTCTTCTTATTTCCGGAGTAGCCATAACAAGTTCTTCAACTTTATTCTGTTCTATTATTGAATAACCGCCGCTGCCGATACCCGTATCAAGGAATAAGTCCCTGATATCTTTAAGCCTGCACTGCGTTTTATTTATAAAATATTCGCTTTCGCCGCTTCTGAAAAGACGCCTTGTTATGGCGACTTCTGAGTAATCTATAGGGATTGTATTTTGAGAATTGTCGAAAACAAGAGTAACTTCAGCCATGCCCGTAGCGGGTCTTGATTTTGTTCCGCTGAAAATAACGTCCTGCATAGCCTTGCTTCTCATCGATTTTGCACGCTGCTCGCCAAGGCACCAGCGGATAGAATCGGAAATATTTGATTTTCCGCATCCGTTAGGACCTATAATAGAAGCAACACCCTGTTCGAACGCAAGAACAGTTCTGTCAGCAAAAGATTTGAAGCCGCAAAGTTCCAATTTTTTTAAGTACATTATATATTACCGAAACGGTTTATACGGATTATTCATAATCCTGTGGAGATAAACCGTCATAGACATTTTTTAATCTTTCCTGTAATGTTTGCTTTTTTCCGGAAAAAACAGATAAAACTATAACAAAAACAGATATGATAACTGCCGTCAAAGATATTATTTCCGTCAAGCTGCAAGATTTCTTACCGCTTCCGCAGGCCATTTATATGACCTTGCATTTTCTTACATCTGAAAGTTTAACGATCTGTCCTTCATTTGATACTAATCTTGCATTTATTTTTATATTGCCCGGCTGAAAATATTTCCAGTCAAACCACCAATAGCCTGATGCAAATCTGCAGGGCTGCCACTCTGAATCATTAAAAGATATTTCGACATACCCGTCCATTGAAGCGCCTATTCTTATAACGTATTCGTTTCCTGATATATTTTCTTTTTCAGATGGATGATCAATAATAACATAAGCATTTGGATATGCGGCAGCCTGAACAACCTGCTGTTCCTGCTGTTTTACTTCCGCTTTCTTCTCCGCCGGCTTTTTCACTGTCGTCTTTTTGGTTGATTTTGCAGCAACTTTCTTTTTTTCAACCTCTTTTTCTACAGCTGATGCTTTTACTGATTTTTTTACGGCCATTTTTTTCTCCTTCTTGAGACTTTTTTAACTATATTGGATTTTACAAACTTTTTTTTATTAAATCAAGGCAGAATACTTAAGCGCTTGCAAGCATTGCCTCTATTATTTGAGTATCCGGCATATATGGCACTGACTCAAAGCCTGACAGTACCTGCATTTCGGAAACAGAATTCAAAAAACCTTTTAATCTTAAAACTGTTTCTTCTTTTTGTCTGTCATTTGAAAATTTATATACGGTTTTAAGCTTATCTATATAGAATATCAAGCCCTGATAATGGGAGTCAGTCATATCCGCTTCGTAAAACACTTGTACGGCGCGATCAAAAATGGTTGTCCCGTCCGCATTTTCAAGCCACGAAATATCAATTTTTTTAATATTCCCCGCTAAAATGCCGTTCGAAATCATTTTCTCAAAATTTTGCGCGTCTTTTACGCCTGACTTGTAATAATCATTTTCTGCAATGACTAACTGTTTGACGGAAACAATTTCTTTAAATGTTTCCAAAACTCCGATTCTCTCAAAAACATCTGTTATATCAATATTAACAGCCGGCGAATCTCTTAATTTTTCCTTTAAATCAGATAAATTCAGCGAACCGAAATCAACTGTCGGAATATTGTTTTCCATGAGAATTTCATCGGATAAATAAGGACGGATATTATTTAAAGCAAGATAATGCTCAAGTTCCGCAAACTGAATATAAGCTATATACTGCATATAAAGGCTTAAAGAATAGTATTTGTTCCACTTAACGGGATCTTTATATTTGATCTCATCTGCAGTCTCAGAAACATTTAAATTATCTTCTGAAATAACCGAAGCCGTATATAATTTCATTCTGTTTAGAAATTCCGGTTCTCTTGATTCAATAAAATCCGCAAACTTTCTATTTTCCTCAACATTATCCCTTACATAACCGAGCATCTGTTCAAGAACAAAAACAAATGCCGGATCATTTAAATCAAAATCTCTGCCGGTTTCAGACTCATTAATAAGAAATTTAAGTTTATTCATATTCGTATTTTTAAGGCGGTCTATTTCTCGGCTTACGGAAACCATGCCGAAATTAAATATACCCTCATCATAATACACATCTTTCAATATAACGGATTTAAAAATTCCGCGCCCGAAAAATTCAATGTAGTCGGTAATATGCGAAAATTTTGGCAGTTTAACGGTCGGTATTATTTCAGTATCTTTCACTTCGGTTAAAGCCTCTTTGTCGGCTGAATCAGGCAAACCGGAACCAATTTTTTGCATAAATTCGCCGTAATAGCTTTTAACATCGGAAAAAAGAACTTTTGAATTAATTTCTCCGCCGTTTACTCCGTAATCGCTTACGATTTTTTCTAAATCTTCCAAATCAATCTCTGAGCCAAATTCGTAATTTTTAAAAAATCTTGAAAATTTTATTTCTCCGGCTTTAACAGCCGAATCTTCATTTTCGGAAACTTTTATACTTACATGCTTTATACGCGAAAGTTTTTCGTCATTAAAAAATTCATCTTCAAAAAGTTCCGGTTTTGAGAAAACGCCGGCATTATCAAAAGAAAAAATAAAAGCCGGGTTAAAATTTTTTAAAAACCGAAGTCCGTTTTGTTCTAAGCCTGACTGATTATCAAGGTCTTGAAGTTTTTTTATAAAACCCAAAGAAGCTCTTCCCAAAAATATTTTTTGCCTTAAAGAATTGCCGTCACCGGAACGCAAATCCATTATAATTTCGGATTCTTCTCCGTCCGCGCCGTTTATTACGGCTACAGGTTCAAAAGATATTAAAACATGTCTGCTTCCGTAAGCATCGGTAAATATTTCATATGCCGCTTTTGCCGGTATTTCAGATCCGTCCACCGAAACATTAACAATTATTCCTGTATTTTTAGGCGCCGAAAGACTGCCGCACGGCACAATCGTTATTGCATCGGCTTCCTTATTGTCAAAGGCTCTGATATGCTGTTTTATCGCCATCGTAAGATTTTGCGCTATAAAAACAAACTGATTTCTCTTGCCTGCGGATTTGTTTTCGGCAATATCGCCGGTTTTTTCTGATACGGGATTTAGAACTTTAACAGGAGCTCCCCAGTCGGTAAGAAGCTGCAGGAACCTGATAAAAGCTTTATATTCCTGTCCGAAAGGCTGGACTATCGACATCTGTGAATTTAAACCGGGCGTAATAACTATATCTTCTCTGCCGAGCACTTTGTTTGTCTTATATGCCCCTTCTATTTGTTTAAATAATCCGTAAAAAAATCTGTCGTATGCCGCTTTATCTTCCTTGGGCATTTTCGGATCAATCTGAAAGGTTTCAAGATAAACAAATATATCTTCGCCGTTTATAAGCATCAATATCGGGATAAGCAGATGATTCATCATGTCAACCGGAAATTTTTTACCGTCGTAATTCATCTGGTACTGTCCGGCTGCCACAAGAATCCTTTCAATATGCCTGAATTTCTCAGAGTCATCAAAACTTAACGACATAATGCCTGAAAATGTAGGCATCTGTTCGGTAGTTTTATCATCGAGATTATAAGTTTTTCTAAGCATATTTTTTACGACTATATTGGTCATTTTGTCATCGCTGTACCTGCTGTAAATTTTTCTAAGCTGGCCGGCATCGGCGTATGAATCCGAATGAGCCGATATCATAAGAGGCAGATTCTGTTTCTGCATCTGCCCGTAGCTGACTTTTGACCCAAGAAGCGTAATATTGCCCGGAGCCGCCAAATCCCCAAGATACATATACTGGGGATTAACTATAACCATATTTCCTTTTTCTTTATTTGAATTCTGCATAAGACAAATTGCGTTTAACAATGCAAGTTCAGCGGCATTTGTACGGTTATTTAAAATTTTAATATCAAATTCGGAAGTTATATCGTCGGGATGCGAAGAGTCCATATTAATAACGGCTATTTTAAGTTCAGATACAGGCCTGCCGGCCAATTCGGGATAGTCGCTTTTAAATTTTTCGGATCTTAAAAATTCATATACGCTTAATATCGAATTGCCGCTGCCTTGGCCGTCTGAAACGACATAAGCCGTTTTCATTTTGTTCAAATTGCCGAAACGGGTAACCGATGCAATCGAATCTCTCATATTTTCAGCAGTATAAAATTCGGAACTGCCTGCCATTATTACAAGATCCGGCATCTGACCCTCGGGAACTCTTGCCAGCCTTTCAACCTGCTTTTTGAGAAGCTTCTGTTTATTTATATTTATCCCTTCTTTTGTTTTAAGACCGAACGTCTGTTTTATCGTGCCTATAAGTTTGCCTGTTGTTATGCCGGTTTTAAAATAACCGTATAAAATAGGAAGCCAGTGAAGCGCTATCGAAAGACCTATTCCTTTTACAAAAGAAAATAATATCTGCTCCCATGAAACTCCGCCTGAAAGTATGCTGTGCACCATTGAAGATGCAAAAAAGACAAGAGGGAAAAGCCTTACAAGCATATCTCTGACTTTCCAGCTTTCACTTATTCCCAGATGAAAATATTCAGGATGGCTTTTTTTATAAAGATAATTCTCGACATCGGAGTCAAAGTTGTCGTTATAAAGTCCGGGGATGAGACTGTTTCCTTTTTCTTTAACCTCTTTCATTGATTTTTTTAAACGCTTTGAAGAAAGCATGATTCCGCTTTCTATACCGAAAACAACTCTTACCGCGGCCATTATTTTTACAACTTCCAAAAAATAAAAAATATTGCCTTTTGAAACCCTGTATCCTGAAAGTATGTCGACATTAAACATATTGCTTACAGCATCATAATACATTACTGCATATCTGCCGGCCTCGTTTAAAACAGATATTTCATATTCAAGCCCGGACTGTTCCTCAGGAGAAAGCCTGCCGATTTTTTCAATAGTATCCTGATAGAACGATATGAAATCCTGAAGCTCCAAAACTATTTTATTTTTATTTTCCTCATTTACGACATCCGCCGAAAAAGAAGTCAGCCTTATTATCTGCATGGCATTAAATATAACGGCGTCTATTGAATTTTTATCAACCTGTTTTCTCTGGTTTAGTTTCATCCAGTTCTCCAGATGACGCCTTGTGTTTTCGTGCATAAGAGAATCTTCGCTTTCAAATCCGTAACCGAGTCCGTCATATTTTTCCGGATCGGAAAACCTCATCTGTTCGAAATACGTAAAAATTTCTTTTATCTGTTTTTTAACAATCTCGTCATTTATTTCCGATATTATGTCAAAACTGTTTGTTTTTATTTCTTTTATCACAAAAAAATCATAATCATGTTCGTACTGGTCTATAAGCTCAAGGTTCCTTGCCGCTTTTTCATGAACCGAATCTGCGTAATTTTTATTCTTGGAAATTTTTTTCATGATTTTTTTAAGATTAAAAAACATTTTCTCATTTTTTGAAAAAAGCTCTATTGCTTTAACCATGTTTGTCTGTCCGTTAAGAGCTTTAACGATCTCTCTCTTTTTTGAATAATAAAACAGATTAATCCATCCGGTATTTTTAAAAAACACATGAAGAAAAATTGAAAGTCCTATACCGGAAGCAAGCGCGGCTATTGTTACTCCTAAACCGCCTATGCTTCCTAAAAACATTTCGGCTATCAAAGCAGTCGCAAAAGCCTGCGCCGCAGTTACAAGCGAAAGAATTTTTGTCAGCGCTTCCCTGTCCTGCCATTGTTTCTGCATTCCGACATATGTTTTTTGTTTAGGGTCTTCAT
Source organism: uncultured Elusimicrobiaceae bacterium (assembly GCA_964436195.1). GTDB lineage: Bacteria > Elusimicrobiota > Endomicrobiia > Endomicrobiales > Endomicrobiaceae > Proruminimicrobium. Next base: position 8,662 of record CAYTCB010000023.1, read on the forward strand.
ATTCTTTTATGAAGGATTCTATGTCTTTTTTCATTACGGGAAAAGAATACAGCGAGTCTATAAGAAAATTTCCGGAAAGATATAAACTTATTATCTGTTTTCTCAAGTCCTTTTTTGCTCTGCGAAGACCGGAATCAAAACCGAATACTTTCCTGTTAAGCGGCATTATTTTTGTTTTTTCAAAAAGCGACGTTTTGGGAAACACATACGAGCCGAATATTGATACGTTTGCGGCAAAATCTATCGTTTGAAGATATTCTATGCAGTAATTCTGCAAAAACAGATACATATTCTTAATGTTGCGGAGATATTCACTGTCGTATCCCTGCGACATCATATCACGGTCTATTGATATTATGATATTTCCTATAATCTCAGCCGCCTGCCTGTATAGGCGGGCCGCGTCTTCTCTTGAATTTGTATAAATCTGGCGCTGAAATGCAGTCGTTCTTGCCATTTCTATAAGCATTTCATAATTTTGTTCATAACTGAATTCATTATCAGTTATTTTGCGCAAAAGTTCGTATCCGGCGGCAACGGCGTTATCGGAAGCCGGTTTCTGCCCGACGTTGATTTTTCTGTATTTTTTAATTTTTGAAACAGACGGTTCGTATTTTTCATCGGATATCATCCTTGATACTTTTTTTAAAACCCTGAATGTTCTGTTCTGAAAATCGTTACTGAAAAAAGATTTAGGCTGATGATAAACGCTTAATCCTGCAGATTTTAAAACCGGATGCGAGCCCGAATCAAACATAAGCCCGAAATTTCTGAAAAATGAGCGTTCTGTCTCGACACCTTCTTTATTTCTGACTTTCGCGAGATAAGACAATATATTTTGTCCGTTTTTAGCTCTTAAAAACGGAATGAAAATATGACCTATCAGATTTATATCGTAATTTCCGGCGCTGAGATAATCCCCGAGCCGTTCAATAAGATTAAAAAATTCGGAATACCGCGCGCCGTCCTCAAAATTTATAAGAATATTGCCAGTTATTACTTCAAACTGCCTCATGCTTTTATTGTCAAAATTATAAAATCCTTTTCTTTCAAGACCTTTCTTTTCGACAACATCGGATATGCTGTCCGGATTAAAACCATAATATATTTGTTCAAGCCTGTCAGGATGATCTGCGATAACAAGAGACATTTCCCTGTTTTCAATTTCTTTCATATTAACAAAGGAAGTTATAAAAGTGATATCGCCTGCCGAACGCATATCTCCTATATATACTGTCTGCGGATCAATAACGGCAATTCCGCCAGTTTTAAAATTCTGAACGCTTCTTATTCCGTTCAAAACGGCAAGTTCCAAAGGCATTATATTTCTTGATCCGAAACGGAGCGGTATTTTCAAACTGTTCAAAATATTTTTTCTTTCGTGGTCAATATCTATTACGAGAGATTTAAATTCCTGTCTGGATTTTCCGGATTCGGAGGCTGTTTTTTCTATGCATTTTACGGCATCAATAAAAGAACCTCCGGTCCCGTTTATTGTTTTTTTGACAAATTCTATTCTGACGGCGGCAAACTTTTTATATTTTTTAAGTTCCGTTAAAATTTCACGGCAAAAATCGGCATCTCCGTCATCCTGAACCGTAAAAATTATAACGTCGGGCATATCGCCCTTTAAAGCCGCAAGCGTTTTGGCGTATTCATTTTTAAGAATATTTTGTTCAAGAATAGTATTTGAAAAATAATCAGATGCCACAGGCGCTGCTTTTGAAAGAAAGCCTGCCGGTTTTAAAACATAAGGAATAATTTTTTTTACAATGCGCGATGTTTTTTTCGCAGAAGCATCCTGTATTTTTTTATAAGATTTTTCAGGACTGCCCGCTTCAACAAGTTCGGAAAGCGGCATATCCGCAAAATAAGGAATGCCTTTTTCATCAAAACTAAAATCTTCGTCAATTGAATTTTCTTCAAGCCATTTTTTTATTATTTCAAGCTGAATATTTAAATCAGCTGCTCCTTTCATCTGTTTAAGCCATTCATTTATTATGGATGCAAGATAAACAGGTTCTTTTGAAGCAATTTTAAACGGAGGGGCAAGCGCATGTTTGTCATAGCCGTCGTATTTTGTCTTAGGAAAAACAGAAACTACTGTGACATTATCATTTTTAAGCATTTCGCAAAAACCGCGGTGAAAACCTCCGACGATTATAACGTTTACAGGAGAGTCTTTTTGTAATTCCTGAAAAAACAACTGTCTGTCATTTGATTTTACGGTTTTTTCAACTCTGACGGTCGGGCCGGACAAAGAAGATACATTTTCATAAAATATCTTATTTCTCTCAATATTGACTGAATAATATTCCTGAAGCAGACTGTCATTTATTATACTGCAGACAGTTTCGGCGTCATCCTGTTCAAAATATTTAAACGCAAGTTCGCATAATCTGTTTTTATATAAATTTAATCTGAGATAATTATCATATGTAATTGAAAGGCCGGCATATTCGTCAAGAAATGATATCAGTTCGTAAAAATTTATGACATCTTTCTGTTCCTGTGAAGCATATTTGTCCAATATTTCATCTTTAAGTATGTCAAGCTGTTCAATAACACAATTGCCTCTTACGGAAGAAACTGAATCCTCATAGCTGAGGTATTCGGCAAGTTTTTCATATTTCAACAGCAACTGCGGACAGTATTTTTTTGACAGCACGTAAAAAAGAGACGTATCTCCTTTTTGCAGAGCGTTAACCATATTAACGTACAAGGTATATGGAAGTTTTTTGGATGCATCTTGCAGAACCGCTTTTAATTCTTTTACGGCATCTCCGTTTTTTTTGTACGAGTAATAATTTGCCGCAAAATATAAATCTTTATATCGGCTTAAATCTATATTATGCTTTTCGCAGAAAGAGGCTGCTTTTAAAATTTTTGACTGCAAATTTTCATTGTCAAAAAACACTTCAAATAATTCGCCTAAATTTTTTTCACGAACAAAAAAGGTCTTTGTAAAAGACTTTTTTAAAAGTCCCGCCTCGTTTTTGTATTTATTTTTCAGAATTTCGGCGTTTTTTATGTTTTTCAAATACAGATCCCAGTTTTCAAGACCGTAAATATTTGTAAAATTATTATGCGCGGCAAAATATTCGGCTCCGGAAAGCTCTCCGGAATTCAAAAGCGCCATTAAAATATTTTCTCTTATTTTGACGGGAATTGTATCAAAAAGCTTCAGACTGTTTTTACCGGCAGGAGCTCCTTCAACTATAAGATTTTCGATTTTTGCCGTATTTTTAAAATATTCTATCAGTTTATCTATATTTGACTGTGCGGCAAAATCGCCGTGAAGATCGTTTATTACTACAAAGACAGGAGCTCCTGGCACATAAGAGACATCCGTTATGCTGCCGTAAAGCGAGAAATTGTCATTTCCGGAATATGCAGCTGCATCAGCATCATGCCCGCGGAATATACCTGCCGCCGAAACAACCGGAAAATTTACTGCAATAAGACATGCTGTTAATAAACATGCTGTTGTTTTGGTAATATATTTTTTCATATTGGTTACTTTATAATAAAAAAATGTTTTTTTTGTATTAAAAATTTGTAAATAAAATGTAAAACCTAAAAATGGACCTATCTTGTAATTTTAAGCAAAAAACGAAAAAACTACAAGGCTTTATTATAACATGAATCATAACCGGAAGAATAATATATATGTTGTTGACAAAACATGCAAAAACATATAGAATAACTTTCTAAGCCTGCAAAAAGCGGGTTGTATTATTTTTAAGGAGACAAACAGATGAGCGTGAGGATTCGTTTACAGAGAATCGGAAGACCTAAAAGACCTTACTACAGGGTAGTTGCTATTGACAAAAGATCTAAAAGAAACGGAGAACCTATAGAAATTCTCGGGCAGTATGATCCGTTGCTTCAGGAAAACAAACTTAACATAAAAATGGAAAGATTTGAATACTGGGTAAAGACGGGTGCACAACCTTCTGACACGGTTGCTTCTTTGGTTAAAAAACAGCAGCCTGCAAAGTAATTACCGTTTTAGTATTTCGGAGGGGACATGAAAGATTTGATTCTTTATATAGCAAAAGCTCTTGTTGATAATCCCGAACAGGTTGAAATAAACGAAGTGGCAGGAGAAAAGTCAACAATACTTGAACTGAAAGTTGCCGAAAGCGACAGAGGCAAAATTATAGGCAAAGAAGGCCGCATAATAAAAGCCATAAGAACTATAGTTAATTCCGCATCGGCAAAATTAGACAAAAGAACAAATGTTGAAATTGTAGAGTAACCAATATGACTGAAAAAGATTTGAAATGGAAAATAGCTGACATTCTCGGCTTTGAAGTTTATGACAGCAAAAGCAGCAAACTCGGCTTTTTGGCAGATGTTATGACAACCGGCGCAAACGATATATGGGTTATTAAATCGCATGATGAAGAACTTTTGATACCTGCCCTTAAAAGTATTGTTACGGAAGTAAACATTTCAAGAAAAAAGATTTTTGTAACTCTGCCTGAAGGATATGAAAGTATTTACGGAACAAAAATAAAACTGGATGATGTTTTGGAATATGCCGGTTATATAGTTTATGAAGATTGACATTCTTACGATATTTCCGGAAATGTTTGAAGGGCCTTTGAGTTCAAGCCTTATCGGAAAGGCAAAAGATAAAAAGATTTTAGACATAAATTGCATAGACATTCGTTCTTTCAGCAAAGACAAACATAAAAAAGTTGACGACAGACCGTTTGGCGGCGGACCGGGTATGGTTATGAAACCTGAGCCTATTTACGATGCGCTTGTAAGCACAGGCGTAAAAAAACGGAATAATACATATAAAAATCCGTTTAAAAAACCGCTCGTAATATATATGAGTCCGCAGGGACACTGTCTTGATACATGCCTGGCGAAACACCTGGCAAAGTTTGAACATCTTGTTCTATTGTGCGGACACTATGAAGGCATTGATGAACGTGTGTCAAACTGGGTTGATATGGAAGTATCAATCGGCGATTATGTTCTTACCGGCGGAGAAATTCCTGCAATGGTTTTAACAGACTGTATAGCAAGAATGCTGCCCGGAGTAGTTCAGGACAAATTGTCGGTTGAACAGGATTCGTTTTATAACGGACTGCTTGATTATCCGCATTATACGAGACCTGCAGAATTTAAAAAAATGAAAGTGCCGGCTGTTTTATTATCCGGCAACCATTCAGATATAGAAAAATGGCGAAAAGAACAGGCTTTGGAAAGAACAAAAAAAAGAAGACCTGACTTATTAAAAAACAGAGGAGTAGCAAAATGTCACTGATAGCACAAGTAGAAGCCGCTCAGAAAAAAAATTTAAAAACGGAATTTAAATCGGGAGATACCGTAAAAGTCCACTTCAAAGTTGTTGAAGGCGGAAATGAAAGAATACAGGTATTTGAAGGTGTTGTGATCCAGAGAAAAGGATCAGGCCTTTCTGAAACATTTACGGTAAGAAAAAATTCTTTCGGCGTAGGCGTTGAAAGAATATTCCCTATAAATTCACCTAGAATCGACAAAATAGAAGTTGTCAGAATAGGTAAAGTAAGAAGAGCAAAACTCTATTACTTGAGAGATCTTTCAGGTAAAGCAGCAAGAATATCCGAAATGCAGGCTAAACAGGTTCAGGAAATTATGCAGGAACAGGTAAAATAACAATAAAAGGAAAATAAAATTTTTCTTTTTGACAAATCATATTACGATAAAGGACTCAGTTTTGTCTCGGGAGTTGACGAGGCGGGGCGGGGTCCTTTAGCAGGTCCGGTTGTAGCTGCGGCAGTTATATTTCCGCCGGAAATAATCATTGAAGGCGTAAACGATTCAAAAAAACTTACCGAAAAAAAAAGAGAATCTCTTTTTGAAATAATAAAACAAAAAGCGGTTTCATATTCAATAGAAATCATAGATAACGACACTATCGATAAAATAAATATTCTTGAAGCGACTTTTATCGCAATGAAAAATGCGGTTTTAAATCTTAAAACAAAACCCGATATAGTTCTTGTGGACGGCAACCATAAAATACCGGCAATAACTATTAACCAGCAGGCAATCGTTTCAGGCGATGCCAAAAGCGCCTGCATAGCATGCGCGTCAATCCTTGCAAAAGTCACAAGAGACAGACTTATGCGCGAATATGCAAAAGAATTTCCCCAATATCTTTTTGAAACACATAAAGGATACGGAACAAAAAACCATATTGAAAGAATAAAACAGTTCGGCCCGTGCAGAATACACAGAAAAACTTTCGCGCCGGTAAAAGATTTTATAAAATAAAAAAATGTTAACAACCGAAACAGGAAAAACTTTCGAAAATAAAGCCGCAGATTTTTTAAAAAAATCGGGATATAAAATAATAGCAAAAAACTACCGTTCAAAAACAGGCGAAATCGATATTATAGCCAAAGATAAAAAGATACTGGTATTTGTCGAAGTAAAGTACAGACATACTAAAGAATTCGGAACTCCAGCAGAATTTGTAACCGTTCAAAAACAAAATAAAATCATAAAAACAGCGCTGTTATACTTAAAACAAAACGATATTTCCGGAGATTTTCGTTTTGATACGGTATCAATATACCAAGATGAAATAGAGCATATCAAAAACGCCTTTTCCCCCCAGCCTTCAAAATATTACTTTTGAATTTATTACC
>CAYTCB010000024.1:0-14476 GCA_964436195.1 uncultured Elusimicrobiaceae bacterium
TGCGCCAAGCGTCGGCGATTCCCAGTCGTCTTCAACAAATCTTATGTCATGTTCTTTAGGATCAAGTCCTATGGCTTGAAGGCTTTTTAAATAAAGCTGCTGTATGTTTGCCGGAGCAGGTTTCATAATAACCTGAAACTGGTAATAATGCTGAAGTCTGTTCGGATTTTCTCCGTATCTGCCGTCTGTAGGCCTTCTTGAAGGTTCAACATAAGCAACGTTCCACGGTTTTGACCCCAGACATTTTAAAAATGTCGCAGGGTTAAAAGTTCCGGCTCCTTTTTCCAAATCGTACGGCTGCCATATAAGGCATCCTTCCTGCGCCCAGAATTTATGAAGCCTCATAATAATGTCTTGAAAATTCATTGTATCCCCTAATTTATAAATTTAATTTTTTTTAAAAATGTGCCTACAGCAAGCTGCGGCACATAAGTTTTGATATAATTTTCGACATAATTCCACATTAAAGTGTCTTTCCTGCCGTCAAATCCTTCAAGGCATTCAAGATCATCGCCGGAACAATTTGAAATTTTCTGAAGACAGCAGAAATCATCTTTTCTCATTGCAGACTGTCTTGCAACATAGTCCGTCATGCTATATCCTGAAATTTTAAGAAGTCTTAACGAAAAAGCCGTGAGAACTCTTAAAGGCACATCGGATGAACCGAGCAAATGCCACGTCCTTGATATTAAATCATATTTTTTTTCATTTGGCATATTTGTCGCGGCAAATTTATCGCTTAATTCGCTTACGTATAATGCGATATAATATTTTTTGATATCCTGTTTTACAGGCGTGTGGTTATTTAAAATTCTGGCGCCTGTTACGGTCGGCTTTGAATGCGGGCTTGTCTGGTAAATCGTTATTTCGCTTTCAGTTACAGGCTCTGTTGCCGGGGAAAGTTTTGCGATTATCTTTTTTGCGCTCGGAACTACGGCATGGATCTTGCCCCAGTCGGGAGTATAAAGAGTGACGGTTTTATCGGCTTCCGACGAAGTTGCGCTGTTTAATATGAGTGCGTTTAAATTATAGTACATCTTTTTTTCTCAAAATTATTCTTTTTATTTTTTTTGAAGTAGCGCTGTCTATTTCTATTTCAAAATTTTTCCATATTGTTTTTTCATAAACTTTCGGTATATATCCGAAACATTCCAATACCCATCCGTTAATAGTAGAAAAATGTTCTTCCGGTATCGAGAGTTTTAGCTCGTCATTTACGTTTGATATCGATTCGGAAGCGTTTATAATATATTCATTTTCCTTTAATTTTACAATATTTCTTTCCTGTATATCATATTCATCCCAGACTTCTCCTATGATTTCTTCAAGGATGTCTTCTATTGTGACAAGCCCTATAGTCGAACCGAATTCGTCGACTATTATTCCGATATGCTGGTGGTTTTTCTGAAAATTTATAAAAAGCTGTTTTATGTGGGCCGTTTCAGGTATGTAGTATACCGGCTTTATGATATCTTCGATTCTTAATACTCCGCCGCTGCGCCAGGTCATTGCAAGATCTTTTATATGAATCATGCCTATTATATTATTCATTGATTCTCTGTATACGGGGATTCTTGTGAATTTATTTGCGATAATTTCGTCTATTATCGTATCCTGAGGTCTGTTTATATCAACAGCAAGTATTTCAGATCTCGGAACCATAACCTGAGTCACTTTTGTTTTTCTGAATTCAATTATGCGTTTTATTATTTTTCTTGACGCCGGCGATAACGGAGAGACTTCCGCGTTTGAAAGCAGAAAGTCTATTTCATCGGCTTCTATAGAGGCCGGTTCTGCGGTATTTCGTCCGAAAAAATTGAGCACTGATGTTGAAATTGAAACAAGGAATATATTCAGTTTTTGCGTCAAATCCGACAGAGCTATTATTAGGGGCAGAGTTTTTAAAGAAAAGAAATCTACGTTATATCTTGCAATTGTTTTTGGTATTATTGAACCAAAAACGAGAACTATAAATATAGAAATTGCGGTGAAAATAACAGCCCATACGGTTTTGTTTAAAGAAAAATATTCTATCAGGCTTATTTCAAGAGAAGTCGATACTACGCCGACTGCAACAACCGATATGTTCATAAGAATTAATATTGACGTTATGATATCCTGCTGGTTTTTTTCCCATGCGGAAATATATTTATGAAGTTTGTTGTATTTTTCTTTCAGTCTTCTCATACTTGAATGAGACAGGCTTGTAAGAGCGGTTTCAACCGCCGAAAAAAACGCAACAAACATAACAAGCATGCAAAAAAGGATTAGTTTAAATATAATAATAATCATAATTCGTACTCGTCAAGGATTTCGCCGACAATTTCTTCGACTATATCTTCAAGGGCGACCATTCCTATAATTTTATTTTTTGAATCTTTTATAAAAGCTATATGAGTTCTTCCGGACTGCAGTTCTTTGAGCAGTTCGTTTATTTTTTTATCTTCCTGTATAAAATAAGCCGGTTTTATAAAATCTTTTACGGAATTTTCATTCTTTTCTTTTAAAATCTGAAGAACGTCATTTATATGGATGTATCCTATAATGTTTGTTTTAATTTCGTCATATACAGGGACTCTTGTTCTTGCTGTTTCAACTATTTTATCTATGAAAACTTCCGTATTTTCCTTTATGTTTACTGATTCTATACTGATAAAAGGAGTCATTATTCTTGCCGCAGATATTTCCGTAAAATTTACGGATTTTTCTATCATTATGCTTATTTCCTTGTCAAAAACGCCGTCTTTATCGGCTTCGGCTATAAGCGATTTTATTTCTTCGCTGCTTAAAGTTGGACGTATTGTGTTTGTATTATTTTTTCTAAAAATGATATCGAAAATTTTGTATACAGGCAGCAGAAAAGGTTTTGTCAAATATTCTATTTTTGTAAGGACCGGCATTGCGGCAAGAGTAACTTTCTGCGCATTTGCATTGCTGTATATTTTTGGAGTAATTTCTCCTATGACAAGAACCAGAAACGTCAATATTATCCATGTGAAAAATTCGACTATATGTCTTTGCACCATTGAAAAAATGGTAACGGAAAGAGATGTTGCAAGAAAGCTTATCATCATATCGGAAATGACGTTGCCGGTAAGAATAAGCGTCAGTAAATAATAAGGGCTGTCAAGCCACTTTATCAGAGGAATAGCTATTGATTTGTGAGAGACGATCAGTTTTTTTATTCTGTATTTTGAAAGTCGGTTCAGCGCAATTTCGGCCGCGGACCAAAAAGCCGAAGATATAAAAAAAAGCACTAAAAATACAAGGCCTAAGAAAATAAACATTTAAAAATTTTATCCTGTTTGGAAAACATCAGATTTTTGTTTTTTGGATCATAATCTGTATAACCCTCAAGATGCAGAATCGCATGTATAACAAGATAACATAATTCTTCAATGTGGGACATCCCGTATTTCTTTGCGTTTATTTTCGGTCTGTTGTCGGATATGTAAATGTCTCCCATGAAGTTTTCTTCGGATACAAGAAATGAAATGACGTCGGTTATTCTGTTTACTTTTCTGAATTTCCTGTTCATTTTTTTTATTTCCGAGTCTGAAATCATCGTAAAACTGATGTGATAATTTTTAATTTTTTCATGTTTGAGAGCAAACTCGGCGGTTTTTTTTAGCGCCGGAATATGTTTTTTATCAAAACCCGTAAAAAACAGAGATGATTTAAAATTATTTTTTTTCAATTTCTTTGTATTCGATTCTTGCATGATATATCCCGCATAAAGTTGTAGTCATGTTTTCTGCTATTTTTACAAGATCTGCCAGAGTAATCGGGCATTCTGAAAACTGTCCGTCGGTAAATTTATTGTTTATGACTTTTTCAACGACTTCTTTGAGCTTGCCGGCATTTTTATCGGGCAGAATTCTTGATATTGCCTCGACAGAATCTGCTATCATAAGAATTGCCGTCACTTTTGTAGTCGGTTTATGACACGGATATCTGAAATCCTGCTCGTTTAATTCTTTATTTTGTTCAAGGGCTTTATTGTAAAAATACTGTATTATGGAAGTTCCGTGATGTTCATTTATCGCCTGAATTATAATGTCGTCTATTTTATATTTTTTTGCAAGAGCTACGCCGTCTTTTACGTGGGATATAAGAATAAGCCCTGAAAGAGAAGGCGATAATTCGTCATGCGGATTTCTTTTTGAGTTTTGGTTTTCTATAAAATATTCCGGATTTTTCAATTTTCCTATGTCATGATAATAGGCGCTTGCTCTTGCAAGAAGAGAGTTTTCTCCTATTGCCGTGGCCGCCTGTTCGGCAAGAGACGCAGTTATAAGCGAATGGTGATATGTGCCCGGAGCTTCAACCATAAGCCTCTTAAGCAGAGTATTATTAAAATCGACAAGCTCTATAAGTTTCATGTTTGTGGTTCTGGAAAAAAGAGTTTCAAGTATCGGAAGAGTCGACAATACTATAAGTACCGACAAAAAACCGCTTAAAAGAGAAAACCATGCATTGTATTTTGCTTCATCGGGAGTATAAATCCCGAAAAGATACAGAACTATAACAAATAATATCATAGACATTGATACTTTTATGCCCACATTTACAAATTGCGAACGTTTACTTATTTCTTTGATTCCTATTACGGAAGTCAGACATCCGATAAAGTGGGTAATAAGCGTTATATTGTTAAAATTGTCGGTTACGGCTAGAAAAATGGTCATTACAAAAATGTAAATAAATCCTGCCCTGAGAGAGATAAGAACCGAAAGAATCATCGCAAAAGCCGACATCGGAAACGCAACCGGTGACAGCGAATGATCAAATATCTGGAATATAAGAAGAGAAACTATAAGTATGAAACTTACAAGAATCGCAGTGTCATTGTCTATTTTTGAAATTTTCGTGCTTTTTGTTATGTAAAAAACCACAAAGAATAATATTATTGAAAAAATAATAAATACGGCGACTGCATTTCTCAGGCACAATCCGACCTGAAACAGAATCATGAAATAAAGAATTATGCTTGTCACTGCCATAATAACTGCAAACGGAATCTTAAGTTTGCGGTTAAATGAGCTGTCTGCGGATAATCTTATTATAGGAACATTGTGATAATTTTCATCAAGCTTTCTGATCAGAAAAAGCAGCCATAACTTTATCTGTGCCTTCAGCCAGTCGTTTAATTTATTCACGTGTTACTTTTGTTCCTCCTGCTTTGAAAGCGGGGTTTTCTGAATTATTTTTATGCCGAGTTCCTTAATCTGCTTTTCCGATACAACCGAAGGCGCGTTTGAAAGAGGACATATCGCTTTCTGTGTTTTCGGGAACGCAATAACTTCTCTTATGGAATCTTCGCCTACAAGCAAAGCGCATAATCTGTCGAACCCTATAGCAAGGCCGCCGTGAGGAGGCGCTCCGTATGTAAGGGCATCAAGCAAAAATCCGAATTTTTCTTTTGCCGATTCATGGGTTATGTTTAAAAGATCAAATACTTTAGACTGCATTTCCTGTTTATGTATTCTTATTGAGCCGCCGCCGAGTTCAACTCCGTTTAAAACTACGTCATAAGCTCTTGCTTTAACTTTTCCGGCGTCTTCAAAAGTAAGTTTGTCTTTGTCTTTTTCCTGGGCGGAAGTGAAAGGATGGTGTATTGCGGCCCATCTTTTTTCCTCTTTATCCCATGAGAACATAGGGAAATCAACAACCCATAAAAAATTATATTTGTTTTTATCTATCAATCCCAGTTCTTTGCCCATCTTCAGCCTGAGGGCGCCAAGACCCTGGGCTACAGTTTCTTCTTCATCTGCAAGAAATACTAGCAAGTCGCCGTCTTTTGCGTTGAATTTTTTTATTATTCCGGAAATTTCTTCCGGTTTGAAGAATTTCACTATGTTTGATTCAGCTCCGGAACTTGTAACCTTCATCCAGGCAAGCCCTTTTGCACCGTATTCCGCAACAAATTTTGTAAGACCGTCAATCTCTGATCTTGAAAATTTTGCTCCGCCCGATATACAAAGACCTCTTACGGCTCCGCCTTTTGATATAACCGTATTAAAAACTCCGAATCCGCAGTTTGCCAGCTCTTTTGTAAAATCTTCAATCAGCATTTCAAATCTTGTGTCGGGTTTGTCTGAACCGTATTTGAGCATCGCGGTATCGTAAGGCATTTTTTCAAAAGGAGTTTTAATTTCAATATTTAAAGCAGATTTAAAAACTCTTGCAAGCATATTTTCAACTATATTCATTATGTCGTTTTCATCTATGAAAGACATTTCCATATCTATTTGCGTAAATTCAAGCTGTCTGTCGGCTCTTAAATCTTCATCTCTGAAACATCTGGCGACCTGGTAATATTTGTCAAAACCGGAAACCATAAGAATCTGTTTAAAAATCTGCGGAGACTGCGGCAAAGCGTAAAAACTGCCGTGCGCCATTCTTGCCGGCACCAAGAAGTCTCTTGCACCTTCAGGTGTTGATTTTGTCAGAAAAGGAGTTTCTATTTCAAGAAAACCCTCTGAATTCAAATAATCTCTTATTTCCTGCTGCATTTTATGTCTCAATATGAAATTCTTCTGGAATGAAGGTCTTCTCAAGTCCAGATATCTGTATTTCAGTCTGACTTCTTCCGAAGTTTCTTTATAGTCATCTACCTCAAGAGGAAGCGCAGGACATGAATTTATTATTTCAAGTTCTGCGGCAATTATTTCTATTTTACCTGTAAACATATTTGGATTTACAGTTCCGGCCGGTCTGTTTCTTACAGTACCTTTTACCGATACTACGAATTCGCTTCTTAATTTTTCCGCGCTTGCAAATATTTCTTTATTTTCAGGCTGAAATACTATTTGAACTATGCCTTCTCTGTCTCTGAGATCAATAAAGATAACTCCGCCGTGGTCTCTTCTTGAATGAACCCAGCCGCTTACAATTATTTCTTTTGTCAAAAAACTTTCGTCAACTTTTCCGCAATAGCAACTTCTCTTCATCATAGTCCTCACTTATAAATTTAAAACTCAGGTAATTTTATCAAAAAAAAACAAATAATAACAGTATTCAGAGTGAAAATATTGATAAAAAACTTGGAATTTGGTATAAAATCGCAATGAATAACAATTTAATTGCCGTTTATCCTGGCAGTTTTGACCCGCCGACAAACGGACACATTGATATCATATCAAGGGCATCTGTAATATTTCCCAAAGTTATAGTTGCCATAACCCATAATCAAAACAAAGAACATCTCTTTTCTTTGGAAGAAAGAGTTGAAATGATGAAGCAGTCTACGTCTTCTTTAAAGAATGTGCAGATAGATTCATTTTCGGGATTATTAGTTGATTATCTCGACAATATAGGAAGTTTTGTTGTTGTAAGAGGATTAAGGGCTTTATCCGATTTTGAATATGAATTTCAGATGGCTCTTATGAACAGAACGCTGAACAGAAAAATAGAAACGGTTTTTCTTATGCCTGCGCAGGAATACACTTTCCTGTCGTCAAGCATGGTAAGGGAAATAGCAGTTCTGAACGGAGATTTTAAGAAACTCGTTCCGGATGCTGTTTATAAAAAGCTTAAAAACAACAAAAGGATATAAAAATGAAAACTTACACTTTAAGCGATCTTTTGGAAGAAATATGTGACAATCTTGCATCGGATTTGCACATATGCGTCGGGATTCCGCCTATGATGAGAATAGACACTCTTGTCCGTCCAATGGGAGAAACAGCCCTTACCAAAGATATGGCCGAAGAAATAATCTATTCGGCTCTTACAAACGATCAGATTGCAAGATTTGAAAAAAATAACGAACTTGATGCGTCATTTCCGGTCAAAAATGTCGGAAGAGTCAGAATAAATGTTTACAGACAGAGAGGTTCGATAGGCGCAGCAATGAGATTTCTTCCAAACACAACAAAGAATTTTGAAGAGCTTGGCCTTCCTAAAATAATTTATGATATAGTTGATTTACCAAAAGGGCTTGTTCTTATTACGGGTGCGACAGGTTCCGGAAAAACGACTTCTCTTGCATCCATGATTAATTATATAAACGAAAACAGAAACGGGCATATAATAACTATAGAAGATCCTATAGAATACCTGCACCAGCATAAAAACTGCATAGTAACTCAGAGAGAAGTAGGAACCGACACAGAATCTTTTACCGGCGCTTTAAGATATGTTTTAAGACAGGATCCGGATATAATACTTATCGGAGAAATGCGTGACTATGAAACGATGGCAGCAGCAGTAACTCTTGCCGAAACAGGACACTTGGTGTTTGCGACACTGCATACAATGGATGCGACTTCAACAATAAACAGAATAATAGATTCGTTTCCTGCTCATCAGCAGCCGCAGATAAGAACACAGCTTTCAATGACTTTAAAAGCCGTAATTTCACAGCAGCTTCTGCCGCATTTTACAGGTAAAGGAATGGTCCTTATATCCGAAGTCCTTATAATTCATGACAGCGTAAAAAATATTATCAGAGATTCAAAAATAGAACAGATATATTCGGTAATACAGACGGGGAAACAATGGGGAATGCATACTATGAACCAATCTTTGTACGAGGCCATAGTGGCAAATAAAATTTTAAGAGATATCGCATACAGCTATTCTACTAAAAAAGACGAACTGGAAAGATTGCTTACGAATTATGTTAAAGGGAGATAAAAGAACAATGGATATTAAAAAGAACTCTATTGTCATTGAAATATTGATAGGACTTGCAGTTATTTTATTGCTGACTCTTGTTTTATATCCTAAGTTTATAAGTATAGTAAGAAAATCGCAGGAAGCCACTACGAGAGCAAATCTTACCGCTTTAAGAACTGCCATAGCGGTATATTACGGAGATAACAGCGGGAATTTTCCCGGTGAAGATATAGCGGAAATTTTAACAAAAGACGGCAAATACATAAAACTTATACCTGAAATTTCATGTCCTCCCCATCATGATAAGACAAACCTTATTACAACGGCTCCCACGGGAGATTCCGGGAAATGGGCATACCAGACAAAGGACAGTGAAACAAGACAGCAGGGTGAAATATGGGTAGACTGCAGCCATAAAGATTCAAACGGCGTAGTTTGGAGTGAATATTAACGGAGTTGATGCGATGTTTGAAGCAATAATAGTTTTTTTACTCGGTTTGTTTTTCGGCAGTTTCGCAAATGTGTGCATTTACAGAATGCCGAAAGAGCTTTCCGTAGTTAAGCCGAGATCTCATTGTACAAATTGCAATAAACTGATAAGCTGGTATGACAATATACCTGTTTTGAGTTATTTATTTTTAAACGGCAAATGCCGCGGATGCGGTTCTAGAATTTCGATGATTTATCCCGTTATAGAAATTATCTGCGCACTGTTGTTTTTGCTTATGTATATGCTTTTTGGTTTTTCATATATGCTTGCAGTATTTTGTATTTTTATATTTGCTCTTCTTGTAATAACTGTGATAGATTTGCAGCATCAGATTATTCCCGATGAAATGTCGCTGCTTCTTGTAATAGCGGGGTTTTCCGGGAGCTTTGTGAATTATACTCTTGGCAGCACTGTTTTGGAAAGAATACTGAATTCTTTCATAGGTTTTATAGCAGGCGGCGGAAGTTTGTACATAATAGCTGTATTAGGAAAATGGATATTGAAACAGGAAGCAATGGGCGGAGGAGATATAAAACTTATGGCTGGGGTTGGAACGTTTATAGGGTGGGAAAAAGTATTATTTGCAATATTTATAGCGTCTGTGCTTGGCAGCATTGTAGGCATTACGCTGATTTTATTGAAAAAAATCATGAGAAAAGACGCAATAGCTTTTGGCCCGTATCTTGCTGCAGGTTCGGCTTTAACTTTATTTTTGCCGCAACCGGCATTTATAATAAGTTCTATCCTTCTGTTTGAAGAGCAGCTGTTGCTTAAACTTATCCATGCATGACGTATAATGGGATTAATATGCATAAAAATCAGGAAACATTTCCAAGTTTTGTGATTGTTTTGTTATCGTTGATAATGATTTTATCAATAGTATCGCGTTTTTCGTTTGTCATAACAGTGCAGAGCGCTGTTTTTTTGATGTTAACGGCATTGGTTCTTTTTGCCTTAAATAATTATAAATTTGAAATAAAAGGACATTTTATATCTTCGTTGTTTTTAGTTTTGGCGGCAGGATTGTCATATGTAAATGCCGATTATCAGGTAAATGTCAGAAATAATTTTATGGCTCTTTCATCAGCCGTTATGGCCGGTTTTGCGGTTACTTTTCTTACTTTGGATTTAAGAAAAAAGATTTTTATAGTGCCTGTTTTTATAGGTTTATGGCTTTCAATGATAGTTGTTTCCAGATTTATATCCGCCCCTTACGATTTTTTTTCGGACAATCTTTCTTTTTATGAGGGAATGGCGCTCAATGTTAACGTAATAGCAGGATTTTTGATCCTTGTTTATCCCATATTGTTTTTGCTTATAAAAGACGGCGATAAAAAAATTTCGCGGGTTTATGCCGTTATGGCTTTTATGTTTTTGATTGCGATATTTATCACAAAAGCAAGAATTGCGATTGTTGCTTCTCTTATAATAACGCTCATTTTTCTTTTTGAAAACAGAAAAAAACTTTATGCAAAAATGCTGATCGGATTTATAACGGCGCTTATTTTGAGTGCGATAATTTATGTATCCGTGCTAAAATACGGAAACGGCAACAGCATAACGGAAAGACTTGTATGGTGGCAGACCGCCTGGATAATTTTTAAAGAACATATGTTGTTCGGTGCTGGTATCGGAAACTTCTCGGTTCTTTTTAAAGCATACAGGCCCGAGCTTGTTTTAAATACTCTTTATGCACACAATATATTCATGCAATTTCTGGCAGATATTGGTATAATAGGAACAGGCGCTTTCATATATATGATGTTTGTTTTTTATAAACAGGCGTTGTACGGATTAAAACAGGCTGAAAACAAATATTTTTATAAAGTAATATTGATAAGCGTGTCGTCTTTTTTGTTTGTGAATATTTGCGATTATTCGTTTTTTGTTCCTGCGAATATGCTCGTTTTTTTTGTTATCTGTTTTTCTGTTTTTTTTCAGAAAACCGAAAAATTACAAAAAGAAAGAATGAATGATTATCTTATTGCGGCTGTTTTTCTTGGCATTGTTTTTTTTGCCGGAAAGCCGGCTGTAGCAGACAGATATTATAAATCGGGTATTGATTTTTCTGTTTCAAAACAGTATAAATTTGCAGTTAAAAGTTTTGAAAATGCCGTAAAATACGACAGTAAGAATCCGGAGTATTATTATCAGCTTGCAAACAGTTATTTCGCTTTGTTTGATGCAGACAGGCAAAACGGCGGGGAATATGCCCAAAAAGCGATTTTGTATACCGCCAAAGCGGCCGATTTATACAGAAGCAGTTCGCAGCTTAAAGCAAGTCTTGCGTCCATGTACTGGATTTTGGGCGATAAGGAAAATGCTTTAAAATATATTAAAGATGCAAAAAAAAGCGATAAGTTTAATTATTATATAGACGAGCAGATGCAAAAAATTCAAAACATGCAATAATATTATAGAGGGTAGAATTATAAAAAAACATATTTTAAAAATTATATTGGGTGCAGTGGCCAGCATTGTTCTTGTGTATCTCAGCATTCGGAATGTTGATTTCAGCCATTCTCTTCAATTGATAAAAAATGCCGACCTTTTTCTTATAACAATAGCAATGATATTTTTTGTTTTCTCTTATGTTATCAGAACGGTAAGATGGTACTTTCTTCTTACACCGTTAAAAAAGATAGGAGTTTTCAGAAGTTTTTATTTTCTTATTTTCGGGTTTTTTATGAACAATATACTTCCTTTAAGGCTCGGAGAATTTGTCCGCGCAAAAATTGCCGGGGAAAAATTCCGTATTTCAAGAAGCGGTGTTTTTGCAACGGTCGTAATTGAAAGACTTGTCGATATTATAGTTTTTATAATTTGTTTTTTTCTTATAGCCCTTTTTGTTGATATCCCCCAATGGATTCAAAAGACGTTTCTGCTGTGTGCCGTTATATTCGGTTCTTTGACTGTTTTTTTATTTTTCATGTCAAACGGCAAAGATAAGGTGTTGCATCTTATATCCAAAATAAAACTGCCAAAAAAAATAGCAGACATTACTATTTCTTTATTTTCAAAATTCTCCACAGGTTTAAGTTTTTTCAGAAATTGGCGACTGGCTTTAAACGTATTTATATTTTCATTTCTTGTATGGATTGTAGAAGCATATTCTTATGTTTATTTTTTTAAAGCTTTCGGAGTTGAAATATCGGTCCTGCAGGCTATATTTGTCATTGTTGTAATAGGTGTCGGTGTGATAATCCCTACTGCGCCGGCATTTATAGGAGCTATTGAGTTTATGGGGGTTGTGGCTCTCGGAATTTTCGGGATAGAACAATCTGTGGCATTTACATGCATAGCTTCTCTTCATTTTGCTGATATGATGGTTTTATATATTCTTGGTTTTATAGGAATAGCTAAAGAAAAAATATCTTTTTATGATTTATTTAAATTCGCCACTATAGAAGAAAACAACACAGAGGGTAAAAATGAAAAGTAAAGTCATAATTGTAATGCCGGCATATAATGCTTCAAAAACTCTTAAGCAGACTATAGACGCCATTCCTAAAGATTCTTACAGTGAAATTCTTTTGGTAGACGATAATTCAAAAGACGATACCGTTCAGAAAGCGAAAGAACTCGGTCTGAAAGTTGTAAAACACGATAAAAATCTCGGATACGGCGGCAACCAAAAAACATGTTACAGAACGGCTTTGGAAATGGGGGCGGATATAGTGGTTATGCTTCATCCTGATTATCAGTATGACCCGAGGCTTGTTCCCTTTCTGGCAGGGCTCATTGAAAACGATATATGCGATGTTATGATGGCAAACAGAATAAGAACACGAAAGGAAGCATTAAAAGGCGGAATGCTTTTTTATAAATATTTTTTTAACAGATGTCTTACTATAACGGAAAATGTGGTTTTAGGATTAAATCTTGGAGAGTATCATACAGGCTACAGGGCTTTTTCAAAAAAAGTTTTAGAAACCATAAATTTTGAAAAAAATTCAGATGATTTTGTTTTTGACCAGCACATAATAGTTCAGATTGCCATAGCAGGATTTAGAATAGGGGAAATACCGGTCGGAGCCAAATATTTTGACGAGGCTTCTTCAATAAATTTTAAAAGAAGCGTTGAATACGGACTTGGAATACTTCTGGTTCTGTTAAAGTATATTCTGTTTAAATTTAAAATTAAAAATTTTGAGATATTTAATATAAAAAAATAAGGAGATTTAAAAATGGCTTATAAAATTACGCTTATCCCCGGAGACGGCACAGGTCCGGAACTAGCAGAAGTTACGGCAAAAGTTGTTGAAGCTACAGGAGTAAAAATAGACTGGGAGATAGCCCACGCAGGCGTTGATATAATGGAAAAAGAAGGGACTCCTCTGCCCGATAGTACATTAAAATCAATAGCAAAAAATAAAGTAGCTTTAAAAGGACCTATAACAACTCCGATAGGAACAGGATTCCGCTCGGTAAACGTTGCCATAAGAAAAGAGTTGGATTTGTATTCTTGCCTTAGACCGTGCAAAACTTATGCCGGCGTAAAATCAAGATATAATGACATTGATTTGGTTGTTGTAAGAGAAAATACGGAAGATTTATATGCGGGTGTCGAATATTTTGAAAATACGGAAGAAGCAAATAAAATAATAGATATTTCAAAAGGCAAAATAAGAAAAGAGTCTGCTATTTCGATAAAACCGATGTCTGTTTTCGGATGCGAAAGAATAGTAAGATTTGCTTTTGATCATGCTGTTAAGCATAACAGAAAAAAAGTTACGGCTGTAACCAAAGCAAATATTATGAAATGTACTGACGGACTGTTTTACAGGGTGGCCAGAGAAGTTGCAAAAGAATTTGAAGGTAAAATAGAGTATGAAGAAAGACTTATAGATAATATGTGCATGCAGCTTGTTCAGAAGCCTGAATTGTATGACGTTATAGTTCTTCCAAATCTTTACGGAGATATTCTTTCCGATTTGTGCGCCGGACTTGTAGGCGGACTCGGAGTCGCTCCTGGAGCAAATCACGGCAAAGACTGCGCTGTTTTTGAAGCGGTTCACGGTTCGGCTCCTAAATACAAAGGATTGAACAAAGTAAATCCGACAGCTCTTATACTGTCTGCAAAGCTTATGCTTGAACATATAGGAGAATCTGAAGCCGCAAAAAGGCTTGAGAAAGCAGTATCTGAAGTTATAGTCGAAAAGAAAAATGTTACGTATGATTTGGGCGGCACAGCCGGAACGAAAGAAATGGGAAATGCCATAATAGAAAAATTAAAATAGGTCCGGAAATGGAAAAAACTCTTGTAATAATTAAACCGGACTCTGTGTGTAAAAAAGTTACCGGCGATATAATAAAAGCTTTTGACGGACAAGATTTGAAACTGTCGGCTATGAAAATGGTAAG
>CAYTCB010000025.1:0-14073 GCA_964436195.1 uncultured Elusimicrobiaceae bacterium
ATTATTGCATACATTGACTTACTCCTTTATAATCGGTATAATCTATCAAAATTTTTTTTAGATGTCAAGAAAGGTACGCAAGTGCCGATTTTTACTGTGAGGAATACATACATGTTTTTATCAAAAAGAGTTCAGAGTATCAAGCCGTCCCCCACATTGGCGATCGACGCAAAAGCAAAGGAATTGCAAGCGCAGGGCGTAAGCGTAATCAGCTTCGGAACCGGAGAGCCTGATTTTGACACTCCGCAAAATATTAAAGATTCGGCAATCAAAGCAATAAACAGCGGATTTACGAAATATTGTCCTGTTGCCGGAACTGTTGATTTAAAAAATGCAATAATCAATAAATTAAAAACTGAAAACAATCTTGATTATGCTCAAAATGAAATAATAGTTTCATGCGGGGCAAAACATTCTCTCTACAACATATTTCAGGCTGTTCTTAATCCCGACGATGAAATAATTATCCCGGCACCTTACTGGGTTTCCTATCCCGATATGGCGCTGCTCGCAGGCGCAATTCCGATAATAGTTGCAACCGACGATAAAAATCGTTTTAAAATTACCGCAAAAGCGATTGAAAGCGTAATAACTTCAAAAACAAAAGCCATAGTTTTAAATTCACCGTCAAATCCTACGGGAGCGACGTACAGTTTTGAAGAGCTTAAAGAAATCGCCGATATCTGCGTAAGAAATAATTTGCTCATCATATCCGATGAAATATATGAAAAACTCATTTACGGAGATTTCAAATTTGCGTCAATAGCCGAAGTCAGTCCCGAGGCAAAAGCAAGAACTCTTGTTGTAAACGGAGTTTCTAAAGCATTTGCAATGACAGGCTGGAGAATAGGTTATACTGCAGGACCTAAAGAAATTATAGCGGCAATGACAAATATTCAAAGCCAGTCAACATCAAATCCGACATCTATATCTTTGAAAGCCGCGACTGAAGCATTAAACGGACCGAAAGATGCTCTTGAAATGATGAGAGTTGAATTTGAAAAAAGAAGAAATTATATAGTCGAACGTCTAAACAAAATTAACGGCGTGAGCTGCCTGTCGCCTGAAGGCGCTTTTTATGTATTTCCGAACATTTCAAAGCTTTTAGGCAAACAATACAACGGCAAAACAATAAATACGGACAGCGAACTTGCGGCATATTTGCTTGAACAGGCAAAAATAGCAGTTGTTCCGGGTTCGGCATTCGGAGCTCCCGGGTATATAAGATTTTCTTATGCAACTTCAATGGAAAAGATACAAAAAGGAATAGACGCTTTTGAAGACGCATTGAAGTAATAATTTAACACATAAAAAAACAACAAGCGCAGAAAATACGCTTGTTGTTTTTTTATGATATAATTTATTCATAGCGTAACAGGAGGTTTTATGGATAGAAAACTTATGCGCAACCCAAAAGAAAAAATAATAGCCGGAATAATAGCCGGCTTTGCCGATTATTTCAATATAGACAGAACTTTTCTTCGTCTGCTTTTTGTGTTTTTTGTTCTTGTAACCGGTTTTTTCCCTATGGTAATATTATACATAATCGCATATTTTATCATGCCAGTAAAAAACAACAATATTGATTCTTCCGATTTTATAAAATAATCCTTATGGATAAAAATAAATATTCAGATATAGCAAAAAAACTTATAAGAAAATCGGAAAATCAAACATTCACCGTAATAAGCGACAGTATGGCTCCCTTAATACGCAAAAACGATAAAATTATCTGCCGTTCAGTATCAAATATCAAAAGTATTAGAAAATATTCAATCATCGCATTTAACAACGATATAAATGACCGCAATGTGGCGACTGTGCACAGAGTCTTAAAATTTTCAAAAAACAAACAATTAATAAAAACAAAAGGCGATGCAAATTTATTTTTTGACAAAACTGACGTAACCGAAAATATCTTGATAGGGCTCGTATACTGTATAATCAGAAACGGCAGAGAGCTGAACCTTGAAAGTTTTTGCGGCAGATTTTTGAGTGTATATCTGTATTTTTTTTCGGCGTTAAAAAATTATTTAAACTTACTGCTGTCAAAAATTAAAAATTTGGCAATAAAAAACTTTATACCCGAACCTGAGCCAAAATACGATGATTCTCTATCTATGCTAAGGCTTGCAGATGTGATTCCGACAAAATCATGGATAAAAACTTCAAAAATAAATTCCAAAATACTGGAAAATTTTATGTCTTCTTATGACAACGTATGCGACATATCATTTGACGGCGGTTTATGTGAAGAAAGCTTTTATTTTATACGCAATTTAATACCGGTTGACAATATTAAAATAAATTCACCGGTCAATAAAAAATACAAGTTTATTATATGCTCGAAAATTTTAAATCTTGCTCAAAACGAAAATCAGCGAAAAGAAATTTACGCTTTTATAAAAAAGATTATTGCCAAAGACGGAAAAGTTTTTTTATCGTATATAAACGTTAAAAACAACTTCGGCATATATCTTAAAAGAACTTTCTTTTCTTTTTTCAAATTATATAAAGGACCCAGTCAATATGACATAATAAATAAAGGTTTTTTTGTAATGAAATATTTGAAATCCGATAAGGTTGAATCCGAATTTTCCGAAAACAAATTCAAAGTCATAAACAAAACGGTTTCAGAAGATGTTGTTACTTTTGTTCTTGAGGTATTATGAAATTATCTTACGCTGAGTTTGCAGCCGCAGTATTTCTGGCTGTAAAAACCTGCTTTTTTTACAGAATTGACTCCGTCATAAAATTTTTTACGCGGGTCAATATATACAAAAATAACTCCGTATTTTTTTGCAAGAATTTCCGATATTTCTTTTATTGTCTCATGCTGCTGGTACGGGCTTGACAGAAGCGTAGTCGAAAAATATTTTATTGAATTTTTTTTTGCGGCAAGAACTGTTTGTTCAAGCCTTGTTTGGTAACAGTAGTAACATCTTCCTTTTTCACAGTTAACGGCTTTATCAAGCCATAAATTATCATAACTTTTTTCATCCGAAAGCCATTCTGGCGAAACTTCTTGCGTATCTGTATTTATTGATTTGCAGTAATTTTTCCATGCATCTTGTCTTAGCTGATATTCTTTTTGCGGATAGATATTCGGATTAAACCAGAAGGATGTAATTTTATAGTTCTTAGATAAAAGTTCAATGGCAGACGCCGAACACGGCGCGCAACACGTATGAAGCAGTAAATTTTCCATCTTTAAAAAAGCTCTTTTTGTTTATTTTTAGGAACTGGCAATCCTATATGCCTGTAAGCGGCTTCGGTCGCAACTCTGCCGCGCGGCGTTCTTGCAATAAAGCCTGACTGTATTAAAAAAGGCTCATAAACGTCCGATATCGTATCTGCATCTTCGGATATTGAAACGGCTATAGTATCAATGCCTACAGGTCCGCCGTCAAATTTTTCTATCATGGTTGAAAGAAGAAGCCTGTCCATTTTATCAAGACCGGCCTTATCAACACCAAGAGCCGCAAGAGCTTCATCGGCTATCTGTTTATTTATTTTGCCGCCCGTTTTAATTTCGGCAAAATCTCTGACTCTTCTTAAAAGTCTGTTAACTATTCTCGGTGTTCCTCTGGAACGTCTTGCTATTTCAAAAGAGCCTTCCTCATCTATTTCGACTTTCATTATGATACTGGATCTTTTAACTATTTTAACAAGCTCGTCTTCATTATAAAAATTGAGATGTTCTATTATGCCAAATCTGTCTCTTAAAGGACTTGAAAGCATTCCGGCCCTTGTAGTTGCTCCTACCAATGTGAATCTCGGGACAGGCAGTTTTATTGTTTTTGCAGATGGACCTTGTCCTATAATAATATCAAGTTCAAAATCTTCCATAACGGGATAAAGAGATTCTTCAACAAGATGATTCATTCTGTGTATTTCATCGATGAAAAAAATATCGCCTTCGGAAAGATTTGTCAGAATTGCAGCAAGATCTCCAACTCTTTCAAGAACAGGCCCCGATGTAGTCCTGAGATTTCCTCCCATTTCTTTTGCTATTATATGGGCAAGAGTGGTTTTTCCAAGGCCCGGCGGCGCATAAAAAAGACAATGATCCAAAGGCTCATTTCTTTTTTTTGATGCTTCTACAAAAACCTTCAAATTATCTTTAAGTTTATTCTGTCCTATAAAATCATCAAGACACTGAGGCCTTAAAGTATTCTCTATTTTTTCTTCAGAATTTATCTCTTCGGATTCAATTATTCTTTTTTCTTCCATTTTTATACCTTAATCTACAAATAAAATTTATCCTTTTTATTTATGTGATTATACAATATTTCTGCTATTTCTTCGTTAGCTTTTGCTGTAGGATGCCTGTCATACGGGATCCTATACCCCAGCGATTCAGAATTAAAATTTTTCGGCAGCACTATCACGTCAAGCCCTCTGTTTCTCAGTTCATCTATAAAAACTTGTTTAAATTCAGGCCACATCACTATAGTTAACTTTGAATTATATTTCTTTCTGACTATATTATCCATTTCAATTAAACTTTTTACCATATAACCGGTATAAAATTCCAAATTATGTTCATCAATGTAAGGCAAAAATATTTTTCTGAATATATAACTTCTTGCAAAAAGTATTTTTATTTTTCCGTAAGGCTGATAAATATATGCCAATTTATTATTTTTATACCTTTTTGCATCGGAAGCATCTAAAATTCTAAAATTTCTGTATATCTGATCAAGTATCATTTCATAAAAAAAATTTTTAATATCACTGTTTTTGCATGTATTCTTAATCAGGCTGCCGTCTAAAATATTTAAAGCGGCATTTGACGAATGTCCTCGGACACCGCAGTTAAGAACATTAACCTTAAATCCCATTTTCTCTGAAAAACAATATGGAAGAGTCTGGTCATCGTTGACTCCGTAACCAAATGCAAAAGAACAACCTAAAAAAACATATGATATTTTTGAATTTATATCACATTTTGTATATCTTATATCGCCGCCGTCATATAATGAATATCTGACATCATATAAAACGCTTGCTTTATTGCCGTATACGGCGTTTTCACAAAACTTCTTCTTCTTGCCGTTTTCATATACTGACGTTTCTCTGCCAACAATTATTTTATCCGTATTTATATGGTCAGGATACCGCGCAGCAAAACCGTATGAATACTGGTCGTTAAAAGACAAAACATACTCGGTTGCCGCCAATGCCAAAAACAGCGAACACAAAACAACAATTGCCGCCTTTCTGACAAATATCGCCGTTATTAAAAAAATCAAAGAGCAGACTATAAAAACATACACGAATTCATATCTAAAAAAATGAACCGTTAATTTTTCAAAAATGCCTTCCATTATAAATATTTTAACGCTTCCATTATCACATTCTCAACGGATTTATTTTCATCATCTCTTAATATTTTTGAAACAGCCTCTCTTGCCTGAAATTCTTTATAACCTAAAGCCATAAGACCTGCTATTGCCTGCGATACGTTTTCGTTACCGGAAACACCGGTCCATTTGGCAGAATCGTTTACGGCAATGCCTGATATTTTATCTTTAAGAGCAGCTATAAGTTTTTCTGCTGTTTTTTTTGTAAAACCGAAAACGCTTGAAAGCATTGAAATATCTTTTGAAACAACGGCATTTTTAAAATCGGCAAAAGATTTTGATATTTTATCCATATATTCCATAGTTTTCTTTGCGCCGGTTCCCGGAACTTCGTCTTTTATCAGAAGAAACATCTCTCTTTCTTCTTTTGATAAAAAACCGTAATGAGAAATTACACCGCCGTACATACCGGTTGCTTCGACTATGTACAATTTCACTTCCTGCCCTGCATGAGGAAGCTTTGCGCTTGTAGCTACGGTTATATTTATATCATAACCTGTGCCGTTGATTTCAACAACGGCACTGTTAAGTTCTTTTGAAGACAATGTCCCTCTGAAATAATCTATCATTATTCCTCTTGCTGCAGAATATCTCCGAGCGTAGGTCTTTCGTCGTTTGACGCAAACTGTTTGATCAATTCTCTTTCCATTGATTTTTCAAGTTTTCTTACCGATATTTCAAGTTTTCTTTCTTTAATATCAGCCTTTATGACCGCAGCCTCAATTTCTTCTCCTTCCTTAGGAAGCTCCTGCGTTTTATTTTCCATTGAAAGCTCTGTTTTTTTAAGTAAAGCTTCTATTCCCTCTTCTATCTCGACAAATACTCCGAACTCAAGAGCCCTTTTAACTTTTCCTTTTACGGGCGTTCCCGTTTTATATTTTTTATACGGATCCTGAGTAAGATGTTTCAATGAAAGAGCAATCTCTTCATTCTGGGTATTTACGGATAAAACCATAACTTCGATTTCTTCGCCTTTTTTTACGATATTTTCCGGATGTTTTATTCCTTTTGCCCATGAAAAATTGCTTATGTGAATTAAACCTTCTATGCCTTCAGGCAATTTAACAAATGCTCCAAAAGGCGTAATATTTTTTACAATACCTTTTACTTTTGTTCCGGGGACATAGTTTCTTGCCGCTTCTTCCCACGGATTTGTATGCATTTTTTTAATCGACAATGAAATCTTTTTTGAAGTTTTATCGCATCCTATAACCTTAACTTCAAGCTCTTTACCTGCAACAACTTCTTTTTTAAATAAATTTTCACTGTCATTCCACGCATACTCGGAAGAATGCAAAAGACCTTCGACTCCCGGTTCCAATTCAACAAAGGCGCCGTAAGCTGTTACCGACGTGACTTTCCCTTTTATTATAAGTCCTTCCAAATATTTTTCACCGGCGACATCCCATGGATTTGCGGCAAGCTGTTTCATACTCAGTGAAATTTTTTCATTTTCTTTATCAAGCTTTATAATCTGAACTCTTACTATCTGTCCGATTTTCAAAATATCTTCGACTTTCTTTACTTTATACCACGCAAGTTCGCCTATATGCAAAAGGCCGTCTATGCCGCCAAGATCTATAAATGCTCCGAAGTTTGTTATTCTTGTAACCGCTCCGTCTATAATCTGTCCTTCGGCCAAAGAATCAAGCGCAGATTTTTTCTTTGCAAGCTTTTCATCTTCAAGAAGTTTTCTTCTTGAGAGATTTATCTTTTGTTCGGCTCTGTCAAATTCCGTTATTGCAAATTCATAAGTTTTGCCTACATATTTTTCACCGTCTTTCACAAAGCTGGAATCAACCTGAGATATATGCAAAAACGCATTTACCCCTATATCAACTATAAAACCGCCTTTTACCGTTTTCTTTATTGTCCCAGAAACTGTTTTTTTATTTTTAAACAATTCTTCAATTTTGTCCCATGAGGCTTTCTCCATAACTTCTCTGTAAGACAACTCTATCTTGGGAAATGTCCTTTTTATAAAAACTTTTACTTCAGCTCCGACTTTAAGTTCTTTCGGAATCTGCATATCGGCAAATTCGGACTTTAATATCATTCCGTCCGATTTCATTCCGAGATCTACAAGAAAACCGTCTGAATTTTCCGAAACGATTTTTACTGATACTATTTCGCCTCTGTTCATTTTTACATCAGGGCCGAGCAAATCATCCATGCTTAGATCTCCGGCATCTTCAAATACTGTTAATTTATCTAAATTATTATTTTCTTTGTTCACTTCTTTTCTCCTGTTTATTATCTTTTCGACCTGACTCGCAAATACCCTCAATTCTCCTTTTTATATTTTCTATTATCCAGTTAGGCGTTGACGCGCCTGCCGTAATACCGACTTTATTACTATTATTAAACCAAGATTTTTTTATTTCTTCAACATTTTCAATATGGTATGTCTTTACTTTTTGCGAACATATCTGATACAAGCGCCTTGTATTGCCGGAATTTTTACCGCCTATTACTACCATAATATCAACCAATTTCGCAAGTTTTTCTGCAGACCCCTGCCTGTCAAAAGTAGCTCTGCATATAGTATTGTAAATCTTAACTTTTGAAATTTTAGCAATAAGCTCAACTATGCTGGCAAACTGTTTCGGGCTTTGGGTTGTCTGGCTCACAATATGTATCACAGGCGTTTTCTTTATTTTTTTTACGTCTTTTTTATCTTCAACAACAACGCATCTGCCTTTCCCGTAAGAAACAAGAGCTATGACCTCCGGATGTGTTTTTTCTCCGACAATAACTATCTGGTCGCTTATGCCGCTGAGTTTTTTTACTATTTCCTGGGCTCTTTTTACAAAAGGACAAGTGGCGTCTATTACTTTTATATTTTTTCTTTTGGACAGTTTTTCATGTATTTCCTGTTCTATGCCGTGCGTCCTTAAAACAATAATACCCGTCTTTATTTTAGAATAATCTTCTATTACTTTTATTCCTTCGGCGTCAAGCCTTTTTACTTCCTGAGGATTATGTATCAACGGACCGAACGTATATACTTTGCCGTTTTTTTCCGCTACTTTTTCGGCAAGCTCTATGGCTCTTTTTACGCCAAAACAAAAACCGGAACTTTTTGCAATTTTTATTTTATTTTTCATAATTTTTTAATTTCATCCAAAATTTTCTGCGAAAAAGAAAGATAATCGTCTTTCGAATAAATTTTAGGAGGATAAACCGGTTTGCCGTACTTAATGCTGACACTTTTAAATTTTTTCATATTATCGGTGTTGACGATTTTTACCGGTATAACCGGAACCTGCGCCGTACAGGCTACCATTCCTACTCCCGGCCTTGCTTTGCCTATATTTCCGGTTTTCGATCTGGTGCCTTCCGGAAACATCAAAAGCGCCTTCTTATTTTCAAGCAGCGAAAAAACATTTCTGAAAGCCGACATATCCTGCATTCCTCTTTTAACGGGAAAAGCATTTGTTCTTTTTATCAAAAAACCAAGCACGGGCATATCAAACAATTCCTGTTTAGCCATAAAATATAAATCACGTCCCATAAAGCTGCCTGTAAGCGGAGGATCAAAAAAACTGATATGATTTGGAGCGATTATTACTCCGGTATCTTGAGGAATGTTTTCATCTCCTTCAGATTTACACCTGAAAAATATCAAAAACATCATTTTAAAAAGAAACCTTCCCGCATAAAATAAAAAACCGCTTTTATGTTTTATCTGCATATGCTTTTTAAAATTTCATAGAAATTTGCGAAAGATATATTAACACAGTCAGAATCTTTTATAACAGTATGTCCTTCCGCGATAAGAGCTGCAATTGACAGCATCATGGCTATTCTGTGGTCTTTAAAACTGTCGACTTCGGCGCCTTTAAGTTTTGTTTTGCCTTTTATTATAAGTCCGTCTTCAGTTTCTTTAATATCGGCCCCCATCTTTAAAAGCTGGCTTGCCACTGTTTTTATTCTGTCGCTTTCTTTAACTCTTAGTTCTTTCGCGCCTGAAATAACAGTGGTGCCTTCGGCCTGAGTGGCGCAAAGAGCTATTACGGGAATTTCATCTATAAGCGAAGGCATTATTTCTTCATTTATATTAACGGCCTTTAACGATGAACTTAAAACTTCTATATCAGCGACTTCTTCGCCTGAAACATCTTTTATATTTTGTATAGTTACTTTTGCGCCCATTTTTTTTAAAACGCATATTATTCCGGCGCGCGTTCTGTTTATGTTTACTTCTTTTATAATTATTTTAGAATTTCCGACTATACATCCGGCAACCATAAAAAAAGCGGCAGATGAAATATCGGAAGGAATTTTTATATTTTGGGCATATAATTTTTCACATTTTTTAACGCTTACCGTCAATCCTGAAACTTTAATATCGGCTCCGTAAGCCTCAAGCATTTTTTCAGTATGATCTCTTGATTTTTCCGGTTCGGTAAATTTTGTTATGCCGTCGGCATATAAACCGGCAAATAAAACACAAGATTTTACCTGAGCGCTTGCCACTTTGCTTGTATATTCTATAGAGTTTAATTTCCCGGATGAATTTATAGTCATAGGAAGATAATTGTCATCTTTTGCTTTTATATCGGCACCCATAAGCCTCAAAGGCTCTATGACTCTTTTCATAGGTCTTAAAGATAGACTTTCATCTCCGAAAACAGTCGAGCTGAAATTTTGTCCGCAAAGAACTCCGGACAAAAGCCTTGTTGTCGTTCCGGAATTGCCGGCATCGATATTGGCCTGCGGTTTTTTTAAACCTCTCAGTCCTGCGCCTTTTATTATCAGGCGTTTGTCTTCCTTAATTATATTTACACCCATTGATTTAAAGGCATTCATTGTTGAAATACAGTCTGCGCTGTCCAAATAATTATCAATTTCAGATATACCGTCTGCAAGCGATGAAAGCATAACGGCTCTGTGTGTAATAGATTTATCGGCAGGGACGGTAATAATCCCTTCAAGTTTGTTTACTTTACTTATTTTCATCGCTGGCGCTCTTTTCCAAAATTTTCTGAAGATTTTTTTTATTACCCAGGTTTTTTATAAACTTTTTAAGCTCTCGGCAAAAACTGTCTGTTATTTTTATAAGGTTCTTTCTGTTGCCCTGAAATATCGGAAGCCACATATCCGGCGAAGATTTTGCGACTCTTGTTATGCTGTTAAAAGATCCGCCGGTAATATTTCTTATTCTCTTGTCTTTCAAACTTTTTTCCTTAAACATCTTATAAAAATTGAAAGCTATTATATGGGGCAGATGGCTTGTAAAGGCCGTAAATTCATCATGTTCGTCCGCTGTCATATAAACAATATTGCATCCTATATCCTGCCATATTTTAGATATATTTTTGTCTTTAAGATTTGTAATAATAACGTTAGCGTTTTTATAAAGATCCTTTTGAGCATGCGCAATACCGTTTTTTTCAGTTCCGGCCATAGGATGGCATCCGACAAACAGGGGCATTGACCGATCTTTTTTTCGCAAATCATTTATCTTAACTTCAACTGCCGATTTTATGCTTCCGATATCTGTTATGACCGCTTTTTGCGAAACTATTTTTGAAACCTTTTTATAAGTTTCAACTATCATATCAACAGGATAACAAATAAAAACGACGTCGCTGTCTTTTATTTTCCCGATATCGGTTGAATAATCGTCAACGGCGCCGTTTTTTTTTGCGATTTTAAGATTGTTTGCGTCTCTTCCTATACCCAAAACGAAATACTTGCGCTCTTTATTTTTCATGACATTTCTCAATGCCATTCCTAAAGAACCGCCCATAAGGCCTACGCCGAGTATTGCGACTTTCTGCATCAGATTTCTCTTTCTACGGCTTTTGCCAAAACTTTAAGTTCTGACATAAGCTTGTTATACTGATCGGGCAACAAACTTTGAGGCCCGTCAGACAATGCCTCTTCAGGCCTTGGATGTATTTCAAGTATTAAAGCATCAGCGCCGACAGCCAAACACGCTTTGGCCATAGTCGGAACATGTTCTCTTATTCCTATACCGTGCGAAGGGTCAAGAACAACGGGAAGGTGCGTAAGTTTTTTCATTACAGGAACAGCATTAAGATCAAGAGTAAATCTTGTAGAATCTTCAAAAGTTCTTATTCCTCTTTCGCAAAGCATAACGTTATAGTTACCCTGGGCAAGAATATATTCGGCAGAAAGCAAAAGCTCTTTTATAGTCGTGGCCATTCCTCTCTTTAAAAGAACAGGTTTTTTCTGTTTGCCGCAGGCTTTAAGCAAATCGTAATTTTGAACGTTTCTTGCTCCTATCTGGACTATATCGCAATATTTGCTTATAAGCGGAACCTGCTCAACAGACATGGCTTCGCTTATAGTAGGCATCTTTAATTTTTTACCGACTTCCTGTATATATTTCAATCCTTTTTCGCCGAGCCCCTGGAATGTATACGGAGAAGATCTCGGTTTAAACGCACCGCCTCTCAAGATAGTTCCGCCGGCATCCTTAACTATTTTTCCTATTTCAAGCAAAACATTTTTACTTTCTATGGCGCACGGACCGCCCATAATCGGAACTTGTTTTGAACCGATTTCTATTCCGTAAGGAAGTTTAATTACTGTATTTTCTTTTCTAAACTGCCTTGAAGCAAGCTTATACGGTTTTTCTATTTCGCTTATGTGGTCTACTTCATCCATTGCTTCAAAATTTTCTTTATATTTTTCGGCAAACTCGCCAATCATACCTATAATTGTGATATCAACGCCTCTTGATATGTGCGGCAGATAGCCGAGTTTTTTAATCTTATCAACAACTTTTTTTTCTTCCGCCCTTGTTGCTTTATGTTTCAATGTTATAATCATTTTTTGCTTCCCCCAATAAACATTTGCGCAATATTATACTTTTTTTGCTTTTTTTAAACAATCTCTTCAAAATATTTAATTAAAAATCTCAAGAACCCCTCAAACATTCACGGTTGTTTTGAACAATGCTCTGCATTTGCCAAAAACATCAAAAAGTGATACAATTTCAGACTTAGTAATTAAGGCTGGCAGCGGATTTCTTTTTTCGCTGTTTTTTGTGTGTTTTTTCTTGCGAATATAACCCTTTCTACAATAGTAGTTAAAATATATAAAGGAGCAAAAACATGATTGAAGTTCGTTGGCACGGTCGCGGCGGTCAGGGTGCTAAAACTGCGGCGTTGCTGTTTGGAGAAGCTGTACTTGCAACCGGAAAATATATTCAGGCTTTCCCTGAATACGGTCCTGAAAGAATGGGCGCACCCGTTCAGTCTTTCAACAGAATAAGCGATAAGCCTATTACTATCCACTCCGGCATCACAGATCCTAATTTCGTTGTAATTCTTGATCCTACTCTTATGGAAACTGTAAACGTAGTCGAAGGCATAGGTCCGGAAGGAAAGGTTATCGTTAACACATCTTTTTCATCGGAAGAAATCGCAAAAAAACTCGGAATAAACAAATCGCAGGTTTTCGTTGTAAACGCAAGCCAGATAGCTCAGGAAACAATAGGAATGAATATTCCGAATACTCCTATGCTAGGCGCTTTGGTAAAAGTTATCGGAACGCTTGACATTAACGGCGTTTTGGAAGACACAAAAAAGAAACTTGAAGTAAAATTCCGTCATAAACCGCAGGTAATTGACGGTAACATCGCTTGCATAAAAAGAGCTTTTGACGAAGTTAAAAATTCTTAATTTGAGGTATATATCGTGAAAAAAGAAGAAAAAAAATTAACAGCAGCAGAACTTCCTGCAGGCGGCATTCTGGAAGGCGGCACAGCACAGGATTTTAAAACGGGCTCTTGGAGATCAATGAGACCTGTATGGAACAAAGATAAATGCATCCACTGTTTGTCATGCTGGATATATTGTCCTGATTCAGCGATTAAAATAGCACCGGATCCAAAGAAAACTACGGTTGTTACCGGAATAGATTACGATTTCTGCAAAGGCTGCGGAATATGTTCAAAAGAATGTCCTGTAAAAGTTCAGGCAATAACAATGGAAGTTGAAAAGAAATAACAAATTTTAAATGAGGTAAAAATAAATGGTAAAAGCAATATATCCTAAGGGAAAAATCGTAGCCAAGACCGGCAACGAAGTCATGGCTGAAGCCATGAGACAAATTTCTCCTGACGTTGTCGCAGCTTATCCTATTACTCCAGCAACGGAAATAGTACAGATTTTTTCGCAGTTCGTAGCGGACGGAAGAGTACCTACAGAATACGTCGCTGTTGAAAGCGAACATTCGGCAATGTCGGCAACAATAGCAGCATCTGTTGCAGGCGCAAGAGCAATGACAGGAACATCGTCTCAAGGTTTTGCTCTTATGTGGGAAATGCTCTACATAGCAGCAGGTCTCAGGCTCCCTATAGTTATGGCGGAAGTCAACAGAGCTTTGTCGGCTCCTATTAACATTCACGGCGATCAATCAGATACAATGGGCGCAAGAGATGCAGGATGGATTCAGATTTACTCGGAAAATTCACAGGAAGCATACGACAATATGATACAATCCGTAAAAATAGCGGAAAAAGCAAAGCTTCCTACAATGGTAACTACCGACGGTTTTATTATATCGCACTGTATGGAAGTAGTAGAAGTTTATCCTGACGAAGACGTAAAAGCATTCGTAGGAGAATACAAACCTGAAAGAGCTTTACTTGATTATAAAAAGCCTTTCACTTTGGGCGCAATCGAACTTCAGGATTATTATTTCGAACACAGATGGCAGCTTGCCGAAG
>CAYTCB010000026.1:0-13772 GCA_964436195.1 uncultured Elusimicrobiaceae bacterium
CCGCTTATTGTTTTTGGCAGTTCTTTCACAAATTCAATTAATCTTGGATACTTGTACGGAGCAGTTACTTTTTTAACATGATTTTGAAGTTCAACTATCAGAGCATCGCTCGGTTCGTATCCCTTTGCAAGAACAACCGTTGCTTTAACAATTTGTCCCCTGTCAGGGTCTGGAACTGCCGTGATCGCGCATTCAAGCACGGAAGGATGTTCAAGAAGAGCGCTTTCAACTTCAAAAGGCCCTATTCTGTATCCCGAACTTTTGATAACGTCATCGGCTCTTCCGACAAACCAGAAATAACCGTCTTCATCTTTGTATACTACGTCTCCTGTATAATAATATCCGTTTTTCCATACGGAATCGGTAACTTCTTTATTTTTATAATATCCGCAGAAAAGACCGAGAGGTTTCCCTTTGCTTACGTCTATAGCAAGAATTCCTTCTTTGCCTGGTTCGCACGAATTGCCGTCGTCGTCAAGAATATCAATTTTATATGCAGGAGACGGCTTTCCCATTGAACCGGGTTTCGGTTTTACCCATACAAAATTGCCTGCCATTATCGCGCTTTCGCTTTGTCCGAACCCTTCCATAATGGTATGGCCTGTAAGTTTTTTCCACTGCTGCAAAACTTCAGGATTTAAAGGTTCTCCGGCCACTGCGCAGTATTTTAATTTTGAAAAATCATATTTTGATAAATCTTCTTTAATCAGATATCTGTAAACGGTCGGAGGCGCGCAAAAAGTGGTCACGTTATGTTTTGTTATCACTCCCACAATGTCTATCGGAGTAAATTTTTCATGATCATATACAAAAACGGCGCTGCCTGCTATCCACTGACCGTAAATTTTACCCCATCCGGATTTAGCCCAGCCAGTATCGGCAACAGTAAGATGGGCTCCGTTATCCTGCACATTCTGCCAATATTTAGCAGTAGTTATATGCCCGAGCGGATATGTAAAATCATGAAGCGCCATTTTCGGCATGCTTGTAGTGCCTGACGTAAAATAAATAAGAAATTTATCGTCGTTTTTTGTTGCTTCTGTCCCTTGAGGTCTTTCGAAAACATCAGATTGTTTTTCTATTTCCTCATTAAAAAAATGCCAGCCGTCAATTTTTCTGTCAACAGAAACTTTGATTTTTAAGGCAGGCGAATCTTTATGGGCGCTGTTAATGTGGTCGACAACTTCCCTGTCTCCCACGGATACTATCATTTTAACGTCCGCGGCATTATTTCTGTATGTTATGTCTTTTTCGGTAAGAAGATGAGTGGCAGGAATAACTACCGCCCCTATTTTGTGAAGAGCTACGGCGCAAAACCAGTACTCAAACCTTCTTTTCAAAATCAGCATTACAAAATCGCCTTTTTGAATTCCCAATGACTTAAAAAAGTTTGCAGTTTTATTGCTGTACTTTTTCATATCCGAAAAAGAAAAAGTTCTTTCAAGGCCTTTGTCGTTGCACCATACAAGACATTTTTTATCAGGAGTACTGTCGGCTGTAGCATCAACCACGTCAAAACCGAAATTAAAATTTTCCGGTACGACAACCTCATAGTTGGCGGCAAAATCCTCATAAGAAGTAAAATCTTTCTTTTTAAGAAATCTGTCTAGCAGCATTTTTGGTTTCCTTTAAAAAACAACAGCTATAAATTTTGTTATTTTTACGCCGACTGCAGTAACATAATGTTTGCAGTTAGAATCAAAATACAAAGAATCTCCTTCATTTAAAATAATTTCTTTGCCGTCAAGATAAACTTTTAAAGAACCTTCCAAAACATACGTAAATTCCTGACCTGAATGAGAATACGGCTGAAGCTCTTCATCTTTTTTATCTTTTGCCGTAACAAGAAATATCTGCGCTTTTTTATTTGTAAATCCGTAAGCTATGTCCTGATAGTCGTATTCTTTTCTTCTTTCAACCGTTACACCTTTTCCCTTTCTGACAATGCTGTACCTGTTCAAATGGGGATTCTGTCCCGTAATAAGCGTTATAAACTCAACCTGGAATTTTTCGGCTATTTTTTTTAAAATCCCTATCGGAATATCCTGCTGCCCGTTTTCATATTTTTCATAAACATCTTTCGGCACATTCAACTCTCTTGATAACGACTCAAGAGAAATATCGGATATATCCCTTAAAGTTTTTATTCTTTGGGCAATGTCTTTTACATCATCTTTCATTTCAGCCTCCGGTTATTCTTTTCCGGCAAATTCCATCTGCTTAAAGAAATCTTTATTTGATTTTGAAGATTTCATTCTCTTTGTAAGTTCTTCTATTACTTCTATCGTATTCATATTGCTCATCACATTTCTCATAATCCACATCTTGTTCTTTTCATCTTCGCTAAGCAGCAATTCTTCTTTTCTTGTGCCGGATCTTAACAAATCTATTGCCGGATAGAGGCGTCTGTCGGCAAGTTTTCTGTCAAGATAAACTTCACAGTTGCCGGTCCCCTTAAATTCTTCAAATATAACGTCATCCATTCTGCTTCCTGTTTCAATAAGAGCAGTCGCTATTATCGTCAAACTTCCGCCTTCCTCAATATTTCTTGCAGCTCCGAAAAATCTTTTAGGTTTCTGCAAAGCGTTTGAATCAAGACCTCCGGAAAGAACTCTTCCGCTTGAAGGTATCGTTGCATTGTAAGCTCTTGCAAGTCTTGTTACAGAATCAAGCAAAATAACAACATCTTTGCCGTGTTCTACAAGTCTTTTTGCTTTTTCCAAAACCATCTCGGCAACCTGTATGTGTCTGTCGGCAGGTTCGTCAAAAGTCGAAGATACAACTTCTCCCTTTACAGATCTTTGCATATCAGTTACTTCTTCAGGTCTTTCATCTATAAGAAGGACCAAAAGAACTATTTCAGGGCAGTTTTCCGTAATTGAATTTGCTATTTTCTGAAGCAAAACCGTTTTACCTGTTTTAGGAGGCGCGTTAAGCAATACTCTCTGTCCTTTTCCTATAGGTATAAACATATCTATTATTCTTGTTGATATTTCTGCAGTTGTTGTTTCTAAAATTATTTTTTTATCCGGATATAAAGGCGTAAGATTGTCAAAAAGCGGCCTTTCTCTTATTTTATCAAGATCTTTTTCTCCGTTAACCGATACTATTTTCAAAAGTGCGAAATATTTTTCATGATTCTGGGGAGGTCTGACATATCCGCCTACGGTATCGCCTTTTCTTAAAGCAAATTTTTTAATCTGGGGTGGTGCTATATAAATGTCGTCCGGACCTGAAAGATAATTATAATCGGCAGATCTTAAAAAACCGAATCCGTCATGTTTGATTTCCAAAACGCCTTCATCGTAAGCCTGGCCTTTTTCCTTCATTTCGGCTTCAAGAATTTTGGCTATCAGCTCCTGTTTTTTTAAACCTGTGATAGTCTCAAGATTCATGGCCTTTGCCATTTTCACAAGTTCTACCATTGTTTTTTTAGACAATACAGTCTGTTCCATGACCTGCTCGGACTGCTCGGACTTTTTTTCTTTTTCTTCAGCCATTACCATCTCCCATTGATTAATTTTTTATTAGCATTTGTTGATTAATTTTAATGATTTTTATTTGTGATTTATCGGTTTGCATACTTTGTTTTGTGGTGGAGGTTCAGGTATTGCTGTTAACTTTAACCTTTTTTAAAACTTTATTATTTTAGATTATTGTGCGACAAAACAATTTTATGATTTGACCGTATTCTATACTTTTTATATTTTAAAGTCAATATCCTTATATTAGTTTCCAAAAACATTGAAAAACAATATATTTTTAGCCGTTTATTGCAAAAGTAAAATCAAATGTGTAAAATACTTAAAATATTGTTTTCTGGAGGGGTTCATGGCTAATAAAAAAATCGGAATCATAACATCTGGAGGAGATGCCCCCGGAATGAATGCGGCAGTAAGGTCAATAGTAAGAACAGGCATATATAACGGATTTGATATTATAGGATTTAAAAGAGGGTTTAAAGGACTTCTTGACGGAGAATACGTTAATCTTACAATAAGATCGGTAAGCGGAACAATAAACCGCGGAGGCACAAAACTTCATACCGGAAGATGTCCCGAAATGAAAACGAGCGTCGGCATGAATAAAGCCGTAAAAATAATAAAAGAACTCGACATTGACGGTCTTGTAGTTATCGGAGGTGACGGATCTCTTGCGGCCGCAAACGCTTTAAGCAAACACGGAATCAAAGTAATATCAATACCGGCATCGATAGACAATGATGTTTTCGGAACAGACGAAACAATAGGATATGACACTGCTTTAAATACAGCTGTTGAAGCCATAGATAAAATAAGAGATACGGCAAACAGCCATGACAGAGTTTTTGTAGTCGAGATAATGGGAAGAGAACACGGATTTCTTACTCTTGCGGTAGGAATGGCGGCCGGAGTGGAAGTTATAATAGTTCCCGAGGTTAAAATCGACAAAGAACAATTGTACAAACAGCTTAAACAAGGATTTATAAACGGAAAAACATCTCTTATCATAGCTTACGCCGAAGGCTGCGGAAATTCAATACAGTTTGCCGAA
This sequence comes from uncultured Elusimicrobiaceae bacterium, assembly GCA_964436195.1. Classification (GTDB taxonomy): domain Bacteria; phylum Elusimicrobiota; class Endomicrobiia; order Endomicrobiales; family Endomicrobiaceae; genus Proruminimicrobium. Next base: position 4,534 of record CAYTCB010000026.1, read on the forward strand.
GAAGTCGCAAAAAATACAGGAATGGACGTGAGAGTAAGCAACCTCGGTTATATTCAAAGAGGCGGCACTCCTACGGCAAGAACTAGAATTCTTGCATCAATTTTCGGAGCTCATGCCGTAAAACTTTTGAGCGAAGGAAAATCAAATATTCTTGTCGGAATTACAAACGGACAGATATCTTATACGCCTATTGAAACGGCGATCAGTTCCGAAAAAACTTTTGATATAGAAAGCTATAACATATTGACAAAACTGTCCATATAATAAATATGAATTTGCTAATACACGGAACAGGAACACAGGCTAAACTTATCTACGCGGAGATCTGTCGCGATAAAAAATATAACGTGGCCGGATTTACCTGCGACGATGAATTTTTTAAAGACGAAAACTTTATCGGTAAAAAAGTTTTTAAACTCTCCGAAATCAAAAAAATATTCAAACCTTCAAATACACGCATTTTATCGCTAGGCGTTTTTTCATCACCCAGAAAACGCCATCAATCTTATTTAAACATAAAAAATAAAGGATTCAAATTCATCAATTTTATAAGTAAAAACGCAATAGTCCAGAAAGACTTGGAAATCGGTGAAAATAACGTAATATACGGCGGAGTTTATCTTGATTTCGGCGGAAAACTCGGGAACAATAACGTTATCCGCCCGAATACCTATATAGGACACAACTTTGAAGTCGGAAACGGCATTTATATTTCACCGGGCTGCAACATCGCCGGTTACTGCAAGATAGAAGATTTATCTTTTATCGGGATAGGTTCTACTGTAATAGAAAAAAAGACAATAGCTGAAGAAACTCTGATCGGGGCCGGTTCCCTGATAATAAAAGATACAGAACCTTATTCAAAATATGTGGGAAGTCCTGCAAGAAAAACCGGAGAACATAAAAAAAACGGAATACTTTTATGACAAAAAACGACAGTCTTATAATAAATTTTACTCCCACCGGAATGATTCCGGTAAAAAAACAAAATCCTTTCGTGCCGATAAAACCGACCGAAATAGTAGACGATGTTCTTGAAGCATGCAGACTTGGCATTACCTCTGTGCATTTACACGCTCGTAATCCCGTTTCCCAAGAACCTGATTACAGAGCCGAATTATACGCCGAAATAATATCCGGAATAAGAAAGTATGAAAAAGAACTTGTCATATGCGTATCTCTCAGCGGAAGAAATTTTAATGAATTTGAAAAAAGAGCCGACCCTTTGAGTCTCAAAGGCGATTTAAAACCGGATATGGGAAGCCTTACTTTAAGTTCTCTTAATTTCAATAAACAGGCAAGCATAAACACGCCTCAGATGATTTATGACCTTGCCGCTGAAATGAAAAAAAGAAAAATAAAGCCAGAACTTGAAGCTTTTGACGCAGGAATGATAAATTACGCCAAATATCTTATTAAAAAAAATGTTTTAAAACCTCCTTATTATTTTAATTTAATCCTTGGGAACATAGCATGCGCGCAGGCCGATCTGCTGCACGCAGGCCTAATGATAAACGATCTGCCTGAAAATTCAGTCTGGACTCTCGCCGGAATAGGATCAAATCAGCTGAAAATAAATTCTGTATCAATATCAATTGGCGGCGGAGTGCGCGTTGGGCTTGAAGACAATATATGGTACGATAAAAATAAAACAAAACCCGCAAAAAATATAGATTTATTAAAAAGAATTCATGCAATAGCCGGCGCAAACGAAAGAGCGGTAATGACTCCGTCCGAATTTAGAAAAATATTAAACCTTAAACCGGGCCGCGGCAAATACGGCTGCATCTGAGAGGATTAGTTGAAAATACCGTTTAATAAAATCACTTTCGATAAAAAAGAATTAAAAAATATTGAAAACTGTATAAAAAAAGGCCATATATCGGGCGACGGCTTCTACACAGATTTATGCAGCAGATGGTTTTTAAAAAATTTTAAACGCCAAACGCTTCTTACCCACTCATGCACGGGCGCAATAGAAATGAGTGCAATTCTTGCGCAACTAAACCCCGGCGATGAAGTTATAATGCCGTCTTATTCATTTGTTTCAACGGCAAACGCTTTTGTTCTGGCAGGAGCAAAACCGGTATTTGTCGATATAAGAAACGATACTTTAAATATAGACGAAAATCTTATTGAACAGGCAGTCACAAAAAATACAAAAGCGATAGCCGCCGTCCATTATGCCGGAGTTGGATGCGAAATGGATAAAATAATCCAAATTGCAAAAAAACACAATCTGTATATTTTTGAAGATGCAGCGCTCGGTTTTTACGCAAAATATAAAAATCAATTTCTCGGCACAATCGGAGATCTGGGAATGTACAGTTTCCATGAAACAAAAAGTATTATATCCGGAGAAGGCGGAGCCCTTTGCGTAAACAATAAAAAATTTTTTGAACGGGCCGAAATAATAAGAGAAAAAGGAACAAACCGTTCAAAGTTTTTCAGAGGACAAACTGACAAATACACCTGGGTTGACGTAGGGTCGTCATATCTGCCAAGCGATATGATTGCCGCTTTTTTGCACTCCCAGCTTGAACATGTAAAAGAAATAACAAAAAAAAGAATTTCCGTATGTAAAAAATATAATGATTTCTTTGCAAAATACGAACAAAAAGGCATATTAAGACGTCCTTTTATTCCCAAATACTGTCAAAATAACGGATCTCTTTATTATATTTTGTTTAATGATTTAAAAACCAGGACAAAATTCATGGATCATATGAAAAAAAACAGTATTGCCGCGCCGTTCCATTATATACCGCTTCACTCTTCGCCCGGAGGTTTAAAATACGCAAAAACACCGTATTCAATGAAAATTACCGATAAAATTTCAGATACAATAGTAAGACTTCCGCTGTTTTATTCAATTACAAAAAAACAGACCGACCATATACTTAAAATAACAGAAAAATTCTTAAATAAAGAAATGTAAAATGAATAAAATCAACGATTTCGCATCAGCTGTAAGTTTACATTGTTTTTTATTTATTCAGCCTTTTAAAAAAAATATACGGCTGATTCTAAAAACTATATATTTTTTAAAATTGTCTTTTTTATATTTAAAAAAAGATTACGAAGGCATTTTAAAAAACCATTGTTTATTGATAAGAAACAATTTGGCGCCGTATAAAAAATCAATAAACCATGATCTTTTTATACTCAAAACCGCCGAAAAACTTAAATTAGAAATAATCAAACATCTGCCTGAAAATACGCGTCAGCCAAAAATAATGTTATTAATGTCAGATATCTATGACAGCGGCGGACATACGGAAGTGGCTCTGCGTTATATAAAAGCTTTCAAAGACGAATTTCCAGTTTATTTCTGTCTTTGCGCCTTAGACGGTCCATCATGCGAAAAAGCACCCGTGAAATCAGACTTAATAAAAAGTTTATGCGGAGGCTATTTTGAAGCCGGAAAAGAAATGACGCCGAGCGAAAAAATAACTTTTATTTACAACAGTATAATTGCAAACGGAATAACCGCTTTATACGCAATAATCAATCCTGCAGATGCAATATGCTGCGCTGTTATGGGCCTTATCAAAAAAAATACCGGCATAAAAATAATTTTTTACAATCATGCAAGCCACTGCTATTCGTTAGGTACGGAATTTGCTGATATCCTTCTTACCCGCTGCAAAAATTCAAGACCGATTACTCCTTATTTGAAGAATAAAACAAACGCGCTGTACATACCGTTTATGCCAGACACCAAAAGGAAAGAATATCCTCAAGAGGAAATTGAAAATTTTAAAAAACGCCTGAATATCAAAAATGGCTCTTTTATTACATTGACCGGCGTTCCGCTTCATAAAACCGATACAGCCTATTTTAAAATGATTGCAAAAATACTAAAAAAGCATGAAAATGTCTGCCATATTTTTGTAAGCCGCATGAGTAACCGTATGAAGAAAAATATTTTATCCGTGTTTGGAAAAAACAAACACAGATTTATCATAACGGACACTCTAGCCGATTTTGGCATATTTGCAGAAATTTCTGATTTGTATATAGACAGTTTCCCTCAAGGTTCTGCTCTTACTCTCGTTGATTTTATAAAACACTCAAAACCCGTTGTTATAAAGAAAAATTTAAAAAATCCTCTGAAAAGTTTTGAACTTTATCTGTTTGAAGGATATAAATACTGCTGCTCTTCAGACCGTGAAATGACCGAAAAAATATCAACTCTCATAACCGATAAAAACGAATACTCAAAAACATGCGACGTTGCAGAAAAACATTACCTGTCTGAATATGATATAGAAACCATTAAAAATATTCATAAAAAATTGATACAATAAAGTTTACAAATATAGCAGGAATTTGTAATATTACTGTCTCATAATATAATTTAGCGGAGTTAGAAAAAATGTTAGAAGCCCTTTCAAAAATAAGACGCGGTACAAATGAAATCATCTCTGAAGAAGAATTAAAAAAGAAACTTTCTTCAGGCAAAAAACTGAGAATAAAACTCGGAGTCGATCCAACCGCTCCGGATCTGCACCTAGGACACAGCGTTATAATAAACAAACTTAAAACTTTTCAGGATCTGGGACATCAGGTCGTATTTCTTATAGGCGATTTTACGGCAAAAATAGGAGACCCTTCGGGAAGATCGGCGACAAGACCCATGATGACTGAAGAGCAGATAATAAAAAACGTAAAAACTTATCAGGACCAGGTTTTTAAAATACTTGACAAGTCAAAAACTGAAGTCGTTTTTAACAGCAAATGGTTATCCGAACTCGGAATCGAAGGGTTATTGAAACTTGCCTCAAAACATACCGTGGCGCAGATGCTTGTAAGAGACGATTTTGAAAAAAGATATAAAAATGACGTTCCCATAAGCATAGTAGAATTCATGTATCCTCTTTTGCAGGCTTATGATTCTGTTGTTCTAAAGGCAGACGTTGAACTGGGCGGGAATGATCAAAAATTCAACCTGCTGTTGGGCAGAGATATGCAGCGCGACGACGGCCAGGAGCCTCAGATAGTAATAACGATGCCTCTTCTTGAAGGAACAGACGGCGTAAGAAAAATGTCAAAATCATATAACAATTACATATCGCTCAATGACGTTCCAGGCGAAATGTTCGGAAAAATAATGTCAATTTCAGACGAACTTATGTACAGATACTACGAGCTGCTGACTCAGGATAATCTTGAAACGGTAAAAAAAATGCATCCCAGAGACGCAAAAGTGGCTTTGGCAAAACAAATAGTCGAAAGATACTGGACAAAACAGGACGCTCAAAACGCAGAAGACGAATTCAACAAAATATTTGCAAAAAAAGATATGCCTACCGACATTGAAGAATATGCATGTCCGGCAAATAAAATAAAAATATCACAGCTGCTTACCGATTCTCAGATGGTTTCAAGCAAAAACGAAGCAAGAAGACTTATAGAACAGGGCGGAGTAAAAATAAATTCCGAAAAGATAAATTCTGACGAAGAAATAGAAATAAAAAATGAAATGATAGTTCAGGCCGGAAAAAGAAAATTCAGAAAAATAGTGTACGGAGGTTAATAATGAAAAAGCTGTTAATGTTTGTATGTCTGTTAAGCTGCGGGCTGTTTTTATTTTCATGTTCAACAAAAGTAACGAGAGTCGATGTAGACGAACAGATTGATTTGAGCGGAAACTGGAACGATACAGATTCAAAACTTGTGGCCGATGAAATGATAAATGATTCTATATCCAGACCGTGGTATGACAATTTTTTAAAAGCCACACAGAAAAACCCGAGAATAATAGTAGGCACTGTTGTAAACAAAAGCGACGAACATATTAACACCGAAACTTTTGTAAACGACTTGCAGAGAGCTCTTCTTAATTCAGGAAAAGCAACATTCGTGGCTTCAAAAGAACAGAGAGACGAGATCAGAGAAGAAAGAACCGATCAGGCCCAGTTTGCCGCAAAACCTACTGTTAAACAATTCGGCAAAGAAACTGGAGCAGATTATATGCTCAGAGGACAGATCAACACGATAACCGATTCTCTAAGCGGAAAAACAGTAAAATACTACCAGGTTGAACTTGAACTTGTAAGCATAGAAACAAATGAAAAGGTATGGATAGGCCAGAAGAAAATCAAGAAATACGTAGCCAAGAGCAAATATAAAGCATAAAAAACAACATTCAATCCGGCGTTTTGGTTTTATATTGCGAACGCCGGATTGAATATTTTTTTTGCCAGAGGCCAAAATTGACAAAAACAAAATTTATTTTTTATGTTTGTTTTTCTGTTTCTGTTTTCTTTTTATCGTCATGCGCGACAGGCAGATATTACAGCCAGCTGAGAACCTCGATAGAAAAAGAAGACTATGCCCAGGCACTTACTCTTGCCGAAAATTCTCAAAGCAAATACGGCGATAAGAATCTCTTCCTTTACTACATTGACATAGGAATGCTGGCGCATTTAAACGGCAGCTATGAGCAAAGCAATTCCTATTTTGAACAGGCAAAACAGCTCTATTTGGAAAATTATACAAAAAGCATATCGGCCGGCCTCTTTTCTCTTTTTACAAATGATAACGCCGTGCCTTATTACGGACTGCCTTACGAAGCGGCCTATATAAACGTTTTCTGCTCTTTAAATTATATTATGCAGGGCAAAAACAACGAAGCTGTAGTCGAAGCAAGACAGGCCGATAATCTGTTCAAAAAACTGCAGGCCGATTCGCAGGGAAAGGCTTTTTATCAGGATGACGGATTTGTAAGATATTTTATGGGGCTTGTTTATGAAAACGCCGGATACATAAACGATGCAATTATTTCATACAAACTTGCACTAAAAACTTATCCGAAATCAATATCAAAAACCAATGCCCCCAGGGATCTTATAAATTCTCTTTACAACTCTTATCTTGCGCTGTCTATGACATCGGAAGCTCAAAATTTAAAGCAAGAATATCCTTTTGTTGAAAAAACAAATCTAAAAAACGAAGGAGAACTGATAATAATCAACTATAACGGAATTGCTCCGGAAAAAACAGATTATTTTCTGCAAATGTCGTTTGACAGGGCATGGTTCTATTATAAAAATGCCGAAATCACAGATGAAGACAAAGAACAGGCTGACAGAATAGCATCGGCAACTATAGCCGGTTTTTCAAAAGACGTAATTAAATTTTCATTCCCGAAATTCGTAAGAATTCCCAATTCAATAGTTTCGTTTTCAATAAAAGGATCAAGCGAAAAAAGTTTCACTGCCCAGGATATGGCAACGATGATGGAAAATTATCTAAGTCACTATAACACCACTATATACGCAAGAACTATCGCAAGGGCCGTAGGGCGATATCTGATAGCAAAACAAATATCAAACAATGTTGAGAAAAATTCAGGAGAACAGACGGGAAGCATTGTAAACGCTTTGTTTAATGTGGCAAATTCTCTTATCGAAAAAGCCGACACGCGTTCATGGCACAGCATTCCGGAAAATATAAATATTTTAAGAACAGCAATGAATACAGGAGAACAGGAAATAACCGTTAATTTCTATGATAAGAATTCAAACATAATAAAAACAAAGAATATAAAGGTTCAAATTACCGAAAATAAAAAAACTTTTATCGCCGTGAGCTCAATTGAAAAATAAATGAAAGAACTTATATGCCGTGAAATAATGATTGACGTCACAAATTACTGCAATCTCTCATGCCCGCTTTGCCCTAACGGACAAATACGAAGTCATGAAAAAATATCGCCTCAAAATATGCCATTTGAAATTTTCAAAAAATTTGCCGACGGTCTTAAAACATTTCCGGATCTTTTTGTATTCGGCAATAAATGCGAGCCTCTTCTAAACAAATCAGTATTTGAAATGATCAGGCATATAAACTCAAAAAATAAATCTTATACAATGATGTTTACCAATTTCAATCTCGCCGATACTTTTAAAATCGAAGATATTTTAAATTCCGGCATAAAACAGTTTATAATAGGCCTTGACGGAATTGACCAGAGTTCTTACGAACAATACAGAAAAGGCGGCAACTTCGACAGAGTTTTTGAATCGATAAAAAAAATACAGCAGTATAAAAGAAATAATAATTTGGATTTTCCTGTTTTATCAATAATGTTTATAGTGTTTAAGCATAATGAACATTTAATAGAAAAAGCTAAAACTTTATTTGAGGATCTCGGAGTGCATGTCGATTTTAAACGGACTGATATTTATGACGGATGCGAACAGTGGCTGCCCGTAAAGTTTACAAAAAACATAGTTGTTGACAAAAAAAATGAAACCCGCGCTGCAAGTTTCTGCATACTGCCGTGGAGAAAAGTTACAATAGACGTGCACGGCAATGTTTTCCCGTGCTGCGCCGATGAAGCCCTGGAATTTGAATTCGGAAATATATTTAAAGATTCTTTTGATACAATATGGAAAGGAAAAGCTTTTGAAAATTTAAGAATGTTTTTGACAAATGAAATAAAAAACACAAAGGTACCGTGCATAAACTGCCCGGTATACAAAAACAACGGATACACGGATGTCGCAAATATATAACATTAAAATAGATTATAACCTCGTTCTCTCAAGAATGGGGGCTAATAAATTTAAAACCCGCATTGATTTAAAAACAGAATCATCGGTGCTGGAAATCATTGATAATGCGCAAAAACTGCTTCAGCCCAAATATGCTCTTGCTTATGCAGACAAAATATTATCAAACGGCATAATAAACACAGACGGACTTATAATAGAAAGCTTTGATATTATTAAGCTGCTTGCAGATTCGACCAAAATATGCGGATTAGTTGCGACTATAGGAAATGCCATAGACCAAAAAATAGAACTTCTGCAGAAAACCGATAAAGTTAAAGCTTTGATTTATGATGCGGCAGGTTCGGTAGCAATAGAACAGTTAGTAAACGCGCTAAATAACGAAATTAAAAATTCAAACCCTGATTTTAAACCGACCAGAAGATTCTCCGTAGGTTACGGAGACTGGAAAATTGAAAACCAGAAACCTTTCTTAAAATGGCTTGGAGCCGAAAAAATAGGCATTACTCTCTCCGATTCCTTCCAAATGACTCCCAGAAAATCAGTGTCGGCGATAATCGGTCTTATTCCTTCAAAATAAAAACAGCGCCTTAAAAAATTTAAAGCGCTGTTTTCTTTTATCAAAAAACTATTTCTTTTTCTGTTCGTACTGAAGAGTTTTGGTTGTTATATCGGTAACGCCGGCAGGTCCGAAAAACTGAATCGGGCCGGGAAACA
>CAYTCB010000027.1:0-13655 GCA_964436195.1 uncultured Elusimicrobiaceae bacterium
AGACAAGACCTTATGCAATGTGCACTAAATGGCTGGGAAGCACCGAGAATTTTTCTCTTGCCGAATTGTGGAACAGCAAAAATATGCAGTTGTATAGAAGAAAGCTTGCACAGAATGACTTTCACGATTTATGCCAGCCTGAATGTATTTCAGGGCAGATAAGATATAAGTTATGCAGACCGGTCGAAGATAAATAGGAAGTTGATGTGTTTTATTACGCTGAATAAAAAAATAAGGTTAAGAAGCAATATATGAGTAACACCGTCTTAAAAATATCAGAAAAAATTTATATGATTCGGATGTATATTTTGAAAAATATAAATACTTTCTACATTATGGCCGCGTTTGTTCATTTTTTTATCACTCTTTTTACAGACAGGTTTATATTCGAATATGAAGAGATTGATATTTCAAAATTAATACGCATTAAGTTTTTATTTTTGGTTTTTCTTATAGTAATTTGGCAAATTATAGGATATGTGGTAAAAACATATAGAACAAATAATTGGCTTGCATCCTATTTAAAATTTACATTTATTTATTTTGACCTTATGCTTGTCGCTTTATTATGCATAATGCCAGGCAATTTGAAGAATCATGCAGATTTTTTCTATTTGGCTAACACAATGGTGTTGCAAAAAAGTATATTTTTCGAGCCTATATTGATGGATTATTTTAGGATTTTTTCAATGATGCTATTTCCTTGTATGAGCGGGATTGTAATAGGACATTTACTTGTTATATCGTTAGTAGTAGGGTATATAATAACCAAATTTAATATATATTTTAAATTTTCAAAAGCTGTGTTTTTATTGTATGTGCCGTTTTTGATGTTGTTGGTTATTGAGAATAATTTATTTATCGACACTTGTATTATATATTCGTATCTAATATTATTCCTTTTAGCATTTCTGTTTTTCATGCATGAAGAAAAAAAACCAATAACCGCTGTAAATATAATAATCTTGTCATTGACAATTGCGGTTTTGTCCCATATAAGAGCTGAAGGTGTTATTTTTATTGTTTTTGCTCCTTTGATATTTTTAATTTTAAATTATAGCTGGATTAAGAAAAAATATTTGTTTTTTTTCTTTTTATTTCTGTTAACGGCCGTAACGATTTTGCCGCCTAAGTATGTATACACGTCTTTCGGCGGTGAAGAAAAAGTCAGGAATTTATATCCTAAATTATACAGGCTTTATAACGGCTTTAAAATTACATTGGAGGAAGCGGTCAGATCTAAAGATTCCAAGATAATAGCAGAACTTAATTCTGTTGTTGATGTTGGATATTTGCTGAGCCCGGATACTAAAATCACACTCTCTTTTTATTCAAAATTGTCAGAGAAACAGAAGAAAAAGTTCGATATTGTTTCCAAGGAATTATTTAAAAAATACAGAGATACTTATATTAAATACAAGATTTATGATTCGTTGTTTATTTCGCCGAATCATGCAATTTTTAAATTACATATTAAAAATAAGAATTTTTTTCAGGGAAATCCCGGTGCATTTGACGCATACAATAGAATATATGATAAATTAATGCTTTATCGTAATGATACGAGAATTTATTTTGCTGATTTTCTGAGGGAAAATTCTTCCGCAAGGTACAGTCTTATTTTTCCTGTATGTATAGTTTTTTTTAGTATAATCCTTTCTTTTTTATTTAGAAAGAAAAGTATAATTTTATTGTCCAGTTTAATGTTGGTGCATTTTTTTGCTGTTGCAATTATGGCTCCGTACGGAGCTTTCAGATTTAACTTCAATATGTACTTATACGGATATTTGCTTTTGACGATAATATGCGTAAGTTTGATTTTAAAATTAGGGAAAAACAAAAAGCAAATAATATAAACATGCTGAAAAAACAGTGTATGTTCTAGTGATTAACCGGAGCGTAAATTTATGAATAAATCCGATTTAAAATGTTTGCTCGTCGTTGTTCCTTTTATTCCGGTGGAATTGCCTTGTATCGGATTTCCGTATATAGCATCCGCATTAAAAGTAAAAGGATATGACGTTAAAATAGAAGATTTAAACCTAAAGATCAATAATTTGAACTGCGAACATATGTCATATATGGATAATGATCTAAATCAGATGAAATTTTATGATCAGTATCTTGATTATTTTCTAGACTGGATTGATTCTTCCGTCATCAAACCTGGTATCAATGTGATCGGATTTACGGTTTGGGCTTCAAATTTCAACATAATAAAAAAGCTTTCACAGCTGATAAAGCAAAAAAACAAAGATATCATTATTATATGCGGAGGCCCCGGACATTCAGAATTGTATAAAGCGGTTTCAAAAGATATTATTGATATTATAGTGAAAGGAGAAGGTGAAAAGGCTATAGTCGAAATTTTTGACTCTTTAGTTTCTGAAAAACCGTTGGACGGCATAAAATCAATAATTTCCATTAATAACAGAGGGGAGTTTATAGAAAGTTTTGAACAGGAGGAGATAGAAGATATAAATACCATAGCTTTTCCTGATTTTACGGATTTAAATTTGTTTGAATACGAATTGCAGGAAATTCCGTTGATGTTTAGCAGAGGCTGTTCTTGGAGATGTAAATTTTGTACTGTTTGTTATCAATGGAATAAATTTAGAACAAGAACCGCTGATAATATATTTCAAGAAATAACGGCGAGGCTGCAGCAGTATAAAAGATGTGAATATAAATTTCAATTGTATGATTGTGCCTGCAATCAGAATATGACTGTTTTATCGCAATTATGCGACAAAATAATAAAATTAAATTTGCCATACAATAAAGTCACTTTTGTGGCTAATGCCAAAGTAATTCCTGAGATGGATTACGATTTTTTAAAAAAAATGAAAATGGCAGGATTTGTCATGTTAAGATTGGGAATTGAGAGCGGTTCTGACAGAGTCTTAAAATTAATGGCAAAACCGTTTAAAAGCAGCGAAGCCTCGGATTTGCTTCAAAATATGTTTAAAATCGGAATAACTTCTGTAATCACAATTATAGTGGGATTTCCCGGGGAAACAGAAGAAGATTGGGATGATACGGTTGAATTTCTTCGTAAGAATTCACAATATGTCTCGGTTATATTTTTAAATTTTTGTTCCATAACACATGAGACGGCAAGCACCAGGTTTAAAGATATTATTGATCTAAATTATGAAGATCCGAATTATTGGAATTCGAAAGACATGAAAAATACATACGAGATAAGAAAAGCAAGATTAATAAAACTCGACAAAGTGCTTAGTCAAACCTCAATAAAAATAGTTGAACCGATGAGGCATTATTCTAACATACCTTAAAATTAAATTTTATTTTGATTTTTCAGATGCAGATGTATAAAAGGCAGTATGTCGGCCTGCTTTGTTTGTTACACCTATTATGGTATAATCAGCGTTAGATATGATAAAAATACTTGATAAATATATAGTTAAAGAGTTTCTAGGTTCGTTTTTATTCGGGCTTATTGTTTTTTCGATAACAATATTGCTTGAACAGGTCATAATGCTTATTGATCTTTTTTTGTCAAAGGGTGTTGCTTTTTGGCTTGTCATCAAGCTTTTTTTTCTCGTCGTTCCAAATATTTTATGTCTGACAATTCCTATGTCTATACTGTTCGGGGTTCTTTTGTGTTACGGCAGATTTGCAGAAGACAATGAAATCACCATAATGAGATCAACCGGAATAGATTATAAAACATTATCAATGCCGATAATTGTTTTGGTAATGTTTATCAGTCTCGGTCTTGTCTATTTTAATCATTCTTTTTCACCGTCCACTTTTAAATATTTCAGAACTTTATATAAACAAATTGCAGCAGAAAGTCCGCTTGCAAAATTTAACGAGAAAACAATTACGCAGGTAGGCGAGTATAAAGTATATGCGCATAAGGTAAATCCTAGAAACAACGTATTGTCAGGTGTTAATGTTTATAAGTATTCAAGCGATGATAAAAGCGAGGATATGATACCGTGGAGAATAGCTTCGTCGTCAGCAACTGTACGCGTTGAAAGAGGCATAGTAGTGTTTAAACTTTTCAACGGATACTGGCAGAGAATAGACCCTGAAAAACCTGAAAATATGCTTCATGTTCATTTTGCTTCATATGAATTTGAAATACCCGTATCTTCAAATTTAAGTCTGGGAGATATGACTTTGAAAGAGATAAAATCCTCAAAAATAAGAGAAAAAATAAAAACGTTTGCAAAAAATGATATACAAATATATAAATATAAAAATGAATATTGGTTAAGATGGGTTTTAGCTTTGGCGCCAATATTTATTACTATGGTTGCAATTCCGGTGGGAATTATGTCCGGCAAGGGTGGCAAGGCCGTAGGTTTCGGAATCAGCCTGGCAATATTATTTGGTTTTTATATGCTTTTAATTGTTTCTTTAAATATAGGCGAGAAAGGATATGTTCCGTCGTGGTTAATAATGTGGCTGCCTAATTTGGCGACAGCTGCGGCAGGCGTATTTTTATTGAAAAAGATGGGGAAAAAATGAAAATATATTTTTATATATCAAAACAATTTTTAAAACCTCTGTTTTTTACTACGCTTGCTTTCGGATTTATAGTTCTTATTTCAGAATTATTCAGAGAAATGAATTTTTATATGGAGCAGAAAACTCCGTTTCTCACTATCGTTGAATATTTATTTTTTAATCTGCCCTGGTGGACCATAGACGTATTTGCTCTGTCGGTGCTGCTTGCCCTTTTATTTTCTCTAGGCGATTTGGCGAAAAGAAATGAAATAACAATATTAAAAGCTTCGGGAATTAATTTGTGGAAAATTATATCGCTTTTTATGATTATAGGTTTGGCTTTGGGAATTCTTGATTTTTCTGCAAGAGAATTTATTATACCAAAAACCGTCGAACTTGCATCTTATGTAAGAAATGTAAAAATAGAAAAGAATAAAGACGATGAAAAATTAAAAGGAGAATATAAAAATATTATTGTTGCCCTGAAAGACGATGCGAGAATGTCCGTAGGATATATGAATATAAACGAAGGTTATATGAGAAATATTATCATAGACGAATATGATAACAATTATTATCTGAAAAAAAATATAGTTGTGGGTGAAGCTTTTTATAATAATAAAGGGTGGATTTTAAAAAACGGAGTTGAAAGGAATTTTGATAATTTGAATAATTGGCATGAAAAATATTTTCAAAACAGATTTTATCCTACTGAATTGAAACCGCATGATTTTATTTCGGAGGATGTCCGCTATGAGCAGATGAATTTAAAGAGATTCAGGGAATATATACAAAAGAATCAGATGCTCGGTAAAAATACTTTAAAAGACCAAATAAAATATAATATGCGTTTTGCGAGCGTATTTTGCCATATTATTGTTATGATGATGGGTATTCCTTTTGCTTTGGGACTTGGCAAAAGATTCGGCAAGATTATAAGTTTTACTTTTGCGCTTATTTTTTCTTTTATATACTGGACGCTTCAGGCATTTTCGCTGACTTTGGGTGAAAATCTTATTTTAAGCGTCGGTCTTGCGGCTTGGATGCCTAATATTGTATTCGGGATAATAGGAATATATCTTTTATCAAAAATAAAAACATAGTATAATACTCAAGTGGAAATAAAAATGAATAAAAAATCTGCTATAGGAATTTTCGACTCGGGGCTTGGCGGTCTTACCGTAATGTCTGCCGTGGCAAAAGTAATGCCAAAAGAAAATATAATTTATTTTGGCGACACTGCGCATGTACCGTACGGGTCTAAATCGCAAAAAGTCGTAACTGATTTTTCTATGGCTATATCAAAGTTTTTGGTAAAGCACGATGTGAAGTTGATAGTTGTTGCCTGTAATACCGCTTCGGCGTTCAGTCTTGATGCGTTGAAAAAAAATATTGATGTTCCTGTTATAGGCGTTATTACGGCGGGATCTGTTATGGCTTTAGAAAATACAAAAAACAAACGTATTGCCGTCATAGGGACTGAAGGAACGATAAAAAGCGGAGCCTATGTAAAAGAAATAAAAAAATATGATAAGTCGGCAATAATTTTTTCGCAGGCTTGTCCTTTATTTGTTCCGCTTGTTGAAGAAGGCTGGTTTAATGGAAAAATCACAAAAGATATAATTAAACAATATTTGACGGAAATTTTAAAAAAGAAAGCAGATACAATTATTTTAGGCTGTACGCATTATCCTCTTTTAAAAAAGTCAATAAAAGAAGTTATAGGCAAAAATGTAAAAATAATAGATTCTGCCGCGGCTGTAGCTATGGAAGTTGAGAGACTTATTAATCAAAAAAATATAGCCAACGACGGCTTAAAAGGCAGACATTTATTTTATGTAAGCGACAGTCCCGAAAAATTTAAGAAACTAGGAAGCAATTTTTTTGGAGAAGAAATAAAAAACGTAAAAAAAGTGGAATTGGATAAATAAATGAAATACAAACTTTCTGTATTCGGTAATTTTTCGTCGGCTCATTTTCTGAGACAATACAAAGGCAAGTGTGAAAATCTTCACGGGCACAACTGGAAAGTAAGAGTATGTCTGTCAGGCCGCAAACTTGATTCTGCCGGAATGCTTATTGATTTTACGGATATAAAAAAACATCTTGCGACAATAATGGCAGCTCTTGACCATAAATCTTTAAACGAAACGCCGCCTTTTGACAAAATAAACCCTACTGCCGAAAATATAGCGGCTTTTGTTTTTAAACAAATAAAAAAATTGGAGACGGATGACATAAAAGTTTATGAAGTTGAAGTATGGGAAAGCGAAACGTCATCCGCAATTGTAAGCAAATGAAAAAGAAAGCTGTAGTGTTATTCTCAGGCGGATTGGATTCAACGACCGTTTTGTATTATGCGTTATCAAAAGGTTACGAAGTCAGCTGCCTTATTTTCGATTACGGTCAAAAACATAAAAAAGAAATAAAAACGGCATCTAAAATCGCAAAGATGTTGAATCTTAGTTACAGTATTATCAAAATAGAGATGCCCTGGTGCAAAAGCTCTCTGGTGGATAAATCCGTTAAAGTTCCGGAACATAAAACCATAAAAGAAGGATATGTCCCGACAACTTATGTGCCTGGCAGAAATACGATATTTCTTTCATATGCCGTATCTTATGCCGAAACAATCAAAGCGCAGGCGATTTTTCTCGGCGTAAATGCCGTTGATTTTTCTTCATATCCTGATTGCACGCCGTCTTATTTAAAGGCTATGAGAGGCGTTTTAAAGGCTTTAAAAAATAATATTGAAATAATAGCTCCGATAGAAAGAATGTCAAAAAATGGAATAATAAGACTCGGATTAAAGTTGAAAGTCCCCTATCAGTATACATGGAGTTGTTATAACGGGAAAAAAATACCGTGCGGAACATGCGATTCATGCAAACTTCGCGCAAAAGGTTTTAAAGAGGTTGGAATAAATGACCCTGCATTTGCAAAAAGCTCCCGTAAATGAAATATTTTTTTCTTATCAGGGAGAGGGCATTTATGCCGGTATTCCGCAGATATTTGTAAGATTTTCAGGATGCAACATAAGATGTTCTTACTGCGATACAAAATATTCTTTATCGGCAAATAATAAAAAATGCCGTTATTCTCCTGAGCAATTGTGCGCCGAGATTTTAAAAACAATAAAAAACAATAAAAAATTTTTTTTCGGAAAGAAACCTTCAATATCGGTTACCGGCGGAGAGCCGCTCATTTATTCTGATTTCTTGAGTGATTTTTTGAAACGTATTAAGAAAAAACAAATAAATATTTATCTTGAAACAAACGGGACTTTACCTGAAGAATTCAAAAAAGTATATAAATTATGCGATATCGTTTCAATGGATATAAAATTGAAATCTGCATGTAAAAAAGATTTGCTGAGCGAGCATAAACAATTTTTAAAAACAGCATATAAAAAGATTTTTGTAAAAATAGTCATATCAAAAAATACCCGGAAAGAAGAATTTTCAAAGGCCGTGGATATGATTGGTTCTGTTTCAAGAAATATAAAACTGGTTTTACAGCCTGATTCAAACAATATAAAAGATTACGGGAAAGTTCTGGAATTTTATGCCGTCGCATCGGCTAAAATAAAAGACGTGAGAATTTTGCCGCAAATGCATAAAATATGGAATATAAAATAAATGACATTATTCAAAAATGAACTTTCTGCTTTTGCCTCAAAATTCATAGAAATTATCAAAAAAAACGGATTGAACGCCTCTTTCGATTCAGGTTCGTTCAGAGATTACATGGTCCAGATATCTTTAAGAAACACTCTTGTAAATCTTGGCAAAATCAATTTGTATTATAAACCGTCAAAAAAATCATATTCTATCGTAAATCTTAACGTAAAAGAGCATACCGCCGTTGATATCATAAATAAATCTTGGGAACAGTCAAACGGATTTGAATCACATAAAGAAGAGAGCGGCATTTACGAAGCTTTTGTGGACGGTTCTTATATAAACGGCAAAACGGGATGCGGCGCTGTTATATTTTTGGGAGACAGAAAAATAAAAGAGATATCAAAAAATATCGAAGATACTTCGGCAAGACAGTTCGGCGGAGAATTATGCGCGGTTACAGAAGTTATAACATGGTGTAAAGAAAATAATATAAAAAAAATAAGAATAAATTATGATTATTTAGGAATTGAATATTTTGTAACCGGTAAATGGAAACCTAAAAATATACTTGCCGTCGAATATGTTAAAATCATTGCCGCTTCAGGAATAGAAATATATTGGAGAAAAATAGACAGTCATACAGGTAATATAAAAAACAATATTGCCGATAAACTTGCCAAGGCTGCAACCGTATAACGGAATCAATTATGAAATATTTTGTATACGGCACATTAACGTCGCTTAATTCAAAACATTTCCTTATGTCTGAATGCCAATTTATCGGCATCGGCATTTTAAAAGATTACCAAATGTACAACATAAGCTGGTTTCCTGGAATCCAGCATGAGCCGGGCAGTTTCGTAAAGGGAGAAATATACGAAATAAACGCCGAAACTAAAAATAAACTTGACGATTTTGAAGAAATCGAATGCGGAACCTACAGAGTTGAATCAGTAAGTGTGTGCTGCGAAAATACAATTGTTGACGATGTTTTTGTCTATGTTTATAATAAAAATATAGAAAATAAGGAAAGTAAAATTGTCCTTCCTGAAAAACAGCCGTGGAAAGAGAATAATCACAGTTAGTTCCCAATATGTGTTTTGTATTTTAAAATATCGAAAAATGATTGAATTTTAGATATAAAAAATGTAAAATCATGTTCGTAAAATTTGTTTTATAACAGGGAGATGTTACGATGATCAAGGCATTGATTGGAGCCATATTTGGTTCTCAGAATGAGAGAGATATAAAAAAAATCAGGCCTGTAGTTGACAAAATAAACTCGCTGGAATCTGAAATAGAAAAACTTTCCGACGAAGAATTGAAATCAAAAACACAGGAATTCAAAGAAAGAATTGCCAATGGCGAAGCGCTTAATTCTATTTTGCCTGAAGCATTCGCGTGCGTCAGGGAAGCCTCAAAGAGAACAATAGGCCTCAGACATTTTGATGTCCAGCTTATAGGCGGCTGTATCCTTCACAGCGGGAAAATAGCCGAAATGAGAACAGGTGAAGGAAAAACTCTTGTTGCTACTCTTGCGGTTTATTTGAACGCTCTTGAGGGCAAAGGCGTTCATGTTGTTACCGTTAACGATTATCTTGCAAAAAGAGACAAAGAATGGATGCAGCCTATATATAATGCTTTGGGCATGACGGTCGGCAACGTGTGCCATGATGTTTCGAATGAAGAAAGAAAGCAGGCTTATCAGTGCGATATAACCTATGTTACCAATAATGAACTTGGATTTGATTATCTGAGAGACAACATGGTTATTTCAAAGGAACAAAGAGTTTTAAGACCGTTACATTACGCAATAATAGACGAAGTTGATTCAATTCTTATAGATGAAGCAAGGACTCCTCTTATAATTTCCGGAGCAGGAGAGCAATCGACAGATAAATATTATGTTGCAAACAGAATAGTTCCTATGTTAAACGGCAGATTTATAACAGAAGCCGAAGAAGTCAAGGCTAAGTATGACGGTGTTGATTTGGCAAAGGGATATGATTATCTTGTTGACGAGAAAAACCATACAGTTGTTCTGACGGAACAGGGAGTTTTGAAAGCTGAAAAAGTTCTGGGACTGAAAAATATTTACGATGATTTACAGTCAGAATGGGTTCATCATTTGACTCAGGCAGTAAGAGCTCACAATCTTTACAAGAGAGACGTCCACTATGTTGTAAAAGACGGAGAAGTAATTATTGTTGATGAATTTACCGGAAGACTTATGCCGGGCAGAAGATGGTCTGACGGACTTCATCAGGCTGTTGAAGCCAAAGAAAATATGAAAATAGCCGAAGAAAACCAAACCATGGCTACCATAACATTTCAAAATTTCTTCAGAATGTACAAAAAAATATCAGGTATGACCGGTACGGCTTTGACCGAGGCTGCAGAATTTTGGGAAATCTACAAACTTGAAGTTGTTGAAGTTCCTACAAACAACCCTATGGTCAGAAAAGATTATCCTGATGTTATCTATAGGACAGAAAAAGAAAAATATAACGCCATAGTTGACGATATTGAAAAATGTTGGAAGGCCGGACAGCCTGTCTTGGTTGGTACGCGTTCAATTGAAAAATCTGAAAAACTTGCAGAAGTATTAAGAAAGAAAGGAATACCGCACAATGTCTTGAATGCAAAATTTCATGAACTTGAAGCTCAGATAATAGCACAGGCAGGCGCAAAAAGCGCGGTAACGATCGCCACTAACATGGCCGGAAGAGGAACAGATATCGTTTTAGGCGCAGGCATCGAAGGGCAGAATGTTGAAGTTAAAAATGCCGGCGGTCTTTACATAATAGGAACTGAAAGACACGAATCAAGAAGAATTGACAATCAGCTCAGAGGAAGATCAGGCCGTCAGGGCGATCCCGGGGCCTCGCGTTTTTACCTTTCCATGCAGGATGAATTGATGAGGCTTTTCGGTTCGGACAGAATGTCTTCTTTAATGCAGAAACTCGGATTAAAAGAAGGAGAAGATATACAGCATCCGTGGATATCAAAAGCGGTTGAGAATGCACAGAAAAAAGTTGAAGGAATGAATTTTGACATAAGAAAACAGCTTATAGATTTTGACAACGTCATGAATAAGCAGAGAGAAGCTGTTTACAGATTGAGAAATGAAATTCTTGAAGGCGAGGATGTTTCAGCAACCATACAGGATATGATTCTTGAATCAACGGAAGAAAAAGTAGACATGTGGGCTCCCGAAAAAACTTATCCCGAACAGTGGGAGTGGTCTAATTTTAAAGCTTGGATGACAAGATCATTCTCTATCAATTTTGAAATGCCCAGCGAGGAACAGATTAACAATCTGAATAAAGAGCTGTTAAAAGAAATGCTTATTGAAAAAATTAAAGAGGCATACGAAAAGAGAAGAGAGCAGCTTACGCCTGAACTTTTAGGCCACATAGAGAGAATGGTTCTTTTGCAGATGATAGATACTGCATGGAAAGATAATCTTTATGAACTGGATCAGCTTAAAAAAGGCATAGGATTCAGAGCTTATGCCCAAAAAGATCCAAAAATAGAATATCAGAAAGAATCTTTCATACTGTTTGATAATATGATGAAAAGAATCAGAGAAGCCACTATAGAATATGTGTTTAAGGTGCAGGTAAACATAGCGCCTAAACCTGTTTTTAACCAGCAGAAGATGTCTGAAGGAGAACAGCAGGATTTAAAAAATAAAAAAGAAATCGATAGCGGCAACACAAATAGAGTTAATGCCAAAGATATAAAAAAAATAGGCAGAAACGATCCCTGCCCTTGCGGCAGCGGTAAAAAATATAAAAAATGTTGCGGCACAAATGCCTGATTAAAACTGGCATAAAAAATTAAACGGGTGGGCCGTGAGGCAATTTAGGTTAAAATACTTTTTATTGTCCATTTTAACGGGTATCCTTGTTGCGCTGTCATTCCCGAAAATAAATGCTTTTTATCTCATATGGATAGCATTTATTCCTCTTATATATTCAGTTTTGAATAATTCCGTTAAAAATTCTTTAGTATACGGATTTGTTTCAGGTTTTACTTGCAATTTAATATCCCTTTATTGGATATTTCCGTTTATACAGTACAATACAAATTCAATAACACAGTCCGTAATAGTATCATTTTTATTATGGGGATATATGGCAGTATACTTCTGTTTATGGGCAGGTTTTTTAAGCTATACAAGAAGACATTTGTATCCGTTTCTTTCCATTATTTTTGCAGCCTGCGTATGGGTGGCTCTTGAATTTTTAAGAACTTATTTTTTGACAGGATTCCCATGGAATTTACTCGGTTACAGTCAAAATAAATTTTTGCCGATGATACAAATTGCAGATATTTTCGGCGCATACGGCATTTCTTTTTCAATTATTGCCGTGAATATGCTGTTGTATTACAGGTTATATTCAAAGACTAATAAAAATAAACATATTTTAACTGCTGTTTTGATAGTTCTTTTATTGTTGTCTTATGGTGTTTTGAGAATGGGAAAATTTAATATTTCATACGGCGATAAAACTACAGTCGCCATAGTTCAGCCTAATATAGATCAGTACAAAAAATGGGACAACGAATATAAAAATGAGATATTGGAAACTCTTGGAAATAATATTAAGAATTTCGGGAGTGAGAAAATTGATATGATAATTTATCCGGAGACGGCACTTCCGGGCTTTGTTCAAAATGATTCTGAAATACAGGGATTAATAAAAAATATTTCAAATACAGGCGTTTTTTGTATGATAGGAGGCCCCAGTATTAATAACGGGAAAATATATAATTCAATTTATGCGGTTAATGTAAACGGATATTTAAATATACATGATAAGAATCATCTCGTCATATTCGGGGAATATATCCCGTTTAGAAAAATTTTGTCTAAATTTTTCGGTATTTTAAATTCTCTCGGGGATTTTTCAAAAGGTACTGAAATGAATGTTTATAATGACGGCAAAATAACTGTAGGCCCTACAATATGTTCCGAAAATTTTTTCCCTTCGTTTTCAAGACGTCTTTCATACAAAGGTGCCAGAATTTTGACAAACCATACAAATGATGCATGGTTTTTTGATACTTTTGCTCCCTACCAGCATTTTGTAATGAATATATTCAGAGCCGTTGAGAACAGAAAAAGCGTTATTGTTTCGGCAAATTCGGGCTTGTCAGGCATTATAGATGCGTCAGGCCGTACAATTTTAGAAACAAAAATAAATCAAAATGTAAGTTTGATAGGCAATGCTTATCAAAATGATTATATTAGCGTATACACAAAAATGGGTGATATTTTACCTGTAATCTGCATTTTATTTACATTGTTTATAGCAGCAGTAATTTTTATTATATAGAGGGGAAAAATGCTTACTGAGATGAGAGAAAAAATTAATATATTAAGGGGGTCTCTTTGACATTGAAGGTAAAATAAAAGAGATTAAAGACTTGGAAAACGTTGTTCTTGCATCTGATTTTTGGATAGATCAGAACAAAGCTAAAGCAACTATGGCAAAGTTGGACGGTTTGAAAAATCTCGTAAGAGAATGGACCATTTTAAAT
>CAYTCB010000028.1:0-13415 GCA_964436195.1 uncultured Elusimicrobiaceae bacterium
TTTTTATTTTTGTCAAAAGACTGTCGGCAGCAGACTGCAAATTCATTTCTTTTGCGGCGGCAGAAAGTTCTTTTCGAAGTTCATATTCGTTTATCTTGGAATTGAATGCCGTATCGGGGCGTCTTTGAAGTATAGAAATATTGTTTTCACTGTCTATCGCAAATTCAATATCTACGGGATATCCTGATTCCTGTCTTAAAGAATAGGCCAAATTAAGTATTTTTCTTATATCACTTTCATTCGTAATTCTGTTAATTTTTTCAATATTTTCAAGCTTTTCAATTTGAATCCCGCCCTGAGGCAAAGCTACTATTTTCTTTTTATTTTGCAAAGCTCTTTTGTATTCTATTCTGCCGTCTCTTGGAAAAACTTTTATGCGGTCGGGATCTATTTTGCCGCTTGCAAGGCCTTCTCCGATTCCGCGGACTATTTCTATATTAAAATCTCCGTTGGCATCCGAACTGAATATAACGCCGGCGCTTTTAATATTATCAATAAATTTTTGGACTAATACTGCCGGCCTCACAATCTGACCGCTTTCTATCATATACTTTATTGTGTCAGATTCAAAAAAAGACATCCATATTTCTTTTATATCGGAATATAAACTTGCCCTGTCACGGTTCAATTTTGTTTTTGCCATGCCGGCAAAAGAATAAGCGGCTCCGTCTTCTCCGATTCCAGATGATCTGACAGCATATCTCTGACCTTCTTTAAGTTCTTTCATATCGGTTATATAATCACGAATTAACTTGCTGTCCGAATCTTTTATCATTTGAATAATCTGAGCGGCTATTTCGGATGCTCTGTTAAAACGGGCTATATCTTTCGATTTTATTATATCTTCCAACTCGCGCATTGACGCACTGTATTGTGCAGATTTGCCGATATCTCTGAAAAATATTTCAAGAACTCCGCTTGCTATGCCAACCCCTTCCATTATCCCGAAATCGCGCCCTGAATTATTTATTTTTGCCAGTTCCGTTGTTTTTGAACCAAATTTTAATTTATCGGATGAAGCTATTTCGGAAAAAGTTTTTATTTCTCCTTCAAGCGTTATTGTTTCTCCGTCAGTTTTTATATTGGCATTTACTTTCTTATCTAAAGAATCTGTCAATTCTCTGACGCCGTTATATCCGTAGAAATATTTCCAGTACTTTGCCATTTCTATAAGTTTTACAGCTAAATCAATATCGGCAGCGCTGAAACTGTCTTTTTTTATCAATTTTCCGACAGACAATTTAAAACTTTCAATATAGTGAATATATTCGGCAAGTATCTCGCGTTTTTTCTCGGCAATTTTAATTTTTAGAGATTTTATTTCTGAATCCTGTTTTCTTAAAACTATGTTGTTTATTTGTTTTTCTGCTGTTTTAATAAGAACATATGATTCTTTTATATCTTCAGTCTTTTCAATATTTTCAATTATATTTCGGACAGATTTAAGTTTATTTTTTTTGTATATACCGTTAAGTTCGTCTATTTTTGCGCCTATTTTATCTTCATATCCCCAGGCAACAAGCATATCGAGAATATCTTTCAAACGGCTGTTTCCTGCACACTGATAATAAACATATTCGACAAGTCTGCCTATATCGGAATCAGATTCATTTGCGCGCAAATACTGCTTTAGTCCTTCAATGTTATTGCCGTCTATAAACTGCTGTAACTTTTCAAGCTTGTTTTTTTCTGCGCCGGCGAATAAAAGCAATTCATCCGTTTCAGGATTTATCAAGATGATATCTCCGGCCTTTATTCTTACAGTATGTTCAACCGTTTCTCTTATGAAAAAACCGCCTTCATTTCTTTCTCTGCCGCTATATATGTAATATTTTATTTCTATCTCATTATCCGTCCATCTTCCCTGAAGCAGCACTGCCGGTTTATTTTTCTCTCTTGCGACTATGCTTGCATGACTGTAAATTCCTCCGCTTGTAATGCAAAATCCGGCAGGAATATCCATTTTTTCAACGCTTTCTTTCATTATCTGCTGTGTTATCCAAATATTGTCATTTTTTAAATTTACTTCGTTATAGGCTACTTTTCCTGTTATGCTGCCGCCGGTACCCAAAGATAATCCTGTCGCTTTTGCCGTAGGCGTCTCTTTCATAAACGGATTTTTTTCACGCAGAATATTTATTGTTTTTTTCTTTTCAGAACTGCTTCTTTCTGACTGTCTTTCAACTTCATACCCGTTTTTCTGCAATACCGATATTAAATCTTCATAATCCATTTCAGTCCTGCTGCCTTCAACGCCGATATACTCAACAAAAGCCATCTGCATTCTTTCTCTTTCGGCATCAACAACAGCTTTGACAGACAACCACCCGTCAGCCAATTTTATTGTGCCGGATTTGACTATCATGCCGCCTATATAGCCTTCTGTCCTGAAATGTATTTTTGAATAATCTATCAGATTTAAAAGCTGAGCCTGTTTAAAGGATATGTCTCTTTCCCATTCGTTGCCGTTTAATATTTCAATTATTTTTGACATGGGTCTATAATTTTTATTAATTTCAAGAATTCCAAGCTCATTTTTGATTATTCTTCCTTCAACGTACATCTTTTCAACCGTTTCAATGTTTCTGTCAGAGCCGTTAAGTCCGAAATAATCATAAACAGGCCCGAAATCATCTTTTTTTGAGGACATGAAATTTGCACTTCTGTCTCTGAGCTGTTCAAGAAAAGAGGAATGTTTTTTGCCTTTATCTTCAATCAAATACAAATCATAGGCTTGTTGTGGAAATTTCTTTGTAGCTTTTATATTTTTGAAATCTTCAAGCGTCAATTGAGGAACCGCAAATTCATGGTAAAAGTTTTTATCGTTATCATATTCAAGCCCCTGCAGGTTGTAATCAAGGTCTTTTGTATTGTTGACAACTGAAAAAGCTTTTGAAAAAAACTCGGCATATTTGTCTCCGTTTCTGAGATCCGAAGTACCGCAGCTCCAGACTGCTTTTAATTCGCATAATCCAGTTGAGACCTCTCCGAACCCCGCTACCTTGTTGTCAAAACTGCTTATATCAAATCCCGCCATTGCAAAAAGCGTTGCAAGAAGAGTAGTTCTTAACGCGTTTCCGTCGCTTCTGCCGGAATCGTAAAAAGTGCATGTTATGCTGTCTTCGGTGTTGTCAAAATCCACAAATATTGAAACGCTGTGCGCTCCGAGTTTTTTGTTATATAAAATTCTTCCGCCGCTTATATACAATGTTCCTTGATGATTGGCTTCCGTAATCTTTGCAAGAAAATCTTTTACTTCCGGTCTCATTCCCTTTTTTGAAAAATCATAAATTATAAGATTATTTTGTGACGGATTTATTATAAATTCCTTTGCACTGTCTTTTTTTATTTCCTCGTTAATAAGATTCATAAATACAGATATTGAAGTCTGATGGACGGCATTTATGAGAGTATGAACGCTGTTTATTTCATCTATTTTATCGGCAGACCATAAGTTGAGCTTATTCTGCTCTGCCAGCATTTCTGCAGATATAGAGCCTCTTAAATTTTTATCTATGGATTCAAAAGCTTTTTGTGCGTTTAACCCGTGCGAACGATACTGTGTGTCAAATTTTTTAAGTCCCTCTATCATTCTGCCGAGAAAAAATAAAGAATCCCGCAGAGAATCTTCATTGCCTCTGTTAAGTTCGGCCAAAGCAAGAATATTATTTTCAAGAATGTCGTTAAAAATTTCAAATTTATTTTCAGATTCGGCATCGCGTATGATCCTACCGGCCTCATGTTTTTTTGTTCTGAAATAAGTTGCCGGAGATGAAAAACTTTTTACATTTCCGGTTACGGCATCCGGAAGCATGTTTGCCAGCATTATTAAATAATCCGGTCTGTAAAAGAATCTTTCATATACTGTGCTTTTCTCGTTTAATTCTTCGTAAGGTCTGCCTATCGCATCATAAAATAATTCCAAATCAGAATACGATTGAAGTGCTTTTGACCAGCCGTAAGGCAATAAATTATACGCCCTGTCTCTTTCAGAAATACGTCCAAGCAAGAGCCGCTCTTTATAATTTTGATTTGCTTCTATGACCTCTTTCATTTTTGCAAGCAAAGATACTCCCAGCTCTTTATCCGTCAAGAAAATATTTGAGGATGCCTCAAATAAAAAATCTGTTTTATCTATTGTCGCAAGGGTTGATAATTTTTCTTTTGAGTATTTATCGGCAAGTTTTGACTGTAAAACAAAATTAAAAACTCTAACAGCAATCGAATCGTCAGAATTTTTTGCATTTACAAACATAAAAACAGGCATAAAAATTCTGAAAACATTTACATCGACGTCTGCTTTTATAAATTCTTCGCTCAAAACATTGAGTTGTTCCGATATGACGGAATATTTATCTTTTTTTAAAGTTCCATCAATATCTTTCAATGATTTTAAAACATTTTCTGTCGTCTGATGAATATCAGGATTATTTGCAAAAACATCCAGCGTCTTAAAATACTGTATTCTTGAAATTACATCATTAAGAAAAACATTATACTCCGGATTATTTACAGCGGCATCATTTTTTATAAATCTTTTTATTTCATTTTTCGACAACAGAGGCTCGTCGTATCCCATAACAATAATGCCGCCGCCGTCATTTGAAACCGTAGTATAAAAAAACTTTGCCAGATCAAAACCTATAACGCTGCGCAACACAATCCCGTTCTTGAAAAAACCGGCATCATAAGAAGCTTTCAATATTTTCTTTGAAAATTCGCGTTTATCCTTATATAAATCATCAATTAAATGTTCTATAATCCCGCCGTAACTGAAAAATATTTTCTTTTTAGTGATGGCAAAGTCAATTATTTTGTCAAATACCGACAATCCCTCACTATCTTTAACGTATATGGCGCTTTGATAAAAACTTCCCAGAAAATTTCTCACAAATACAAGAGATGACGTATATTCTTCTGATGTATCCGTCATTGCGCATATAACCATTATCTCGTATAATCTGTTTACTGATTTTGCGAAAATATCATATTTCGCGCTTTCGGAAAGAGATGCGGAATTTTTTAAATCCTGCTGGATATTTCTTATTTCAGATGCCAGACTATGGCCTGTGTTTTCAAAATTCGAATAATATTTTCTTACGGTATAATCGGATTCATCCGTATATTTTGTAAGACGCTGTATCAAAGATTCCAATTCTTGATTAATATCAAAATCTTCAGGCAAAGAATTAATATCAAATATATTAGCAATTCTGGCTGTGGCAAATTTTGAAACAATCTTTTTAAAGACTAAATTACCCGTATTTTCAGTTATATTTTTTGAAACTATTATTGCCAAATTATAAACCGAGTGTGCTATAACTGAAGCCGCTAAACCCGCTAAAGGAACTGCCGGAAACAACGCGGTCGCAATAAAATACACTGAAGTGAAAATCAGTGAAGGAATAATCAAATCTTTAAACGTTCTCGGTTCATACGCCGATCTCAAAAACATTCTGTCTGCAATAAAATGGGCAAACGGGAAAGATATTAAACTGACTGCAGATGCAACAGCAAATACGGTCAAAGAAACAGGCATGGAAGCAGCAATGCTTCCTGCAACGGCAAAAGGTATAAATCTGAAAACAAACTCTTCCCAGACAGGAGCTATGACTCCTGTATATAAATTGTAAAAAAATGTTTTTGTATTTTTAAACATTCCGTTGAGAACGGATGTGACATTTAAGCCGTCTGATTTCGGATAAATATCTTTTTTTATTGCGTCTGATTCGGCCCCTGACAACGTTAAAGTTTTTATATCAAAAAAATATTCGCGCTTCTGTACGGATTCTTTAGTGCCGCTGTTGTCGGAATACACCGCATTAATCGCTATTTTATCTTTATCAAAATCCCTGATTTGCCAAGTTACAGTTATTTCTTCATCCGTGCCATGTTCTTTAAGGGCATTGTCGACCACTTCTTTTATTTTTTGATACCGTTCTTCCGACGGCATTTTTTGCATTTCAGACATATTTTGAGATGCGGCAAGGGCCCTTTCTATTATTTCCGGAAATAAAACTTTTATCCATGTTTCGGTAAGAGGTTTCGCATTTATAGTATTATCCAGAACATCCCTGTATCCCTTTATGATATTCCAATGAATTTCTTCGGCCTTGCCGGAATCTTTTGTTATTTTCGGCGTTATCTGTATGTATGATATTTTTTTCTCGCGAGCTATTCTCTCAAGCCCGCTGCTGTGAAATCCGCCGGTAACAACAATTTTAAGTTTCTTACCGCCGATTTCATTCTTTAAGATATCAATTGCGTTCTGACCTTCCAGCTCCGCAGACTGTCCTGTGCTTGCGGCACTAATTATTTTTTGGGCAAATATGCCGTCTCTCTTGATGTTATTCCCATGGTATTCCGACAGCAATTGTTCGTATTTGTATAGCTGTTTGGCTGTATTTTCAGGAAAATAAGAATTCCACACCTTTTTAAATTTTTTAAAATCGCCGCTGAACCTGATATAGTCATCAGATATTATATTTGCGCAGAAATATTCTTTTATAACAGGCGTAAATTCGTATAAAAATGCCACTTCCGCCTCATATTTATTTTTGCTTAATTTTACATATAATTGTTTTAAAAGCTGTTTTTCTTCTCTGACGAATTCTATCAGGTTAACATTCTTGCTGAATTCAATATAAGCAAAAAATTCTTTTAATTTATTTAATTTGTATTTTTCAAATATTTGATTTTTTGAGGCAATTTGCTGAAGATCGGATGCAATATTTTCAATATCTTTAAAATTATTGCTTTTTCTGGCCAGTTCGGCAAATGCGGAATACTTAATTTCCGCTTTTAAAATATTTACAAATGTGCCGAATTGTTTTGACACTTTTTCAATGTTTAAATTTTTGGAATCCGTTAAAAGCTCAGAATACGCTTTCACATTAGGATATAAAGACAAATCAATACCGTTCTTTCTGGCAATTTTTACAAGTTTTTCATAGTATTTATTCGCGCTTATTCCATTTCTTTTGTATTTTGTTACAAGTTTATCAAGTTTTTCCGTATCTTTATTAAAATAATCTTTTTTAACGGATTCAAGCTGTTTTTCCATTTTTGAAAAAACACTGTTTATTTCAGGCTGAAGCTCAATTATTCTATTGAGCAATTTTATATTTCTTTCATACAGGTCTTTATCCTCTATCCCGTTTATTACAGTGTTTTTATCGCTTACAGCGGAATAATATTCAACTCCTCCCAAACGGCCTGCGTCGACAAGTTCTTCAAGTATCATTCTGCCGAGTTCGTTTTTTCTCATGTCTTTAAGCCATGAAGTGTTAACCTGCGCATATGCGCCTTCAAGATATAATCCGTCGATTTTATATTTTGAATCTATGTAGTTTATTATCTTTGCTATATTTCTCTGTGTCTGCGCGTGAGAATGCAAATCCTGAATATTTATTATGATTTCATCGCTGCCGAAATCAATCGCTTTTGTTAAAATACCGTCCGAAGGCAAGGTTATAAAAGAATTATCAACTTTGAACTTATTATTATCGGCAACAACTGCATTAGCAAAGTCAACAAACACGCCGGTAAAAATAAAACACACCGTTGTAAAAACAGCAGTTATTTTCTTTAATTTTATGGTTGCAAAATTATCGGAGAAAAATTTCATATCGGCTCCCAAAGAAAAAACCCGCTTAAAAAAAAGCGGGTTTATCAGAATATATTTTTATAAATTTATACGCAAAAGAACCACTCGCATTTTTTACGGATGCAAAAAACAACATCATTGCCATAAAATAAATAACAAGCAGCAGACACATTCGGTGCCTGTCATAGTCCGTTAAAGAAAGTATTTCCGGCACAATAAAAATTAAAAAGTTATGATTTTCAACTATAATATTTTCTTTCACCGTATTCGGCTGTAAAACGCCGTCATTGGAAACGGGTATTTCCTTTTTATGTTTTTTTTGAACTGGGTTTGCGTCTGAATTTTTCTGCGGGACAATCCGTCCTGAAATATCAGAAGAAAATTTACTCAACGCGTCGGATATAAAAAATAAAGTCGAAAAAACATCCTTTTGTATATTTGAAACTTCGCTGAAATTAATATTGCTGTCCATTATAAATGAAGAAAATATAATATTTGCGGCCACGACAAACGAGACTAGGCAGCAGACGGCAGCCCTGACAAAAAAAATACAGTTCGGAAAGCTCTTTAAAAAACACATCTTTTTTACCTTTGATCTTTGTTTAAAAACTCTCTAGGCTAAGTATACTGCCGCAAATCCTTTTTGTCAATACATTTTACGCCCCTTTTATTCTATCATTTAAAATATTATTTTTGAACTTTTATTTGTGAATTTTTTGCAAAAAAACAAATTTATTTTTCATTTGACAAAATCCAAGAGATGTTATTAAATATATACGTATTGAAAGGGAGGTTGTAATGAAAAAAACTTTTGTGTTTCTGTCCGCTTTTTTTATTGCCTCAGCATGTTTATATGCTGACGGAAAAACTGTTTTTAAAACTGCTTCAAAAAAAGTTGAATACGCCCTTGCAAAAGGCATATTTTACAATATGGAAATTATAGATAAAAATAACAGAAATATCCAAAAAGGCATTGTTTACAACAAAAATAACAAATCAAGAATGGATTTCGACGGCATGACTACCATAATAGACGGCGAATCAATGTATATGTATACGCCTAAAAACAAATCAGCAATTAAAATGTCTCTTCAAAAAGCGACAAACCAGAATGGGCTTGATTCTTTTGATTCAACAAAAATACCGGAAAACGCCGTATTTATAAAAAAAACAACCATGAACGGGTATTCTTGCAATCTTATTCAAAGCACCGAGGACGGAGCCGTAACAGAATATTATTTAACAGAAGAGTTTGGCTTTCCGACATGCGTAAAAACAAATGACGGCGGCATGATAAATATGACAAATTTCAAATTTGGAGTAAGCGACAGTAAGTTTTCGCTTCCTTCCGATACAAAAATTGCTGATATGTCAGGCACTAATACTAATACGGGCAAGAAAACAAACGCATTCTACGACATGATGAAAGACACTGCTAATGATACCGTAGTAAGCGGAGCAGAAGAAGCAAAAGACGAAACTGTATCAGAACAAAAAAGCAAAGCAAAAGAAGAAACCAAAACAAAAACAAAAGAAACAATAAACAAGTTATTCGGGTTATAAATTTTAATTTAAACGGAGGGTTTATGGATAAATTTAAATGCACAGTTTGCGGTTATGAGTATGATCCTGCTGTAGGAGATCCGGCCGGGAATATACCGTCAGGCACTTCTTTTGAAAAACTTCCTGAAGATTGGGTATGTCCTGTATGCGGAGTAGGCAAAGATCAGTTTGAAAAGATATAATTAGACAGATTTTTACTTTTGCGGCAAATTTTGACAGCTGTTTTCGTTTGCTGTCTTTATACGGTTGGGTATTGAATTTAATATGAAAAGCATATATCTTGATAATCAGTCCAATACAAAAATTGATGAAAATATTTTTGAGAAAATGTTACCTTATTTCAAAGAAAACTACGGTAACCCCCAAAGCATATATTCTTTAGGTCAAATCTCAAAAGATGCCGTCGAACAGTCAAGGACTTTAGTCGCAAAATTTATAAATGCAGACGCTAATGAGATTATTTTTACTTCCTGCGCTTCTGAATCAAATAACCTGGCCTTAAAAGGTTTTTCCGCAACAGCGAAAAAAAAACACATTATAGTTTCGGCAATTGAACATTTTTCAGTTTTAAATACCGTAAAGACTCTTCAGCAAAACGGCTTTGAGATAACTTTAGTCCCTGTTGATAAACAGGGATTTCTGAAACTTGACGAACTAAAAAAAGCGATAAAAGATGAAACTGTTCTTGTTTCGATACAGCATGCAAATACGGAAATAGGAACTATCCAGAATTTAAGCGAAATTTCCAGAATTGTAAAAGAAAAAAATATAGTTTTTCATGTTGATGCCGTTGCTTCAGCGGCTTTTATACCGATAGACGTAAAAGCTTTAAAAATTGATATGCTGAGCTTGTCGGCAAGCGTAATGTACGGGCCTAAAGGAGCAGGGGCTCTTTTTGTAAAAAAAGGAATAGGCATAAGACAACAGATTGACGGCGGCATACAGGAATTTTCAAAGAGATCGGGAACCGAAAATGTTCCGGCTATCGTGGGATTCGGCGCGGCATGCGAACTCGCTTTAAACGAAATGAACAAAAATTCAAAAGAAATACAGTTTTTAAGAGATAAATTAATAAAAGGGCTTAAGGATAACATAAAGTTTATTTATCTAAACGGCCCGATTGAAAACAGACTTCCAAATAATGTAAATTTTTCAATAGAATTTGTTGAAGGAGAAGCTTTGTTTCTTCTTTTGGATGCAAAAGGCATAATGGCTGCAAGCGGTTCTTCATGCGCTTCAAAATCCCTTAAAATGTCGCATGTTTTGACTGCTCTTGAAGTTGACACTGCTGTCGGACAGGGTTCTATCGTGTTTACTCTTTCAAAATATAATACGGAGGAAGAAATAGATTACGTAATAAAGGAATTCCCTGCTATAGTCGAAAGACTCAGACAAATGTCTCCTCTTTACGACCATTTCATAAAAACCGGAGAAAGAATGAAAGCCGGACCGGGAACAGATTATGAACATGAACACGAACATTGTGAAAATTGAAATAAAATTTTAAAAATATACGGAGGAAATATGGCATTTTATTCAGAAAAAGTTATGGACCATTTTGCTAATCCGCGAAATGTCGGAGAAATAAAGGACGCTTCCGGAGTAGGAGAAGTAGGAAATCCTGTATGCGGCGATATGATGAAGTTTTATATCAAAGTTGAAAACAATAAAATCGTAGATGTAAAATTTAAAACTTTCGGATGCGGAGCCGCAATAGCCGTCTCATCCATGGTTTCTGAAATGGCAATAGGAAAAACAATTGAAGAAGTTCTTGCAATAACAAATGAAAAAGTCGCCCAGGAACTCGGCGGACTTCCTCCCAATAAGATGCACTGTTCAAATCTGGGAGCGGATGCGCTTCACAAAGCTATTGAAGATTATAAGAAAAAAAACGGGCAGGTATAATCATGGCAGAGAAAAAATGCAATTGTTCTTTTTGTGAAACTGAAATGAAAGAAGTCTGCGGAGAAGAAAATTTCTGCAACCGCAATTTCATTGAATTTGCAAAATGTGAAAAGTGCGGCATAATGTATGAGAAATTCCTCGGGAAATGTCCGCAGTGTTCGCAGACATCGGAAGATAAAAAATAATTTACAACTTTTACTTAAAGCATTCGGGAGCATGTTATGAGAAAAATCACAGAAAATGTTTATGCCGTAGGCATAGTCGACTGGAACGTAAGAAAGTTTCACGGCAACACTTATATTACTAAAAAAGGCGTCACTTATAATTCATACCTTATAAAAGATAAAGAACCCGTTCTTATAGACGTAGTCGACAAAGGATTTGAAGAAGAATTCCTTTCAAATATTTCTGAGATTATTGACCCGAAAGAAATAAAACATGTTATACTCAATCATCTGGAACCTGATCATTCGGGAGCTCTTGAGTATATAGCAAAAATGTGTCCGAACGCCAAATTTTACGGTACTGCAAAATTAAAAGAAGGCGCCGGGAAATACTACAAATTGAATATAGACATAAATGTCGTAAAAACAGGACATACGATATCAGGCGGCGATAACACGTTTAAATTTATAGAAATACCGATGATTCATTGGCCGGACAGCATGATGACGTACTGCGCGGAAAAAAAGATTTTATTCTCAAACGACGCCTTCGGACAGCATATAACTGCAAATAAAATATTTGCAGACGAAATAGACCAGGCTGAATTATTCAAAGAGGCAAAAAAATATTATGCAAACATATTGTGGTCTTTAGGTTCAATAATACAGAGAAAACTTACAGAACTCGCGGCAATGAACCTTGCCGTCGACATGATTGCTCCCAGCCACGGGATGATATGGCGCAAAGAACCTTTAAAAATGATAGATATCTATATGAAGTGGGCCCAGAATAAAACAGAAAACAAAGTTGTAATAGTTTACGAAACTATGTGGGGCTCAACAGAACTTATGGCAAAATCAATTTTAAACGGTCTTACTGCCAAAGGTATAGATGCAAAGCTTTTTGACATATCTTCCACGGATTTCGGAGAACTTGCTTATGAAATGCTTGACGCAAAAGCATTTGTTTTCGGTTCGTCAACACATGACAATGAAATGCTTCCGTATATGGCTGGTTTTATATACTTTTTAAAAGGCTTAAAACCTCTTAACAGAATAGCTCTGGCTTTCGGTTCGTACGGATGGGCAGGCGGAGCCGTTAAAGACATATCCGAAATGTTAAAATCTTCAGGAATAGAAGTTATCGGAACTATCGATTCAAAATTTAAACCTGATGCCGGCGAAATAAAAAAATGTTTTGATGCCGGAGTAATGCTTGCCGAAAAACTTATCTGACCGGAATCTGCTAAATGTAAACCGGAGGATCTGTGCTGACAGATATTGCAGTTATAATCGGATTTACATCGCTGGCTTTAGGCATTGTTTTCGCATTAAATAAAAATACAAAATTACAGGCTTTTTTTATTGCCGCCGGAATAATTATTATACTGCTTCGTTATGCTTTACTGTTTTTTAAATAGGAGGGCTTATGCTGTATGAAATTTTTGAATTTGCCGGAATTGCTGGATTTATATGTCTTTGTCTGGCCGTTTTTTTTGCGGTAAAAAAGAAATTTAAACTTCATAGATTATTTGCAATCGCCGGATTTACGGCAGTCATTATTCACGTTTCAATCCGTTTTATATTTTTAAAATAAATATATTGACATAACCATCTATTTTGTATACAATATTAAATTGTAATGATTACAAATAAATTGAGAGCGGCATCGCTCAAATCAACTTTTCAAAGGGAAAAAATTCTGGAATATATATATTCCTCAAAAGAACATCCTAATGTTGATAAAATCTATAAATACATGCTTAAACTGGCTCCTTCAATATCAAAAACAACAGTATATAATACCGTTAAATCTCTTGATAAAGCCGGCCTTATTAAATCGGTAAAATTCTGCAGTAAAGATGAAGCAATCTATGACGGCAATATTTCAGTTCATTACCATTTTGTCTGCAAAAAATGCGGAACAATATTTGATTTGGATTTAGACTGTAAAAATATTATAAAAAAAGAAATAGACGGCCATAAAATTGAAAACGTATGCTCATATTTTTCCGGTATATGCAAAAATTGTGATAAAAAAGTCTTACAGCGATAGACATTACAAAAAAACACAGGAGGTATTTATTATGCCAGGAGTTCAAAAATTTTTTATTTGCAAACATTGCGGTAACTTAGTGGGAATGGTGCTTAATAAAGGAGTGCCTTTAGTATGCTGC
>CAYTCB010000029.1:0-13345 GCA_964436195.1 uncultured Elusimicrobiaceae bacterium
CCGGCCGAAAGACCTCTTTTTATTTTTTTCCATAATAAAGGCGAAAGTTTATATCCGACAAGCCTGTCAAGAATTCGTCTTGCCTGCTGGCTGTCGACAAGAGCCATATCGAGCTTTCTCGGGTTTTGTACTGCCGATTTGATTGCTTCTTCCGTTATTTCATGGAAAGTTATTCTGCTTGCATTTTCATCTTTTAATTTTAAAAGTTCTTTTAAATGCCATGCAATCGCTTCTCCCTCACGGTCAAAGTCGGTTGCAAGATATACGTGGTCCACAGATTCAACTGCTTTTTTTAAATTTGTTATTACCTGTTTTGCTTTGGGAACGGCTACATACGTAGGCTTAAAATTATCATCTACATCTATACCTATTTTGCTTTTGGGAAGATCGCGTATATGCCCGAACGAGCTTTTTACCGTATAATTGCTGCCCAAAATTTTAGATATCGTTTTTTCTTTAGCGGGAGACTCGACTATAACAAGATATTTCATGTTCTGCTCCAAAACAAATTTGCCGTTTTAAACATTCCTTATATATATCTGCCCCGGCATCTGCCTGACAAAACCGTCAAGTTCCAGATTCATAAGAATCATCGCAAGTTCGGGAATATCTATACCCGTTTCTGCGCTTAATTTGTCAACAGACACTCCTTCAACCGCCTGTCCTATTATTGTAAGAACGTTTAAATTGCGAGTGTTAGTAATATCATTTATATTTTTGCTTGTCAATTTTCTGTTTTTGTTTTTTCTTTTAACCAATGAGGCAAAAACATGCATTGAATCGACGACATCTTCAGGCTTTAAAGCCGTCATTGCCCCGTCTTTTATCAAACTGTTGGGTCCTTTTGAATAATTTGAAAAAACCGGACCCGGCACGGCAAATACGTCTCTTCCGTAATCAACCGCAAGTTTTGCCGTAATCATTGCGCCGCTTTCAAGAGCCGCTTCGGTTATTACAACGGCCTTTGACAATCCTGCTATTATTCTGTTTCTTCTCGGGAAAGAACTTTTGTCCGGTTTCTGTCTGAGCGGAAATTCGCTTACAATAACGCCGCTTTTTCCTATTTTATCCTGAAGTTTTCTGTTTTCGGCAGGATAACACTGCAAAAGCCCGTTTCCGAGAACTGCGATGGTTCTTCCTTCATTTTTTAAAACTGTCTCATGCGCTTCCGTATCTATTCCTCTTGCAAGTCCTGAAACAACGCATATTCCGTTTTGCGCAAAATATCTGCAAAAATCGGCGGTAACGGCTCTTCCGTAATTAGTCGGAGTTCTTGAACCGACAACGCCGACTGCAATTTCGTCATATTTTTCAAAAGAGCCTTTAACGTAAATAACCGGCGGGAAATCACTTATGTCTTTTAGATCGGCCGGATATTTTTGATCGTTGTAAGTTATTATTTCTATTTCGTTTTCGGCTGCAAGTTTTATTTCTGATTCGCCCGCAGCGGACTGCGCCGCTTTTTTAATCGCGGCTGCGGCTTTTTGCGTTATCTGCCCGGCAGCCGTCAGATCTTTTTCGGACGCATTGAGCACGTTTTGCGCGCAGCCGAATATATTTATTAGAGACATTATTTTTCTGGGGCCTGTTTCGGCGACTGTATTTAATGTTATGACAGCCGAACGTTCGCCGTTCATATTTTTTCTAAACTTGACAAATCCTGCGAGCCCGCTCCGGCGTTAAGCAATATGGTTTTTATGAGCTTTGCCGCTTTTTTATTTTCATTTTTATCCGCAAAATCAAGAGCTGTTCTTCCGTCGTTTGTTTTTGCCTTTACGTCGGCTCCGGATTCGACCAAAACGGTCGTCAGTTTTATATTCGGATTATTTTCGCAGGCATACATTAACGCCGTTTTTCCGGAATTTGAAGCTGCGTTTATATCGGCGTGTTTTCTTAAAAGAAGTTTTACTATTTCAATATTTTTATTATTTTCACAGGCATACATCAGAGCGGTTTTTCCTTTTTCGTCTTTTGCGTTGACATCGGCTCCTTCATCTATCAAAAAACCGATAACGTCTTCATTTTTATTAAATTTGCATGCCGTCATAAGGGGAGTTTTCAAATCTTTGGTAAGAGTATTTATGTCGGCTCCCTGCTTAAGCGCCTTTATTACGTCATTTACGGACCCGTCTCTGCAGATGCTGTGAAAAGTCTCGGCCCTAACGCATACTGCAAACGCTAGAAACAAAACGGCAAAAAAAACGGATTTAACAAAAAATTTCATAATGCCTCCCGTCTATTTATTTTTTTCGGCAAAATATTCAACAGTTTTTCTGAGACCTTCTTCTATTTTAATTTCAGGTTTCCATCCGAGCGTTTTTGCGGCTTTGCCGACGCTTAAATAATTTCTGAAAAGCTCGCCGGAACGTTTCGGCATGTATGTAGGCTTCAGTTTATATCCCGTTATTTTCGAAAGCTCTTTGACAAGCCCGTTTACGGAAAATACTGTTTGCGTTCCTATATTGATTATTTCGTTTGCGCCTTTTGTAAGGGCAAGCAGATTTGC
Source organism: uncultured Elusimicrobiaceae bacterium (assembly GCA_964436195.1). GTDB lineage: Bacteria > Elusimicrobiota > Endomicrobiia > Endomicrobiales > Endomicrobiaceae > Proruminimicrobium. Next base: position 2,507 of record CAYTCB010000029.1, read on the forward strand.
CTTAACGACATCGCTGACAAAAACGTAATCCCTCATCTGTTTGCCGTCTCCGAAAATAAGAACAGGCTCGTTTTTAAGCATTCTGCCTATAAATATCGCCACTACTCCGGCCTCTCCGTGAGGATCCTGACGCGGCCCGTAGACGTTGGCGTATCTTAATACGGTATATTTCAACCCGTAAATTTCGCTGTAGCTTTTTATGTAATTTTCAACCGAGTTTTTTGCCACGCCGTAAGGGGAAAGGGGATTGGCCGGTTTTGTTTCGTCCGGAGCTTTGCCGGGGCATTCTCCGTACATTGTGCCGCCGGAAGAAGCAAATATTATTTTTTTTACTTTTGTATCTTTGCAGGCTTCAAGAATGTTAAGAGAGCCTTTAATATTAACTTCGGCGTCAAAGAGAGGATCAATAACCGATTTTCTTACGTCGAGCTGCGCCGCATGGTGAATTACAACATCGAATTTTTCTTTTTCAAAAAGCGTTTTTATTTTTTTACCGTCCGTTACGGACAGTCTGTAAAAAACGGCTTTTTTATTTATGTTTTCTTTTCTGCCGGTAGATAGATCATCGGCTATTACCACGTTATGTTTCTTTGCAACAAGAGCGTCAACTATATTTGAACCTATAAATCCGGCACCGCCTGTCACAAGAATCTTCATTTAAATTCTCCGTAATTTTATTGTGTTTTTTAATTGTACAAAATTATTATTTCATAACAAAAATTAAAATTGTTTTCTTTTTCCTTGTAAAAGACGGTCAAAACTGGTAAAATCCTTAAAAATCTTTAACGAAAATAATCCTAAATATGCTACTTAATAATTTAAATCCATCACAAAAAGAAGCCGTTTTGCACACTCAGGGGCCCCTTATAATTTTCGCGGGAGCCGGAACTGGCAAAACAAGGGTGATAACGCACCGAATTTCCCATTTGCTGTCGGAAGGCGTAAAACCTTATAACATTTTGGCCGTAACATTTACAAATAAGGCCGCAGGCGAAATGAAAAAAAGAGTTGAAGAGCTTGTGCCCTCCGGCGGAAGCGAAGTGAAAATTTCAACATTTCATTCATTCTGCACATATCTTTTATCGGCTGAAGCGTCATCTTTTGCAATAAGCCCCGATTTTTTAATTTATGATATGGGCGAACAGGCAAACGTCGTAAAAGAATGTCTCAAAGAATTAAATCTTGACGACAAAAAATATAAACCAAACGCAATTGTCAACAGAATAAGCCGCGCAAAAGACGATTTGGAAGTGCCTGCCGACGTTGAAGCCAGAGCGCTTGCCGACGGCAGTCTTTACGGGCAGATAACGGCAAAAATTTACCGTTTATATCAGGAAAAACTTGAACGCTACGGAGCTTTTGATTTCGGAGATCTTATCATGCAGACAGTATTTAAACTGCAACAATATCCGGAAATACTTTCAAAATACCAGGACAAATTCAAATACATAATGGTTGACGAATACCAGGACACAAACCATGCCCAGTATATGCTGACAAAAATGCTTTCTGAAAAACATAAAAACCTGTGCGTTGTGGGCGACGATGACCAAAGCATTTATTCATGGCGCGGAGCCGATATAAACAATATTCTCGATTTTGAAAAAGATTATCCCGACTGTAAAACGGTAAAACTTGAAGAAAATTACCGCTCAACGCCGAAAATACTTTCAAAAGCGTGGTCCGTCATAAAAAACAATAACGACAGAGTTGATAAAAGAATATGGACTTCAAATGAAGAAAAAGGCGAAATCAACGTATTTCAGAATATGAATGAAAACGACGAAGCCTCAAGAACCGTCGATATGATTTTAATAAATAAGCAGAACCTTAACCACAAGCTGTCTGATTTTGCCGTTTTTTACAGAACAAACGCCCAGTCGCGCGCCCTTGAAGACGCTTTAAGAAGAAACGGCGTTCCTTATACGATAGTCGGTTCTTTAAAGTTTTACGAAAGAGCCGAAATCAAAGATATTATGGCCTATTTGAAACTTATCCATAATCCCAACGATAACGTAAGCTTTAAAAGAATCGTCAATATGCCAAAAAGAGGAGTAGGAAAAACTTCAATGGATAAACTTGAAGAATTTGCGTCATCAAAAAAAATATCTCTTTTTGAAGCCGTAAAATTCATTGATTCTTCACTTATTACAAAAAGTTCGTTAGCCGGCCTGAATAATTTCAGAAACTTAATACAGAAATTTATAAACGTCAAAAACGCTTATGAGATAAGACAGCTTGTTGAAATCGTAATAACAGAATCGGGATATTTGAAAGACCTTGAATTGTCCGATAATCCCGAATCAAAAAATAAAATAGAAAACATTCAGGAACTCGTATCGGCAATCGAAGATTTCCAGAGAAGATCGCCCGACAGATCTCTTGCGGGCTACTTATCGCAGATAGCGCTTGTAAGCGACATCGATTCATGGGAAAATGCCGAAGACAAGGTGACTCTTATGACTCTCCACCTTGCAAAAGGACTCGAATTTAAAAATGTGTTTATAGTGGGACTTGAGGAAGGCCTTTTCCCGATAGGAGAATCGGCATACGACCAGGTTGAGCTTCAGGAAGAAAGAAGGCTTATGTACGTCGGAATGACAAGAGCAAAAGAAAATTTATACATGAGCTGGGCAAGCGAAAGAACGGTATTCGGCAAAACGAAGTGGAATGTGCCGTCCCGTTTTCTGCTTGAAGCCGGATTTACGGAACACCTTTCGCAAAGATCAGCCGAAACTATCACAAGAAATTTTGATTTCAACAGCAATTTTTCTTCAAGCAATAATTTCAAACAGTCGGCCCAAACTTACAGGGAACCCGAACCTGTTATAGCCGATTCATCTCCATACTCAATAGGAACAAGCGTTATCCATCCTGTTTTCGGAAACGGAAAAATTATCGAAAAATCGGGAGCCGGAGACAACTTAAAATTAGTCGTTTTGTTCGGAAACGGACAGTGGAAAAAGCTTCTTGCAAAATACGCAAATCTGACAATCGTATAAAAATTTTATATAATTTCTCCAGTATCTTTAAAATACCGGAGATTTTTAATGAAAAAAGCCCTGATTACGGGAGTGAACGGTCAAGACGGTTCTTATCTTACAGAACTGCTGTTAGAGAAAAATTACGAAGTTCACGGCATTATACGCAGAACAAGCTGCTCTCATTATTACAGAATACAGCACATAATCGATAATCCAAAATTTAAAGACAGATTCTTTCTTCATTTCGGCGATTTGCTCGATTCTTTGAGCCTTTTAAAAACAATTAAAACGGTTCAGCCGGACGAAATATATAATCTGGCGGCTCAAAGTCAGGTTTATGTAAGTTTTGACATACCTTATTATACAAGCGAAGCTTCCGCTTTGGGAATCATAAGACTTCTTGAAGCTATACATATATCAAACATCAAAACAAAATTTTTTCAGGCGTCTTCCAGCGAAATTTTCGGAAAACCGGCCGAAATTCCGCAGAATGAAAAAACAGCTTTTAATCCTATTAACCCTTACGGCGTATCTAAACTTTACGCTTACCTTATGACTTCGGTATACCGTTCGACATACGATATGTTCAACTGTTCGGGAATTTTGTACAGCCACGAAAGTCCAAGAAGATCGGAAAGTTTCGTAACAAGAAAAATAACAAAAGGCATCGCGAAAATTTTGACAAAAAAACAGGACTGCCTTTATCTCGGCAATATTGACGCAAAAAGAGACTGGGGCTTTGCAAAAGATTATGTTGAAGCCATGTGGCTGATGCTCCAGCAGGATGCCCCGGATGATTATATCATAGCTTCAGGAGAAGCACATTCGGTAAAAGATTTTCTTATCGAGGCGTTTTCTCTTGTAAATCTTGACTGGGAAAAATACGTTAAATTTGATCCGTCTCTTTTCAGAACAAAAGGCGATTCTCCCGTTTTCATAGGAGACGCTTCAAAAGCAAGAAAAACCTTAAAATGGGAACCTAAAACATCATTTAAAGAAATCGTAAGACTCATGCTTCAATCCGATTTAAAAAGTGAAGGCGTATCGCTATAAATGAATATTTTACTTATAAATCCTCCGGAAGAAAATCTTATACGCTCTTATGCTTATCCTGACGGAAAACAAAACCTTGATTCTCCGGATTTCGGCATATTCCCGCCACTTGGAATTTTGTATATAGCTTCTTATCTTGAAAAATATGCCCCCCATCATAAAATTTTTGTGATCGACTGCGTATCCGAAAAAATATCATATCCGCAGCTTCGCGAAAAAATATCGCAGATAAAACCCGATATCGCCGGCATTTCGAGTTTCTCGATAGCTCTTATAGATATAGTAAAAACAGCGGCTCTTATCAAAGAACAAAGCCCGAAAACGCATATATGCATGGGCGGTCATCATCCGATGGCTTTCCCGAAAGAAGCGCTCGGCCTTGAAAATATAGATTCAATAATAATCGGAGACGGCGAAGAGGCTTTTTATAAACTCGCCGATGCTGTTTTAAAAAAACTCCCTGTTGAAAATATTGCCGGCGTTTACACAAAAAAATCGTTAGCCGCCCTGCAGGAAATAAAAAATGATGACCCTCGTTTTTTATACAGGCTTCCGCTTACTGCGGCATACACCGAAAACATCGACGATCTTCCTTTTCCGGCGCGCAAATATCTTGCTCATGTCGGATTTTTCAGCATAGTCAGCATATCAAAAAAATTTACAACAATAGTAAGCAGCAGAGGCTGCCCGTACGGATGCATCATGTGCGACGTCCCTTATAAAAAATACAGAGCGCGAAGCATCAAAAATATAGTTGACGAAATTGAAGACTGTTTAAAACAGGGATTTGAAGAATTTCATTTTTACGACGATATGTTTAATATTACGGCTGAAAGAATAACCGAATTTGCAAACGAAGTTTTGGCAAGAAATTTAAAATTTACGTGGGATTTCAGAGGCCGCGTAAATACCATAACAAAAGAATCTCTTCTGGCCGCAAAAAAATCGGGGCTGAGAATGATTTCGTTCGGCGTAGAAACCGGAACGGACGAAGGTTTAAAATATATAAAAAAAGATACCACCGTCGAAATGATACAAAACGCTTTCAAAATATGCCGCGAGCTTAAAATAAAAACGATCGCAGATTTTATGATAGGATTTCCGTTTGAAAAAACTTATGAAGATATAAAAAACAACATCAAATTCTGCTATTCTATAAAACCCGACTATGTAATGTTCAGCGTTTTGATTCTTTATCCGAATACTCCCGTTTATGAATACGCTGTTGAGAAAAAACTCATAAATCCCGAACGCTGGCGGGAATTCTGCAAAAATCCGTCTGAAGATTTTTATCTTGATTACTGGGAAGAATTTTTTACCAGAAAAGAATTACTTGATATGCAGCAGGAAGCTTTTGAAAATTTTTATCTGAGACCCGCCTATATATGGCAGTCAATAAAAAATCTCTCCAGTTTTTGGGAACTGACAATCAAAATACGCGGTTTCTTTACTTTACTGCGGAGTATGTTTTCCAAAATATAAAATAAGACTGCATATTTTTTTTATCTGTTTTTCGGTAAGATTTGAAGACGAAGGAAGATACAATCCGCCTTTTGTGAGCATATCCGTATTTTTATAATTGCCTTTTACGGCGCATCCGTATTTTTTAAGACATTTTTGTTTATGCATTCCGGTAAACAAAAATCTCGTGTCGATTCCGTTTTGTTTTAAAAACCCGACAAGCTCGTCTTTTGTTCTGCCGTATTTTTTTGAGTCGACAAGTATCGCGTTCATCCAATGAACATTGACCGCGTTTTTTTCGTCCTGCTGAAAAATAATGCCGTCAGCCTGCGATAAAAATTTTTTATACAGTCCGTTGTTTTTTATTCTCATTGCTTTGTATTTGTCGGCAAGCTCAGTCTGGGCAAGACCTACGGCCGCCTGTAAATTTGTCATTCTGTAATTAAATCCTATTTCATCATGTTCGTAAGTTCTCGGTTTTGTAAGAGAGTAACTCATATTGCGAAGATATCTGCATTTATCGTAGTATTTTTTACTGTTTGTAACGACCATTCCGCCTTCGCCCGTTGTAAGATTTTTATTGGCAAAAAAACTAAATGCCGAAACCGATGAAAAACTGCCGGCTTTTTTCCCGTTATACTCGGCTCCGTGCGCCTCGGCGCAGTCTTCGACAATATGCAATTTATGTTTTTTTGCTATCTTTGCGATTTCTTTCATATTGCAGGGATTTCCGAAAATATGAACAGGCATTATCGCTTTTGTTTTTTTTGTTATTTTTTGTTCAATTTTTGAAACATCTATATTCCAGGTTTTTTCGTCTACATCTATAAAAACCGGCTTTGCTCCCGTATAACATACGGCAAAAGCGCATGCTATCATCGTGAAGGAAGGAATTATTACTTCATCGCCCTTTTTAATGCCTATCGCGGCAAGCGCCAGATGCAGGGCCGCCGTTCCGCTTGTAACCGAAACAGCGTATTTGCAGCCCGAGTATTTTGCAAAAGCTTTTTCAAATTCGGAAACGTATTTTCCTGCCGAAGATATCCAGCCCGTATCGATGCAGTCGTTAATATATTTTTTTTCGTTGCCGGCCATATAAGCGGCGCATACGGGAATAAATTCATTTTTCATAAAATGCTCCGAAATTATCTCAGCCTGACTTCAGATTCGGAAATTCCGCTGAATCTGACTTTATCGTCTTTTTCAAGATACGGACCCTGTTTAATTTCTACAAGCTGCGTATCTTCAAGATATTTAAAACCGTGTCCGCCTTCTGTAAAAAGAATTATGTCGCCTTTGGCAAGTTCAACGCTTTTAACGTATGTTTGATCGTCATTGTAAAAATCTGCGCGGATTTTACCGCTTTTTATTATAAGCGTTTCATGCGTATAAAAAACTTCTCTTTTTACCTTATTGTGTATATGAGCGGCGATAACCGTCCCTTTTTTATGGCCTGCGCAGCCTATCTGCTGCGTTGAATCGGAAGATGTGAAAAATTCTATGCCGTCTTTCTTTGTGTAATTTTCTCTGACTATAACGGCAAGCAGTTTATTCTCGCCGTTTCTTACATACTCTATCATGTTATACTCCGCGATTTTACTTTTTAAAGTTCGTTAAGACGCGCGCGCAAAACAGCGGCGGTTTTTCATCCGACTGCGTTATATTTCAACTTTTTTAAAAAGCCTTTCAAGAAAATAAAAAACAGGCTCTTTTTTAATAAATCTTAAAAGCCTGAAAAATATTTTAGGCCTGAAATAAAAAGCCCTTAAAGCTTTTCTCTGCATTTCTATTATATCTTTGCTTGTTATATTATCGTATATGGCTCTTGGCTGGGAATATGAATTTTCTATATCGTTTCTGTCAAACTTATAATTTAAATCCGTCCACATCTGGGAACCCGGCAAAATATCCAGAATGTTAAAAGTAACAAGCGTAAGTTCCGATTTTACGGCAAAATCTATGCTTTGCCTCATAGTTTCTTTCGTTTCGCCGGGAAGCCCGAAAATAAAAAAACCGCCGCAGACTATCCCGTATTTATGGGCAAGGTTTATCGCTTTTGTAAACTGTTCCGGCGTTTCCTGTTTCTTCACGTTGAGAAGTATCTGTCTGTTTGCGCTTTCTATGCCTATATTAAAATTATAACAGCCTGTTTTTTTCATTAAAGAAACTATTTCTTCGTCAAGATTTGCCGCTCTGAGACCCGAAGTGCATGCCCACGTTATTTTTAAATTGTTGCTTATTATCGCGTTGCAGAGACTCATTATATGCTCTTTTTTAAAAGCAAGGTTGTCATCAAGAAATTTTATTTCTTTAACGCCGTATTTTTCAACAAGCAATTTCATTTCGGCAATTACGTTTTCTATGCTTCTGAATCTAACCCTTTTGTTTGATAAAAAAGGATTGGCGCAAAAAGTGCACGGGCAGACGCAGCCGCGGCTTGTCATTATATATCCTATCGGCATTTTGCTGTATATCAGGCCTGCCGGTCTTTTTCTGTATGATTCGGGCCTTATTTTTTCCCATGACGGAAACGGAAAGCTGTCAAGATTTTCTTCCTGCGGACATAACTGTACGTCTTTAGAGTCTTCGGTCAAATCGGATAATGAATAAACGCCTTTGATTTTATTATTCTCGAAATTATTTAAAACAAGTTTTGTAAAAGCTATTTCGCCTTCTCCGCAAATCACAAAATCCGCTTTTGAATCAACAAGCGTCTGATACGGAAAAATCGTCGTGTGGACTCCGCCAAGCACGACTTTTGTCTTCAGTCCTTTTGATTTTATACGATTGGACAAATCCATTACAGTATTATATTCGGCCGTTAAACATCCTATGCCTACAACGTCGGGATTTTCTTTTGTTATGATTTCAAGAATATTGTCGTTTGTAAGGCCGTCTCTCAGACCGTCGATTATTTTATTTTCTATACCGTGCTTATCAAGATATGAGGAAATATATCCGAGTCCCAGAGGAGGAATAAGCTGTAATGTGTGAATGTGCACCCTTACAAGTATTACTTTCATTTCCCGCTATTATACAAAATTTAGAAAAATCTTAATAAATTTCAAAAAATATTATATATTAGATGTAAGGCAGAATAATATAAAGAGGTGTCTAATGTCAAAATTAACAAGATTCGGCGTTTCAATCGACGGAGAGCTTTTAAAAAAATTCGATTCTCTCATTCGCAGACAGAAATATCAGACACGCTCAAAAGCAATAGAAGATCTGATTATCGAAGCCGTTGACAATTCACCAATATCAACGGACAATACCCCGTCGGTAGGATATATCGACATGATATACGACCACCATAAAAAACAGCTTTTAAATAAAATTACAGATATCCAGCATGACTTCCACGATATTATTCTTTCGTCCCAGCACGTTCATATTGACCACAACACATGCCTTGAAATAATAGCGGTCAAGGGCGAAAAATCAAAAATAGAACGGCTCGGTTATCTTCTCAAAACGACAAAAGGCGTAAAACACGGCAAAACAAGACTGTTCCCCTCAAAATAATCCGCGGCATTTGACATCCTTAATCCGATTTTATATAGTAACACAAATTTATAAAAATGTATTACACATTAAGGAGAAGCATCATGAGAAAATTATTTATTTTGGCAGTTGCGATTTTAAACTTTGCATCGGCATACTGCGCGGACGTAACTTTAAGCATTGAAAAAGTGACACATAAAAAAGATTCGCTTGTGACAAAAGAAAAAGTGACAGCCGAAAAAATAGAAAACACAAGTTCTCCCCAGGCCCTTGAACTGATTTCACGGATGCCCGGCGTGCTGGTTCAAAAAACGGGCAATGCCGGCAGAACCGATCCCGTAATAAGAGGAATCGGAGACAGCTGCAGAAAGATAGCCGTTTTAATTGACGGCAAACCGGAAAGAATGTCACTGTTCGGATGCGGAGTTTCTCATTCGATGCTTGCGGCAAATATTGAAAGAATTGAAGTGGTAAAAGGACCTGATTCCGTTTTGTACGGATCGGGCGCGTTAGGCGGAGCTATTAATATAATAACAAAACAGCCGTCAAAACCTTTTGAGGGCAGCATTGATGTTTCCGCAGGGTCTTTTAATACACAGAATTCAGGTTTGTATATCGCCGGCACCGGAAACAATATTACTTACGCCGTTTCTGCGAATAAATATATTTCCGACGGCCATCTTGCAAATGCCCAGTATAACGCAAGCGACTATTATGAAAAACTCGGATACTCTTTTAAAGACGGTTCAATATTATCGGTTGAGGCAAAACAATATTTCGGTTTAAAACACGAGCCTGCTCCTTACGCGGCAGGTTATTGGGAAGATTACCAAAGAGGAAGCGTTCAGTTAAATTACGATAAAAGTTTATCGGCTTCGGATATTTCAGTTAAAGTATACAACAATTACGGCGATCATCAATTTTCCGACGGATGGCATTCAAAGGACTCTATGTCCGGCATAACGGCAAATTACAATATGGACATATCCGAAAAGAATTATCTGCAGACAGGCGCGGAATTTAAACAGCAGGAAGGAAGACTTCTTGCCGGAGCTCCTTATATGGTGCATGACGGCTGGAAAATATCAGACTGGTCTGTATTTGCACTGGATAAACATAATATTACGGAAAAACTAAGCGCCGTTGCCGGAGCGAGATTTAATAATGACGAAATCTCGGGAAGTTTCTTTGCGCCCAGAGGCGGCGTTGAATACGGTTTGTCCGAAATATTTTCCGTAAAGGCACTGTACAGCAAAGGATTCAGAGCTCCTTATTTAAACGAGCTTTATCTTGTGCCTGCAAGAAATAAAGATTTAAAAGCCGAAGAGGTGAATAATTACGAGATCGGTTTTACGGCAAAATCTTATGATTTTAATTTCAATATTACGGGTTTTATAATGAAAGGCGACAACATAATTGAAAATAAAGGCGGCAAACTGCAAAATACCGGCGAATATGAATTTAAAGGATGCGAACTCGGAGCGGATTATGCCTTTAATAAATATTTAAACGGCGGGCTTGCATACGCTTATTTTGACTCCGGCAAAAATACCCAAGGACGTCCGGTAAATAAAATAGACGCCGATCTTACGGTTAAGGCAACCAAATTTTCGTTTAATGCAAACGCAATGTTTTTGGGCGAATACTACGCTGCAGATTCAAAACAAAACAGACTTGACGATTTTGCAGTGCTAAACGCAAGGCTTAATTACGACGTGAACGGCACAGTAAGGCTTTTTGTTGAAGGCAAAAACATAACAAACCAAAAATATTATATGTTTTTAGACAGAGACGGCGGCAGAATCATGGAAATGCCGTGCGCAACTTTCACCGTCGG
>CAYTCB010000030.1:0-2110 GCA_964436195.1 uncultured Elusimicrobiaceae bacterium
CAGCATTTTCAATAAAAAATAATATTTTAAAATCCGTTCAAAATAAAAAAACCCGCATCTTAAACGATGCGGGTTTCTGTTTTAAAATTCATTTTATTACAATGCGAATTTATAACCCAAATTAAGATTTATTGATGTGGCGGTAAATTTATTGCCGCCGTCAGCTTCTCCGGCATTCGAACCGTAAACCAATTCAACTATAAACGACTGAATTTCCGTTCCGATGCCTATGCCCCAATATATTCCGCCTTTTACATCGTCAATATTAGTAGCTCTCGGCATTCCGTATCCGATTTGCACTAAGCCGTAAATACAGCTGAAAATTTCAGAATCTAGAGCCATTTTAGGTTTTGCCGCAAGGTAAATATTCGTAAAACCGACTTTAACATCAGAATTATCTTTCATTGCTGTTTCAAGGCCATACATTAAACCGGCGCCTACAGCTATTGAAGGATCAACATAATAATAAAAATCACCGCCCAATCCGAACGAAGTGTTTAAGTCCATATTTGAGCCGCTGTCAGGTTTTACCGTAGGATTTAATCCTATGACCAACTTTGCGTCAGCTTCCATTGCTCCTTTGTCTGCAGCTAAAACAGGAAATACTAATGCCAGCAACAACAACAACGTCAAAATGCTTTTCTTCATTACATTCTCTCCTTTTTTTAAATTTACAAAATTTATACAGCCGCATCATATTTTATATTGAAAATTTATAACCTACGTTAAAAGAAACCATTGAATGAGTAACGTCAACCTGCGGATCCGACGGTCCCGGTTTTATTGACATTTTATTGTTTGAATACAATACTTCAAATATAAAAGATGAAAGTTCTGCTCCGGCTCCTATACCCCAATACATACCGCTGTCGACTTTTTGAACATCGGAAACTCTTACAAGCCCGTATCCGACCTGACCGAGAAGATAAACATTTGCGATAAATCCGATTTTAGGTTTTACTGACACGTAAACGTTTGTCATTCCCATTTTGATTCCGTTTGAATCTTTAACTTCGGCATCAAAAACATTGCTGATACCGGCGCCAAGACCTACAACAGGAAGAATATATAAGTATCCTTCCGCTCCCAGAATAAAAGGGCTGTTTACGTCCATGTTGTTTCCGTTATTGTCAATCTTTGAATTGAACCCCATTCCGGCTTTGCCAACAACTTCGATCGTTTCGGCAAAAGCGGGGACTGCAACAACAAGCGCGATAAGAACTGCCAAAATGCTTTTTTTCATTTGAGATCCTCCATACTAAATTTATCCGGCGTTTTTATACCGGATTATTTTTAATAATGAAATCTGTAGCCAAAATTAAAAGCAAGGGTTGAATACTGCATATCCGCAGAGTCGGATCCTGATTTGATTTTACCGTTATTTACCGAATACAGAAGTTCAAATATAAAAGATTCATATTCTACGCCGACTCCCAATCCCCAGTAAGCTCCGTTTTCAACTTCGCCGGAAATATCGGTGGCTCTTATCATTCCGAATCCGTACTGTCCGATATAATATACGCTGTAATCATCAAAAGTTATTTTCGGTTTTAAAGCAAAGTAAACATTTGAAAATTCAAATTTTGCGTCAGAACCGTTTTTGGCTTTTGATCCGAAAACGTTGCTTGCGCCGAATCCCATTCCCAAAACTTTCGCAGGATAAAAATAAAAATCAGTGCCGAGCGAAAAAGTCATATTCATGTCGTTTGAAACATTATCGGTCTTAACGGAAGGATTTATTATAAAACCGGCCTTAATATCGGCTTCAACTTTTTCGTTATCTCTTGAGAAAGCAAAAGAAGGAACAGCCGCAACAGTCATAAACAAAACAGCCAAAATAATTTTTTTCATTTTTATGATCCTCCGTCATTCAATTAAATTATCTGTATTTAAATCTTTTTATTACTCTTGAAATTTCCGTTCTGTCGTTGCATTTTAAAAGTTCGTTAGCAAGATTTTTTGCATCCTTCATCGAAACGCTTCTTATAACGTTTTTAATCTTCGGTATCTGAATTGCCGACATGCTGAATTCGTCAAGCCCGAGTCCCAAAAGCGCAATCGTAAATTCCGGAGAACCGGCCATTTCGCCGCACATTCCGACCGACTTCCC
>CAYTCB010000030.1:2210-13325 GCA_964436195.1 uncultured Elusimicrobiaceae bacterium
AATTTTTTGCCTTCTTTTCTCAATTCCGCTTTTGCCTGATTTAAAATTTCGTTCGCCTGTCTTATCTCTTCAACCTGTGTTATCATCGGATACATTATCTTTACGTTGCCGGTAACAGACGCTCTTAAAATTCCTTTCAGCTGCGTTTTAAATAAATCAGGATATTTGAGGCATAATCTTATTGCGCGCAATCCCATAAAAGGATTGGCTTCCTGCGTTATATTCATAAGACCGAGCTTTGAAATTTTATCGCCGCCCAAATCAATCGTTCTGATTATAACTTCGTAAGGCATCATCATTTTCGCGACTTTTAAATAGTTGTTGTAATGTTCTTCTTCCGTCGGAAGCGTTTTTCTTGTCAGATACATAAACTCGCTTCTGTATAAACCTATTCCGTTTGCTCCGTGCTTTAAAACGGAACGGACTTCTTCGGGATTTTCTATGTTTGCGCCCAGCATTACTTCTTTGCCGTCTATCGTAGTTGCCGGCAAATCTTTAAGCTTTTCAAGATTTTTCTGCTGGGCAATCTGTATGTCGTGTTCTCTTTTATAATTTTCCTGCGTTTCCTTTGACGGATTTAAAATTACTATGCCCTGATTACCGTCGACTATAATCGACATCCCGTGCGAAACCTGTCCGGTGATATTTTTTAATCCGACTACCGCCGGTATTTCAAGGCTCTGGGCGACAAGAGCGGTATGGGAAGTTTTCCCGCCGGTATCTGTGGCAAATCCTCTGACCATCGCTTCTCTCATTGAAACCGTATCGGCCGGAGTAAGATTTTTTGCGACGACTATCGAAGCCGAATCAAGATCTGCAAGAGTTTTTTTCTGTTTGCCCAGAAGATGTCTCATTATTTTTTTTGAAACGTCTATGATATCGTGTTTTCTTTCTCTGAAATATTCGTCATTTATAAGATCGAAAGATTTTGTTATTTTTTCAGTTACTTTATAAACCGCAAATTCTGCGTTATTGCCTTCATTGATTAAAGCGACAGCCTCTTTATTAAGCATAGGATCGTCGAGAATGAGCATGTGGGCGTCTGCAATTTTTGCATAATTTTTACCGAGCATTTTGCCGAGATCAACCTGGTTTTCCTGAAGCTCCGTTCTTGTTTTTGCCATTGCCTGCTGAAGACGGACAATTTCTTCTTTTATTTTATTTTTAGGAACCGCTTTTTCTACAAAAACAAATTCATCGTCTTCAAACAAAAAAACCTTCCCTATCGCAACTCCGGGAGACGCCGGAACGCCTGTTAAAATAATGTTTGTTTTATCGGCCGTCATATTTCTTCTCCGAACCCGTTATTAAATATTTCTTCCATTTTGCTTATTGCATCCTGTTCGTCAGGACCTTCGGCGCAGAATACAAGCTCCGTGCCCGTCGAAGCGGCAAGCATCATAAGGCCCATTATGCTTTTTGCGTCTATTTTATATTCATCTTTAAATATCGTTATGTTGGACGAAAATTTCATGGCAGACTGCACTATAAGAGATGCCGGTCTTGCGTGAAGCCCGAGTTTGTTAATTACTTTTAATTTTTTTTCTACCATGATATATTTCCTTTTAAAAACATCAGCCGCATTAAATCTTACGTTAAAAACCAAGAGGCTTTATGTTTTTGCCTAATTTATAAACCGAGATAACCTATCACAAAACTGAACAATATCGCACAATAAAACATTATAACGGGTCTGATTTTGCCGAACACAAAACTGAAAAGCAGAATTACGCCGTATATTCCTATTTCAGGTATCGTACAGTCCATTGAATATATATTGACCGCAGGCGCAAATCCGAACAAATCAAAATAAAAATATAAAGTCGTAAAAACGGCTGCAATCCCTATAATTCTTACTATATCGCCTATATATGTAATTTCAAATTTTGCGACCAGTTTTATCATCTGCTCGTTAAGCCTGAAACTTATTACAAATATCCAGTATCTGAACAGAATGTGAACTACATTATACAAAAATATAAAAGCGACAGGCGCAACCCATAAAAAATCGGCGTCAAAAATATTTATCGCCAAAATCGAAAGAAGTATCGCGACGAAAGCCGTAACCGGCCTCCACGTTCCCCAAAAAAACGAATCTCCTATGGCCGCAATGGGACCGGACATGACGGATTTAAGCATTTCCGGTTTTTTTGTATTTGCGGATTTGCCGGCTGCTATTTCTTCTTCCGCATTTATTATCATCGCAAAAACTATGTTGGCCATGTAAGGATTTGTATTAAAAAATCCTACGTGTCTGAGCAAAATTTCTTTTCTTTTTTCTTTATCGGGATAAAGTTTCTTAAAAACCGGATATAAAACATATAAAAATCCTATATTCTGAAGTCTTTCAAAATTCCATAAAGACTGCAGAAAAAACGTTCTTAAAAATAATCTTGTTCCTACTCTGTTATTTATCATTTTTTTCTGTTAAAAAAAGGAAACCTCACCACATTTTTAAAATTGTGAAGCACAAGCCCGAATCCGAATACGGGCAGATAATACCATGCTTTCTTAAAAGCTATTTCAAGCGTTACCGGTATATAAACTTTCATGTTTACGTATATCAGGCCGCCGAGTATCATAAAAACGGCGTAAACTATAAAAGCCCTGAGCAGAAAAAGACCGAGCCCGGAATATAAACCGAGAGAAATTCTGTATTCTTTACCCTGTTCCAGTCCTTTTTCTATCCAATGCATTATTTTAGTGTTAAAATTTCTGCCGCCGATATCTATTTCCCTGTAGAGATAAGCAAACGGAATAGCCATTGCAAGAGCAAATATCGCACCGTCCTGGCTACCTTTAAAATGCAGACATGTCCATGATACGGAAAGAACCGTCATCATAGTAAGATCCACCGGAATTGAAGAACCCAGCGGAACGGTGTTAATCCACATCATTTCAACTATCATCCCGAGCCAGAATCCCGTCTGTATATCTCCCAAAATATAACCGATCAGAGGTCCGGCAAATATCGGCCTTGAAATCATAAACTGCCCGAACATGGTTATATCCATGCTCAAAAAAGCTCCAAGCACCGACAGCAGTATTACTGTTTCTATCATCTTATTTATCTCCGGTTTTGACCGATGTCGTAATCTTAAAAGAAAATTCTTCGCCCGGCTTAAGAGAAAATTTAAAAACGTTCATTACAGTTGTTCCCTGATAAGTCTTTTCATATCCGTTTTCAGAAGTTGAAACAGTTTCAACGGGAACAATCCAGAAATCGCATTTTTTTGAACTTGATACCGACAGCGACATTTTCAGATTTTCGTCATCTCTTTCCCATAAAGAAGCGTTTTTGATTTCCAGGCTGTCATCACCCGTTTTTTGCGAAAAAGCAAAAACCTGTTCTACGGCAAAAGTGAACGAGAAATTTTTATTGTCGGCATTTTTTATTTTATATTCCGCTTCATAACCTTCTTTTTTAAGAGGAGTTATCGTTTTCTTTATTTCCGTTTTTATTCCTGCGGCGTCAGCCCATACAGTTCCTCTGCGGACAAGTTCCAGTCTGCCTGATTTTACGGATGCGTCGTAAAGCCCCAGAACGAAATCACCCTGTTCTTTAAATTTAACCGGATAAACGTCGCGGTACGAAGTTTTTTCATCAAAAAAATGATCAAGAAGCGAAGTTTTTCTGTACCAGTCGTAATTAAGATGATTTTCAAGCCCGAGCTCCTTAACTTTCACTTCATCGGAATGTATGCTCGACAATTCCTGAGAATCTGACACTTTGTTGTTGTCTATGGCGTCTTTAAGTTTTTTATGGTAGCCTTCATATCTTCTTGTAAGAGTATTTGAAAAATTATAATTTGTCTTTAAAATATCAAATTCAAAAACCGAGCCGCCGATTTTGTCCACATAAATATTTTGTATTTTGCTTTCGTACAAAAATTCTTCCGTATTATCGCAGTCAAAATCGCATACGTCCCAGCCTGATTTTATATCCGTTTTGGAATTATAAATATTTTCCGCCTTTAAAAGCTGTTCATAAACCGCGTTTCTTAAATGCGGAAGATAAAGCCCTCCGAAAACTCCGTGCCAGTATGCGCAGTTGCATTGTCCCGCATATAACGCCTGCATCAATTCTGAATCTCCCGAATTTCCGGCTCCGAGAGAAGCGGCCTTGGCGCTGATTCTTATCATTTTTTTATGCATATTGTTTGATTCGTCGTATTTGCTTAAAAAGCCTCTCCAGAATCCGCCCTTTAAAAACATTTTAAATCTGTCGTTGTTTTCATTCTGTCTGACAAAATCATCGTAATTGTTTTGGACATTTGACGGCAGAGTCCATTCCGACATTTCAAAATACGAACCTGTCTGCAGATAAACTCTTCCTTTAGTATGCGAGTCTTTCAAAACTTCCGAGAAAGTGACGGTCTCGACTATATCGGAATTTTCTTCTATCGCGGTTAAAAATTTATCAAGCCATCCGTATTCGTAAACATGTTTATAAGTGCCGGGCCACATTCCGAATTTTTCTCCGTCGTCAGCCATGACAAGCACCGTTTCTTTGTCTTCGTTTGCAAGATATCTGAAATAATCCATGCAGATTTTTATATCCTGAAAAGGAATAAAATATCTGAGTTTCTGGCTTATCGGAAAAACATTAAGAGAACGTCCCTGGTCTTCGGTTGTATAATATCCGCTGAGCAAATTCGGGTCAAGGCCTGCCGAAGCGAAATGAACGTCGTCAAGAGTTACGTATTTTATGCCGGCATCCGCCAAATCTTTAACAAGAGACGGCTCCCATACTCTTTCGGCTATCCATGCGCCCGACGGTTTACCGCCAAAAGTTTTTTCTATAAATTCGGAAAGTTTTTTTATCTGGCCTATTCTGTCCTGCTGCGGTATTACAGACAAAATCGGCTCATAATATCCGCCTGAGAGAATTTCAAGACTGCCCTTTGAAATCATTTTTTTTATGTTGGACATATACGTTTTTTTGCCGGACAAAAAATCCCACAAAATTCCGCTTGCGTGCATATTCCACTTAATTCCTTTATGTTTAATCATCACGTCCATAAAGGGCTTATATGCGACATCGTATCCTTTCTGGAACACCCATTCAAAATTGCCTACAGGCTGATGATTGTGGACTCCGAATATAAATTTTACTTTTTTCATTGTTTAGCCGTTTATTCCGAGAAGCTCGGCCTCTTTTTTTATATTGTCGGAAATGCTGTGCCTTTCGTCGTTGGGCAGAATTCTTGATTCAAGCTCTATCCCGCACGATATGAGCTTTAAAAAAGCCTCAACGTCGCAACAGTCTACCGATACGTTCGACATAAGCTGTTTTTTGCCGTGTACAAAGTGCATTCCTCCGACATTAACGGAATTAAATTTTACTCCGTTGTCCATCATTTTTACTATATCGCAGGGATTTGAAAACAAAACCATAACTTTGTCTTTGTCGTAAACTTTGTTTATTATTTCGACGCTTGCGTCTTTGATGTTTTTTATTGAGAGCTCAACCGTGCTCGGCACCGCCATCGATAAAAGAGCTTTCTGCATTTCGTCTTCGGCAACTTCGTCCGAAACTACAAGTATTCTGTTTACAAAAACGGTTTTAAGCCACCCCTGCACGATCTGCCCGTGGATAAGTCTGTCGTCGATTCTTACAACTTCAATAGCCACAATAATACACCTCTTGCTTTATTTTTATTTTAATTTTGACAATAACAATTGTTTTGCGTTGACTATGCTTTTTTGTCCGTCAGATAAAACTTTATCGGCCAGCTCCTGCGCGTTTGCAGCAGTTTTGCTTGCAAAAAGCGCCGATATTATCATAGGCAGATTTACGCCCGTTAAAACTTCGACGTTAAATCTTCTGCACATCGGAAGAGCGGCATTGCAGGGCGTTCCGCCGAGAATGTCGGTTAAAATAAGAGTTCCTTTTTCTTTGTCGGTGATTTCTTCAAGAACGGACGCTATTCTTTCCTGAAGACTGACGAGATTGTCATCGCTGATATCCTTCTTTACCGAATACAGATTGTCGTGTTTGCCGGCAATCACTTCGGCCGTTCTTATAAGTTCGTCGGTCAGTCCGCAGTGCGAAATTATCAGAATTTTTATCATTTTCTTTTATCTCCGGTAATTACGGAAAAAATTGTTTTCGCGAGTTTTTCAAAATCGTGATGCGCGTATTGAGTGCGCGAAATAAAATCTCTCCTTATTATTTTAACATTTTTATATTTATTTGTATCAACTTTTACGGGAATCGAACTTTCTCTGGCATATCTCTGCGCGACAGAAACTGATATTTTCCCGTTGTTTACAAGAACGCAGTCGAGTATTCCTCTGTAAGAATGTTTTTCTATGGCGGCTATATGGTCGCTCAGACTGAAATTCTGCGTTTCGCCCGCCTGAGTCATTATGTTGCATATATATATTTTTTTTGCTTTTGTTTTTTTCAGAGCGGCCGTAACGCCGTCAAAAAGAAGATTGACAATAACCGAAGTATAAAGAGAGCCCGGGCCGAGTATCACGTAATCTGCGTTCAAAAAGGCCTCTTTGACGTCCTTTGAAACTTTTGCATCATGCGGAAAGATTTCAACTTTGTCTATTGCGCTTTTAATTTTAGAAATATTGCTTTCGCCGGTTATGATTTTGCCGTCGGACAAAGAAGCTTTTAAGGTTACATTTTCAAGAGAAACGGGAAGAACTCTTCCTTTTATGGCCAGAACGTCTCCTGCGTTTGCGATCGCTTTGTCAAAGCCGCCGGAAACTTCAGATAGAGCCGTAATAAATAAATTGCCGAAAGAATGGTTTGAAAGAGATCCTTTTTTGGGAAACCTGTACTGAAAAAGTTTAGCCATAATGCTTTCTTCTTCAGAAAGCGATACCAGACAGTTTCTTATATCGCCGGGCGGAAGAACGCCGAGTTCGTTCCTGAGTTTTCCGGAACTTCCTCCGTCGTCAGATACAGCCACTACGGCAGTAATGTCGAACGGATATTTTTTCAATCCTCTCAATAATGTGGAAAGCCCGCTGCCGCCGCCTACGGCAACTATTTTTTTGTTCATTTGTTATCCCGCTTTTGAGATATCTCTGTGATATACCGTAACCGTATATTTATTTTTTACAAAAAATGAGGCAAGTTTTTCTACCGTCGCAACAGACCTGTGCCTGCCTCCCGTGCATCCCACCGCTATAGTAAGCCTGCTTTTGCCTTCCTTTATGTAACCGGGAAGCAAAAATTTAAGAAGATTTGATATTTTTTCAAAAAATATTTTATATTCCTTATGTTTTTCTATGTACTTTACGACTGCCGAATCTTTTCCTGTTTTCATCTTCAAACCGCTTACGTAATTGGGATTGGGCATAAATCTTGCGTCAAAAACCATATCTGCTTCCTGCGCTATGCCGTATTTAAAACCGAACGACATTATCGTCAGCGCAAGCTGCTGTTTATCGAGAGGAAGCCCTATCATATTTGCAAGCGTATTTTTAAGTTCGCCTATCGTCATATTTGTGGTATCTATCTGCCGGCCGGAAAGTTCTTTGATTATTTTAAGCGCCGCTCTTTCTTTTGAAATCGCTTCTTTTATTATTGTACCGAGCGGATGTTTTCTTCTTGTTTCGGAATATCTCTTTATAAGAGTATTGTCATCGGCGTCAAGAAAAAATATTTCATTTTTTATTTTTTCTTCTTTCAGTTTTTTTAAAATACGGTGGATTTTTGATATATTCTGGCCCGATCTGATATCTACGCTTATGGCGACGTTTTTATATTTTTTTCTGTTTTTGCCGCACATTTCTATAAAACTGAAAATAAATTCCATAGGCATATTATCTATGCATATAAAACCGAAATCTTCAAGTATGTTTAATACTTTGCTTTTACCTGCGCCTGATATTCCTGAAACTATCAAAAAATTATTTTTCATCTTTGGATTTATTCATCTGCGCAATAAGTTTTTTGCTTAATTCCAGAGCCGAAAAATGGCCTCTGTTTTTTAATCTCTGGTTTAAACTCGCCGTTTCAACTATTATGGCAAGATTTCGGCCGGGCCCTACGGGTATTGTGACTTCAGGCACGTTTACTCCGAGGATATCCGTATAATTCTCATCTATACCGAGCCTTTCGTATTTTTTTGCCTCATCCCATGCTATAAGATTTATCACAAGCTCTATTTTGGACTCGTCAAGAATATTTGCTATCCCGAACATTCTCTGCACGTCTATTATGCCGATGCCTCTTATTTCCATATGGTGTTTGCTGATTCCGGCGCTTTTTCCGATAAGAATATGTCCCGATCTTTTTGTAATTTCAACTACATCGTCGGAAACAAGCATATGTCCTCTTTTAACAAGTTCAAGGGCGCATTCTGATTTTCCTATGCCGGACTTTCCTCTTATAAAAACGCCCAGTCCGTAAACATTCGACAAAACTCCGTGCAGCTTCTCTGACGGAGCAAGTTTTTCGTCAAAATAATATATCAGATCGCCCAAAAGCTGGGCCGACGTTAAAGACGTTTTTAAAAGGGGAACTTTCAGCTCGTTGAAAACTTCCATCATTGAAGGAAGCGGTTCAAAACCTCTTGTTATGATGCAGCACGGCACCTGCTTTGCGGAAAAAACTTTTTTTAGAATATCAATCTGTTTTTCATGGGAAAGTATTTTTATGTAGGTAAATTCTGCTATTCCGATTATCTGGGCTCTTTCATAGGGGAAATGTTCAAAAAACCCGGCAAAAGCAAGACCGGGTCTGTTTACATCCGGAACGGTAACGAGTCTGTTGAGACCGTCCGCTCCGGCAATTAATTCTAATTTAAAATCTATGGCTTTCTCGTCAAAAAAAGTGCCTACCTTAAGCACTTTCATCAATAAGCATCCTCTTGCTGGATAATTTTTACGATTTCTTCTTTCGTATCGGCGTTCTTAATCGCCTGTCTGAGGAATTTATCCTTGAAAAGTCTCGAAATTCTTGACAAAGCCTTAAGATGCTGGCCAGTTACTTCGACAGGACCTACTAAAAGGAATACTATGAAAACAGGTTCTCCGTCGAGTGAATTGAATTCCAAACCTTTTTTTGATATTCCCAAAACTCCGACCTGTTCGCTTAATACGTCGGTTTTTCCGTGAGGTATTGCCACGCCCTGTCCGATGCCGGTAGAGCCTAGTTTTTCTCTTTCAAGAACTACTTCGACGATTTCATCGGTTTTCTTAACCTTTTTCGTCGTTTTCAAATGTTCAATCAACTCAATAATCGCGTCCTTTTTGTTTTGAGCTTTCAAGTCAACAATAATTGAATCTTCGCTCAAAAAATCCATGATATTCATTATACTTCCCTCCCAAAAACACCTATGTAAATTTAAATTTCAGGTTCCAGCATTACAAGAGAGCCGCTTCCGTCTCTGTATAAAACGTTTATTTTGTCGGTTGACGAATTCAAAAACATGTAAACTCTGTAATGCAGAGAATCCATTTCGTTTATGGCCTCTTCTATCGAAACAGGCTTAACGTCAAATCTTTTAATTTCGGCTATTTTTGTTCTAGAATCTTCCATTACGTCGAAAGAAAATACGTCTGTCTTGATTTTCTTTGAAGCAAGGACTTTAAGGTTTTCCGATCTATGTATTTTTAGTATTTCTTTTTGTTTTCTGAGCTGCTTGGTGAGTTTATCTACTGTGAGGTCTATTGAGGCATACAAATCTTCCGATTCTTCTTTTGCCCTGAAGGCTTTGCCGCCCACGCTGAACACGATTTCTGTAATCTGTCTGTTTTTTTCCACCGACAAAATTACGTGTGCCATAACGTTGTCGCCGTCAAAAAATTTAGCTGCTTTGGCAACTTTCTGCCTTACGTATGAATCAATCGCGTCTGTAAGTCTCAAATGTCTTGCCGTGATGTTTATCTGCATAGGCGCTCTCCTTTATTTATCATTGTTTTATACCATTTTTTGTTTTTAAAGGCAATAGACAATGACAAATCTGGGTTTCTCTGTTTTTAATTATAGGATAAACCGAATTTTATTTAAATATCTTTTTAAAAATGTTATCGCTGGCAGCAGTGGCGTCAGGTGAAACTTCGCCCATTGTTTTGGCATATTCAAACAATGCTTTTCGCTGCTCGTTTGACAGGTTTTTAGGCACATGAACGTTTATTTTTACGAATAAATCGCCTCTTGCCCTTCTTCCCAGTTTCGGGAATCCGTTTTCTTTTACGCGCAAAGTCGTGCCGGGCTGGGTGCCGGGCGCTATTTTAACTTTAACCGTTCCTTCAAGGACAGGCACGTCGTAATCCATGCCCAAAACGGCCTGTGCATAAGTCAGTTTTATCTCTGTGTATAAATCGTCTTCTCTTCTTTGGAAATTGGGCTGCGGTCTTAATCTTATAATAACGTAAAGGTCGCCCGGCTGAGAACCGTTCGGGCCGGCATTTCCGGCTCCCGTTACTCTCAAAGTGCTTCCTTCAGTTACACCCTGCGGGATTCTTACTTTTACGGTATGAGTAGTCTGTGTTGTTCCTGTTCCTCTGCATGAAGGACACGGATTTTCAATAATCCGGCCTTCGCCTCTGCACTGGGGACATGTCTGGGCAAATGAGAAAAAGCCCTGGCTTACGCTGATCTGTCCTCTTCCTTTACATCTGGGGCACGTTTTTGTGGAAGTGCCCGGTTTTGCTCCGCTTCCCCCGCATGACGAACATGCTTCTTTTCTCGGTATTTTAATTTCCGCTTCTTTCCCGTTCATGGCGTCAAGAAACGAAACTTCAAGTTCATACTGTAAATCTTCGCCTCTTCTTTCTCTCTGGGCGCGTCTTCCTCCGCCTGATCTGCCGCCGCCGAATATATCGCCGAAAATATCGCCGAATATGTCTCCCATATCGCCCATATTTGAATATTGCTGGTATCCGCCGCCGCCGAATCCGCCCTGTCCGTTTACTCCTTCATGGCCGAACGAATCGTAAGCCTGCTTTTTTTTATCATCCGACAATACGTCGTATGCTTCGTTTATTTCTTTAAATTTGTCTTCCGCCGCTTTATCGCCCGGATTTTTGTCAGGGTGGTATTTCATGGCGAGCTTTCTGTAAGCTCCCTTGATTTCATCGGCAGATGCACCTTTTTGAACGCCTAGTACTTCGTAGTAGTCTCTCTTCATCTTAATTCCTTTT
>CAYTCB010000031.1:0-12825 GCA_964436195.1 uncultured Elusimicrobiaceae bacterium
GCTCAGTGGTAGAGCGTCTCGTTGCCAACGAGAATGTCGTGGGTTCAAGTCCCATCGCCCGCTTATGATAAATTTAATATTTCCGACGATAAAAGCAAAAAAATTGCCTTTCACGTCGGTTTTTTAATTCTAATACTGCTGTATGGTTTATCTATTGTTTCAAATGGGGCTGTAGCTCAGCTGGGAGAGCGCTTCGTTCGCAACGAAGAGGCCGTCGGTTCAATCCCGATCAGCTCCATTTTTTCTTCTTTATGCTCCGGCTCATTTAGATTTCGTCTAAACTTTGCTGTCGGAAGCGTCATAAAAATTTCAAAATCCTTTATATACCTTGTTTAAAAATAATAAAAAATATCTTTAAAATATTTTGAAAATAAAAAACAGAAGGACACAAATATGCCCTTCTGTTTTTGTTTATATTTAAATATTTACTTTTAGAATTTTATGTCTATTCCGCTGTATCCGGTTATGCCCGGCATAGGATAATCGTAACTGAGCTGGTACTTCTCATTTGTTATATTATCACATTTTGCCCATACCGATATGTTTTTTGTCAACTGATAATCTACTCTTAAATTTACCGTGCAGTAATCTTTCAGATAATTTCTGTATTCATCAAGAGTGGTCGCCACATAAGATATATCGGCATTTATCTTTACCTGCTTTAACGGAATCGCCGTAACTGTGTAATTAATTTTATGCATAGGTTTATATGTTAAATCTTTATCGGTTTTTTTATCTTCCGCTCTTAAGTATGTGTAATTTAATTTATGTTTTAAAAATTTATACATATTGTACGCTATTTCAACTTCGTATCCGTATTGTTTTGTTTCTCCGATATTCTGAGCCTGATATTTGTAAAGAACAGGATCAACGAGAATATTTTGTATCAAATTATTTGTATCGATATAAAAGCCTGTGACTGCCGCAGTAAAATCTTTTATAGAGTATTCAATGCCTATATCGCTTGATGTTCCTTTTTCGGGTTTTAAATCATTGTTTGGGATATACCATGTTCCGTCTCCGTATATCTGGCCGAAAGTGGGGGCATTCCACACCTTGCTTATGTTTCCTGAAATTTTTATGCATTCGCTTGCTTTAAATATAGCAGACAAAGCTGGAGTTGCAACGTCAGAGTAATCGGTATTCATGTCTGCTCTGATGACAGGTATTAAAGTGAGTTTATCAATGTTTAATACAGACTGCATATAAAAAGCGGCATTTTCTCTGTTGCGGTTTATTTGTTCAGCGCCGAACATGTTGTCTAACTGTTTGTAAGTTGTTTTTTCCCATTCAACACCGGTAAAAATAAAGCCCTTATAGTTAAAAAGAGATTTGAACCCGACTGTATCCGTATAATATGTGTTGTCGTAATAATTTGGGATATCATAGGCGTTTCTTTTGTTCTGAGAATTATATACCGACATTGCTATTTCAAAATCTTCATATTGTGTTTTATAATCAAGTTTTGAGTAGTTATTGTTCTCGAATTGTTTTGCAGTTTCCGATGCATATTGCAAAGAGCCCGGATTTCCAAGATCGGCGTCGTAAACCTGTCCTGAAAAAGCTATTTCTGAATTTTCAGTCGGTTTTACGGCAAAGTTGCCGAATATGTTTTTTGAATTGTAGAAAGAATTTTTTCTGTATCCGTCGCTTGATAATACTGACGGAGTTACAAGCAAAGAAATATTTTCATCGGCATAAGCTCCGGTAATTGCGGCATTTACCGTATTGAACGTTCCGTACGAAAAAGAGGGATTTATCTTTGGCGTGAGAATATCGGCTTTTTTTGTTATTACGTTAATTACTCCTCCGAAAGCTCCTGTGCCGTACATTGCGCTGCCGGATCCGCGTATTATTTCTATTTTTTCGATCATATTTGCCGGTATAGAAGTAAAATCGGCGGCTCCGCCTGTTCCTATTTCGTTTACTCTTCTGCCGTCAACTAAAACGAGCGTCTGGCCGGCGCTTGAACCTCTTATTGATATTGAAACGCTTTGACCGAGAGGTCCGTAGCTTTTATACGATATTCCGGGTTCATCTTCGAGAATGTCTCCCAAAGTCTTTGCGTTTTTTTCTTCAATATTTTTACGGGTTATTACCGTTAAATTTGTTCCGAGATCTTTTAACGGTTCGGCGCATTTTGTAATTGAAAGGAATATTTCTTCATTGTCTTTTTCAGTCATATTTTCCTGAGATGCGAAAACCTGCGAGCATAAAGCCATAGCAACGGCAAAAAAAATAATTTTTTTCATAATTTAACTTAATCCTTTTTAATAATTTTTCACTGCGGCAAATTCTGTATTTGAGATGTGTATTAAGTGTTGAAAGTCATAATGCGTACCTCCGAGGGTTTTTTAATTTAACGATCGGTCTCCTGACTCAGAGCTTTGAATTTCAGATAAACCCTTCCCGCTTTGGCAGTGGGAGTATCTTCCTTACATACGCTCATTACAGTAGCTGGACTGTATCCGCTTTTCACGGATTTCCCGTTCATCGTTATTTATTTTTCACTGAAAACAGGTATTACGACCGGTTTGTTGGAGACAGGATTTGTCTTTACAACAACAGTCGTATTATATACCGTTTCAATATCTTTGTAATTTAGCACTTCAGTTGCTGTGCCGCTGCTGAAAATAATTCCATTGTTCATCAGAATCAAATCAGAACAAAATTCTCCGGCTGCATTTAAATCATGAATCGTCGTAATTATAGTTTTGCCGTGTTTTAAATTTAAAGTTCGTAAAAGTCTGAAAATTGCCGACTGGCTTCCTATATCAAGATGAGATGTCGGTTCGTCAAATGCGATGATATCGGTTTCCTGTGCAAGAGTCTGCGCGATTAAAACTTTCTGTCTTTCGCCGCCAGACAATTCAAGTATATTTCTTTCGGCAAAGTTTTTTGTTTCCGTAAAATCCATTATTTCTTCAACTTTCTCATAATCGCGTTTTGTGGCATATTTAAAAAGATTCATGAGCGGGAATCTTCCGAACATTATGAAATCTTTTACGGAAAAAGGAAAATCAATCGGCATATTTTGAGGCATAAAAGACAGTTTTTCGGCTAAAAGATTTCTTTTCATTTTATAAATATCAATTCCGTTTAAAAGTATATTTCCGGCATACGGTTTTAAAAGCCCCGACAGAGATTTAAGAAGAGTTGTTTTTCCTGCTCCGTTTTTGCCTATGATGCCCGTAAAAGAGCCTTTTTTAATATCAATTGATATGTTCTTTACCACCGATATTTTATTGTAACCGCATGATAAATTATTAATTTGTATCATAATGAAAATTTTCTTCCCGGCTTTAATAAAAGTATTATAAAAAAAAGCCCTCCGACTATGCTTGTTATTACGCCTACAGGTATTTCCACCGGTGCAAGCAGTGTTCTGCTTAAAGTGTCGCATACCGGCAGAAAAACTGCGCCTGCAAAAGCCGAAGCCGGTATTAATATTCTATGATCGTTTCCAACAAATTTTCTTGTAATATGCGGCATCATAAGTCCTACAAATCCGATTACTCCGCAGCAGCTTACTGCTGAAGCCGTTATTAAAGAACTTAAAAGAAAAATATATTTGACAGTTCTTGCAGTATTTATGCCCAGAGAAGAAGATTTTTGTTCTCCGAGAGTAATAACATTTATCAAGTTCCCGAATAAACAAAGAACGGCGATTCCTGCTGTTATGATTATTGTCACAGGCATTAAAAGCCTTTCGTCAAATGACGAAAGATTGCCCATAAGCCACATAAAAGCCGAAAACAGCTTATCCGATGAAAGTATTGCAAAAATAAGCATTACGGCAGCCGAAAATATGTAACTTGCAACTACTCCTGACAGAATCATGCTGTTTGAATCAAATCCTTTTTTTATGTTTAAGGCATAGACTAAAAATATTGCAAGCATTGCTCCGATAAAAGCGGACAGCGGTATATATATCCAGCATACTGCGGCAAGGCCGAAAGCAAAAGCAAGCGACGCTCCGAAAGCGCTGCCTCCGGAAATTCCGAGCGTAAAAGGATCTGCAAGAGGATTTCTCAGTATTCCCTGAAATATGCAGCCGCTGGCTGCAAGACCTGCTCCTGATACTACCGCAAGAATAAATCTCGGAAGTCTTATATGATTGATTATTATAAAAGTATTATCGTCTGTTTTTGAAAAAAGAGCTTTAAAAAGCTCAATTAAAGAAATATCGCCTGCTCCGGACAGCATTGAAAATACAAACGCCGCAACAAAAAGAGCAGATAATATTGAAAATTTTAAAATAAGATTATTTTTCATAAACGCTATCCCGATAAACGGTTTTTAAAATTATTTTGACTCCTTTTAAAAAAGTCAAA
Organism: uncultured Elusimicrobiaceae bacterium; assembly: GCA_964436195.1. Classification (GTDB taxonomy): domain Bacteria; phylum Elusimicrobiota; class Endomicrobiia; order Endomicrobiales; family Endomicrobiaceae; genus Proruminimicrobium. Next base: position 4,335 of record CAYTCB010000031.1, read on the forward strand.
GGTGTGGGGGTAAAAATATCATTTACATCAAGCATATAAATTTTGTTGTTTTTTACCGCATTTATTGTTTTAATTTTTTTCCATCTCTGCATTTCTTCAAAGGTTATGTCGCCCATGTTTACAAGAAGTATTATATCGGGATTTTTTATTATTACTGATTCCATAGTTACGTTGGGGTATCTCATATCGACATCGTTAAAAATATTTGTTGTTCCCAAAAATTTGTTGTAATTGTTTACAAAACTTTTTTTACCTGCCGTAAACAGCGGTTTTGCTCCTACTTCCCAAAATATTTTTTCCGGTTTTTTATCTTTTGTTTTTGCAGTTATTTCATTTATCTCTTTTATTACGTTTGATATTATCTTTTCAGCCGTTTCTTTTTTGCCGACATAATTTGCGAGATTTTGAAAATTTGCACATATCTCGTCGAAACTGCTGACAGTATCCATAACGTAAATTTTACATCCGAGCCTCTGCATTTTTTCTATCGCCGATTTGTTGTTGCCTTCTTTTGTGGATATTATAAGGTCAGGCTTTAAAGAAATTATTTTTTCGATATTCGGCTCAAGAAGAGTGCCTATATTTTCTTTTTTGACTGTACCTTCAGGACAGTAAATGGTCACGGCTTTTATATTTTCTTCAAGACCAAGTTCATATAAACTTCTTGTTACCGACGGCGCAAGAGATATGATCCTTTTATATTCTGCGTAGCCGCCTGCGGCAATAAATAAAAAAATAAAAATCAGCAGTAATTTTTTTGTCAAAATTCAATTCCTTCTTTTGCCGGTATCCCTTTAGAGTACGGATGTTTTATTTCTAGAACTTCGCTTACGAGATCTGCCGTCTCTATAAGTTTTTGAGACGCTCCTCTTCCGGTTATTATTACGGTTGATTTTTCAGCCAGCCGCTTTGCGGCTTCAATAAGAGATTCTTCGTCAATAAAGCCGTCTCTGAAAGCTATATTGAATTCTTCAAGCACTATCAAATCATAACGGTTATTTTTGATTATCTCTTCAATTTTGCTTAATGCCGTAAAACATTCCTGTCTGGCCTGCTGCTTTGAAATGTCTTTGAAACAAAAAGGATGTTTTTTTGCATATGAATAAAAATCGAGGCCTTCAAGTTTCGCAAGTATTTTTTGTTCGCCGTAAAAATTTTCGCCCTTAAAAAGCTGTATAAGACACACTTTTTGGTTATGACCGAGAGCCCGAATGATTTGTCCTATAGATGAAGTTGTTTTGCCCTTGCCGTTGCCTGTTATTACTATGATCATCAATTTGACCTGCCTGAATAAATTTTGCAGATAAAAGAATGTTATAAATAAAAAAACCGTCTTCCAATTGAAAGACGGTTTATAAAAAATAGAAATATAAAAGTCTTCCCCTAGAAAGAAACTGCTTAAAAGATAAATAAATAGACCGGGCTCACAAAAAATGTTTACCGTTGCTGGGCAGCGTCCGAATTAAAAAAACTTACGGAACTTCCTTTTATTTACCGCTGTTGTAAAGAACTATTGGGCCTGGTAGGACTTGAACCTACGACCATTCGATTATGAGTCGAGTGCTCTAACCAACTGAGCTACAGGCCCTTTAAAAACAGTGGAAAGATTATACTTAAAACTTTGTTTTAAGTCAAATTTTTGATTATAAAAAGATAAATCAGAAACTTCTTTTCCGACGGAAAAATCGTTTTGCGTTTCCGGATTTTGCAAAACTGCGTTTGTCAAAATGCTGAGTCAGCGTCAATTTTTGCTTCATTCTGGCATTTCTGTCTTTTTCAACGAATAACGGATTTCCGTTTAAATCTTGTTCGCAATAATACATAAGAGTTGAGTATGTCGAAGGAGCGGGGGTAAAAACCTGAACCTGTTCCGGCGTAAATTTCATGTGTTTTTTTATAAATTCAAGCAGATTTTTTATTTCTTTGATGGAACATCCGGGATGATCTACCATAAAATAACATGTCATATATTGGTCAAGCCCTTCATTGGCTGCGTTAAACATTTTTATAAATTCAATAAAAGTGTCCTGTTTCGGTTTATTCATGTGAGCAAGAACGATATCTTCAGTATGCTCCGGAGCAATTTTTAATTGTCCTGAAATATTGTTTTCTGATATGTGTTTAAGATATCTTTCTCCGCTAATTTTGTCTTTTACAATCATATCGTGTCTTATTCCGGATGAAACAAAAACTTTTTTTATTTTTTCGTTTTCTTTTATTTTGTTTAAAAGATTTATCTGTATATCATGTGAAAAAATAAGGTTTTCGCATATTTCCGGATACAGACATTTTTTGTTTTTGCATATTCCCGCCGTTTTGTGCAGTTTGCATGACAATCCGTACATGTTTCCGGTAGGTCCGCCCACGTCTGATATATAGCCCTTAAAATCAGGCATTTGCGCAAGCTTTTCTATTTCTCTGATTATAGATTTTTCGCTTCTTGAAATTACGGTTTTTCCCTGATGAACGGCGATTGCGCAAAAATTACATTCTCCGCAGCATCCTCTGTGCGAAATTACGGAAAATTTGATAGTTTCCTGTGATTTTACGGCGCCCGATTTAAGGCAGTAAGGGTGAACCTGTCTTGTAAATTCCATATCTGATATTTCATCAAGTTCTTGCTGAGTAAGAACATCTTGGATTTGATTATGGACCAAATAGCGGGTGTCATGCTGCTGAAACATATTTTTGTCCTGATTTTCATAAAATATTTTGAACATTTTCATAAAAGAATCTTTTGACGACGAACATTCTTCATATGACGGAAGTTCAAGATAATTTTCAGGTTTATCTTTTGAAATGTAACAAATCTCTTTTATATTTTTATAATCAAGATTATTTTTTAATCTGCCGGCAAGTTCCAAAGTTGTTTTCTCGCCCATTCCGTAGACAATAATATCGGCTTTTGAATCAAATAAAAGAGATCTTCTGAGTTTATTGTCTTTTAAATCAAAATGGGTTATTCTTCTCAGGCTTGCTTCAATGCCGCCCAACACGACAGGCTTTGTGTTTTTAAAATATCTTCTTATCAAATTTGTATAAATCATACATGCCCTGTCAGGTCGTCTGTTGTTTATTCCGCCGGGAGTTAAATCGTCGTCGTTTCTGAATTTTCCTGTTGCGGTATAATTTGCAACGAGAGAATCCATTGCGCCTGCAGTAACAGCCCAGAAGAGTTCAGGTTCTCCGAGTCTTGTTATCTCGTTTGAATTGATATCGGGCTGGGGGATAATTGCGACCTTATAACCGTATTTTGACAAATAATTGCCTATTACGGCAGCACCGTTAAACGGCGAGTCGATATATGTATCGCCGGATATGATTATTATGTCCGGTTTTTTCCAGTCAAGTTTTATAAGTTCTTCTTTCGTTGTAGGAAGCATTGTATGCCTATTCTATCAAATAAATATACTAAGCACTAATATTATTTGACATAAATACAGATGTATGATATAATACAAAAGAATTAGATTATAAATCTGCGGGGTTCTCTATGAAAGAATTAACTGAAAAGCAAAAAAAAGTACTTAATTTTATCAGTGAATTTTATGCCGAAAATGCCATGATGCCTACAGTGAGGGAAATAGCGGCTCATTTCAAATTATCGATAGGATCGATACAGCAGCATTTAAGCAGCCTTCAGACGAAAGGTTTTTTGACCAAGAGAGACTCGATATCAAGGGGAATAGACTTTCCCAACAGACAGAATTTTACTCCGGTTGCCGTTTTGGGCAGCGTTCATGCGGGCACTTTTCTTGAACAGATTGAGGATGCAAACGATTATGTTTATATTAATACAAATGTAACCAGAAACAGACACTGTTTCGCTTTAAAAGTAAAAGGAGACAGTATGGAGCCTTCAGGTATATTTGAAGGTGATACGATAGTTGTCTCAAAAGAAGATAAACCTTATAACGGAGATGTCGTTGTAGCTCTTGTAGACGGAGAATCGGCGGTAAAATTATTTTTTAAAGAAAACGGCAGAATATTTCTAAAATCTTCAAATCCTAAATATCCGACAATAACTTCTGACAATATCGAAATCGTAGGCAAACTTATATATCTTGTTCGAGAATATAAAGAGTGAATATGGATAAATTGTTTTATTTTTTGTTTGTTGCCGATATTGCAGCCGGCGCGGTTGCTGGTTTTTTGACGAATTTCATATTCGGATTAATTACAGCCTTAGTTTTATTATTTATCAACGGTATAACTTTTTATTTTATCATTAAAATCAGAAAAAGGGCGGGATTGACAAATGACAACAGATGAAACAAAGTACAAAAGATACAAATACATTTTTTTATTGTCCACGTTTGCCGGAGTAGCAGGTCTTTATATCGCTTACAAATTTCATTCAGAAACCGCACAATACGTATCTTATGCGTTATTTGCGATATGGCTTATTCTTGCAGTCTTTGTCAGAGTATCCATTATAAAAGATAAAAAAAATCATATTAAAAAATAAATTCTTTACAGATTTACCCCAATATAATAAAATTGACTGTGAGAATGTAATATTTTGCGGTCAATTATTTTAAATATAACGGAATATCTGTATGAATCTTGCAAGTTTATCTATCAAAAGGCCTACTTTCGTTTTTTCTGTTTTGGTTGCGATGATCATTGTCGGACTCATTTTATTTGAAAGAATACCCGTAAGGCTTTTCCCTGATGTGGAAATGCCTTTTATTGTTGTTGACATAAGATACGACGGCGCAGGTCCTGAAGAAATAGAAAGAAGGGTATCAAGAAGAGTTGAAAATGCAGTAAGTCCAATTTCCGGCATAAAACATATTTCGTCAATAAGCCAGGAAGGACAGTCAATGACGACGGTGGAATTTCTTTTGTCAAAAAACCCTGAAACGGCTCTTCAGGAAGTAAAAGATAAAGTGGCGGAAATAAGAAGATGGTTCCCTGATGAAATAGACGAACCGGTTATTTATAAAATGGATCCTGACTCAGAACCTATAATGACGGTCAGCCTAAATGCAAATCTTTCCGCAAAAGACATATATGATCTTGGAGATGAAATATTCAGAAAAGAACTATTCAGAGTAGACGGCGTCTCAAAAATACTTATGGTCGGAGGCACAAGAAGAGAACTTCAGGTAAGAGCCGATCTTAATAAACTGAAACAGTATGATTTGACGCTTACTGATATTACCAACGCAATCAAGTCAAACAGTTCAAACATTCCCATAGGAAAATTTTCAAACCAGAACGAAGATATTACATACAGAAGCATGGGTGAATTTCGCAATGTGGATAAAATAAAAGATGTAAATTTGAATTTTTTGGGGAATGATGTCGCAGTGCCTATAAGTTATGTGGCTGATGTTAAAGATACAGTTGAAGACAGGAAAACCAAAGGAAGAATAACCGTAAGAAACGGTGATATGATACAGAAAAAAAATTCACTGCTTTTGAGAATATATAAACAGTCAAAATCAAACGATGTCAAAATATCGGACGGCATAAATAAAAAGATAAGAGAATTAAATGCCGAATATTCTCATTCGGAAGGAAATCCCGTTCTTGAAGTGGTTACAGACAACGCAAGGGCAATAAGAGAAAATATAGAAGATGTTAAAAACACAATTTACGAAGGGATTTTCCTTGCAATAATAGTTGTTTACTTCTTTTTGGCAAGCTGGCGTTCAACTTTTATAACGGCGCTTGCTCTTCCCAACAGCCTTATAGGGTCATTCATTTTTATGTATTTATTCGGATTCAGCATCAACATAATTTCTTTATTGTCTCTGTCGCTTGCAGTGGGACTTTTGATTGACGACGCAATAGTAGTTAGAGAAAATATCTTCAGGCATGTCGAGCAGGGCGAGGACCCTATAGTTGCTGCGCAAAAAGGAACCGATGAAGTGGCTCTTGCGGTAATAGCGACTACAAGTTCGGTCATTGCCGTATTTCTTCCGGTAGGTTTTTTGAGCGGCATGGTAGGACAGTTTTTTAAAGAATTCGGACTGGTAGTAGTTTTTGCAATGATGATTTCTCTTATGGATGCTCTTACAATCGCACCTATGCTTTCTGCATATATGATACAGAGCGGTTCAAAAACAAAGAAGAATAACAGGTTTGTTTACGCAATTTCAAAAGTAATAAGAATCCTGACAGTTGATTGGTTTGAAAAAACATACGCTTTCATATCTAAAGTTTACGTTTTAAGCGTAAGATATATTATTGATAACAAAATAAAAACAATAGCCTTGACAGTGTTGATTTGTGCGCTGTCTTTTATTTTGTTGAAACATATTCCGGTTGCTTTTATATCAAATGCCGAGATGGGAGAATTTAATATTGCAGTAGAAGCTGCTCCCAAAACTTCAATAGAAAGAATGGATAAATATACGTCTGATATTGAACAAATCGTAATGCAAAGCAAAGAAGTTTCTTTTGTCGTAAGCGCAATAGGGTCAAGCGTTGAACCGAATACTTCAAATGTTTTTGTAAAACTTATTTCTTCAAAAGACAGAAGAAAAAAAACAAGCGCAGTAAAAAAAGATATAAGAGCATCTTTAAACAGAAGATTTGGAGGAGAATTAAAATTTTCACTTAATGACAATATGGGGCTTAACAGTCAAAGGCCTTTTTTGCTTCACCTTTACGGCGATGATATTGCGCGCCTTACGGAACGAGCAGACCTCCTTATTGAACAGTTTAAAAAAGTAAAAGGTCTTGTTGATTTGCGAACTAATTATGTTTCCGGAAAACCTGAAATACAGATCAGACTTGATTCCGAAAAAATGAAGGAATTCGGAGTTAATTCTGTAGATGCCGGCAATGAACTCAGGGCCATGGTTGAAGGAACTACGCCGGCTGTGTACAGGCAGGATACGCTTGAGTACGATATAAGAGTCAGGCTTAATGAGTCACAAAGGGATCTGAGAAAAGCTTATGATAAACTTTATGTTAAAAACAGAAACGGGAAACTCGTGAAATTAAAAAATATTGCTTCGTTTGACGAAGCGGAAGGGCCTAATAAAATTTTCAGAAGAGACAGATCAAGATATATTTCAATTGAAGGGAATCTTGAACCTGAAGTGACAATTACGCAGATTCAGAAAGCCACGAAAGATATTGTTGATAAAAACATTAACGAAGAAAAAGAAAAATGGAATAAAATAAGATACGTTTATGCCGGAAATTCAGAGGATATGAAGGATTTATTCAGCAATATGATAATGGCAGGAATTCTGTCTTTGATATTTATATATATGGTTCTTGCCAGCTTGTATGAATCAGTCATAACTCCATTTACGATAATGGTTGCGCTGCCTCTTTCAATAACTGGCGGACTTGCGGCTTTATTTTTGACGGGACAAACAATAAATATGTTTACTATGATAGGATTTATCATGCTCTTGGGTATAGTTGCTAAAAATTCAATTTTGCTTGTCGATTACATACAGCAGCTTATAAGACGCGGTAAATCTGTGAAAGACGCAATTGTTGAAGCCGGAAGAATAAGATTGAGACCGATACTTATGACTTCGTTTGCTCTTTCGGCAGGCATGCTTCCTACAGCCATAGGGTTAACAGAGGCCGGTTCTTTCAGAAAGGGGATGGGGATAGTTGTTATAGGAGGAATAATAAGTTCAACAGTATTGACTTTGCTTATTATTCCTGCTATTTTTGAATATATGATGACTTTTAGAATGTGGCTCAGAAGAATACTCGGAAGGCCCGCTCTGAGAACTATTGATAAGATAAATCAATGATGCAGACTGTGAAAAAATTTCTATATTGACGGAGGTGTTTATGTTTGGTTTGGGGTTTCAGGAAATTTTGTTGCTTTTTATTCTTGCTTTATTGCTTTTCGGGGCAAAAAAACTGCCTCAGATAGGAAGAGCTTTGGGAAATTCCATAAAGGAATTCAAAGATGCTTTTGACGGTAAAAAAACAGAGGAAGACAAGACAGCCGATAAAAATGATTCGTCTGAAAAACAAAATGATAACAACGGGAAATAAAAAAACAGTAATCTCGCATCTTGAAGATCTGAGATTTGTTTTTATACGTTCATTGATTTATATTATTGCCGCATCGGCGGTGTCTTTCTTTTTTGCCGATAAAATAATAGATATAATAAAACTTCCGTCAAAAGATATAATTACCGGCTTTTATATTCTTAAACCTACAGATTCTGTTGCTATATATTTTAAAACCATAATGTACGGTGCGTTTGTGGCTGCTTTTCTGCCGGTTATGTATGAGATTGTAAATTTTATAAGACCGGCATTTCAAAAAGAACAATTTTCTTTTATAATAAAATGGACTGTATTTTCGATGTTTTTGTTTGTGATTGGAACGCTGTTTGTGTATTTTGCAGTTTTGCCGGTATCTGTAAAATTTCTTATAGGATTGGCTAATTCTCTTACGCCTACCGGTTCGCAGGTTTCTTTTAACGCATATATTTCTTTTGTTTTGATGCTTTTATTATGCGGAGGCATAACTTTTCAGATTCCTCTCATATGC